>JAJDTI010000050.1 GCA_022827245.1 Pseudomonadales bacterium | reverse complement strand
GCAGGATGGTCGCGCATCCGGGGGTCGAGATCTCCGTCACGAAGCGCCGGTTCTCCACGTCCACCACCGTGACCGACTGCGCGGGGGTCATGTTGAAGACCGTCACGTACCGGCCGCCGGAGAGCAGGCCGAGGTAATGCGGGTGTACCGCCGTCATCTTGGGCGGGATGACGACTTCGGCCGTCGGGTTGAGCGTGTTGTGGGCGTAGATGCGCAGCACATCCGTGCGTTCACCGCCGTAGCGCCGCGTGTAGTGCGTCTCCGCCGCGTAGATCTCGCCCCGGCCCGCGTGGCGGCGCACCGTCGGCGTCCAGGGCGTGAGCGAGAGGGTCCCGCGCATCTCCCCGTCGGCGGCATCGAACACGAAGGCGGCGCCCAGGACGCCCTTGACGACGAACCACGTCGGGGCGGGCGGGCCGAGTTCCGTGGCGGCGACCGGAGACGGCGTAACGCCGGCGCCGAAAACGGTACCCGCGCAAAGGCAGGCCGCAAGCCAGGCGGCGCGTACCAGGACGCCGGCAGGCGTCCTGCCCGCACTCCGGTCAAGACCCTGCCAGGATTCCTCAACACCCGGGGCTCGCGCCCCGGCCCGATCCGTCAGCAAGTGCATCGAACGCCGCTCCAGGAGCAAGGCACCGCCTGAGTCTGTCGCAACGCGACCCCCGGGGCAACCTGCCCCCGGGATGCGCCCGGGCCCGGCTTTGCCCTCGCCCCCACAATCCGACACACTGCCTCCGGCTTGACCGACAGACGGGGGACGGAAATGCGCACGGTGCGAATGCTGGGCAACTGCGGCGTGGACGTGATCGACCTGCCGGATCCCGAGCCGGCGGAGCGCGACGAGGTGGTGGTGGAGGTCATGTCCTCGCCCCTCTGCGGGTCCGAGCGCCACGCCTGGGACGGCGGCAGGCGCATGGGCGCGAACAACGTCTTCAACAGCGGCCACGAGGGCTCCGGCGTCGTCGCGAAGGCGCGCGGCTCGAAGTACGTCAAGGAGGGCGACCGGGTCGCGCTGCACGCCGCCGCCCCCTGCGGGAGTTGCCGCTACTGCGTCGCCGGACACTGGGTCCTCTGCGACCGTCCTCCCGGCCGCCGCTTCCCCGGCAATCACTCCCAGTACGTGCTCGTCAACGAGCGCAGTTGCCTGCCCCTCGCCGACGACATCTCCTTCGAGACCGGCGCCCTCTTCGGCGACGCGATCGGCACGCCCTTTCGGGCGATCAAGCGCCTGGGCGTCACCGGGTTCGACACCGTGCTGATCACGGGCCAGGGTCCGATCGGCCTCGCGGCGACCATGCTCTGCCGCTTCCTCAACGCCCGCACCATCGTGCTCGACGTCAACCCCTACCGGCTCGAACAGGGCCGCCAGTGCGGCGCCGACGCGTGCGTGAACCCGGCCGAGGAGACCGACATCCACGCGCGCATCGCCGAGATCGCGGGGCCCCGCGGCATCGACGTGGCGCTCGAGTGCTCCGCCGCCCCGGAGGCGCAGACCCTGTGCATGGACGTGCTGCGCAAGAGCGGGCGGATGGCGCTGATCGGCGTGAGCGACAAGGGTCCGACGATCGACACCATGCAGCACTTCACGCTGAAGGAGATCGAGGTGATCGGCACCTGGTATTCCGCACCGACGGATCACGAGGAACTCGAGGCGCTCGTGCGGCGCGGCCTCCCGGCGGACGACATGGTGACCCACCGCTTCGGCATCGAGCAGGCCCCCGAGGCCTTCGACCTGTTCTTCGGCGGAGACGCCGCGAAGGTCGTTCTCGAACCCTGGGCCTGAGGATCCCGATCGCGCCGATCAGTCTCCGAGCCGGATGCGGGCGGCCTTCTCCGCGTCGTACCACCACCCGTGCGGGAACGGCGACCGGTACTTCGCCTCGAGCGCACGCGCCGGCCGGCCGAACTTGTCCCAGTACGCGAGGAAGGGGTCGGCCACGGCGTTCAGCGGGACCTGGTAGTAACCCCAGAGCAGCACGCGGTCGAGGGCCTTGAGGGCGGTCCGCATGGTCTCGAACGACGTGGCGTCCGTCGCGGTCTCCACCAGCGCGTCCACGGCGGGATGCGCGATGCCGGCCATGTTGCGCGTAAGCGGCATGCCGGCGGCTACCGAGTGGAAGAACCCCTTCAACTCAATGATCGGCGGCAGGAGGATGTCGTGGTTGCGCAGGCCCGCCTCGAAGTCGAGACTCCGGCGGCGGTTGATGTACTCGGTGTTGTCCACGGTGCGGATCGAGCCCCGGATACCGAGTTGCGCGAGACTGTCCATGTAGGGGAGCAGCGTCCGCTGGTCCGCCGGCGACCGCGACAGGAACTCGATCTCGAACGGCTCGCCGCGATCGTTCACCAGGGCGTCGCCGCGAACCCGCCACCCGGCCTCGTCGAGCAGAACCCGGGCGCGCTCGAGGCCCGCCCGGTTGCGTCCGGTCCCGCTCGACTCCGGCAGTGCGAACGGCTCGGTGAAGAGCTCCGCCGGCAACGTGTCGCGCAGCGGCTCCAGCAGCGCGAGTTCCGCCTCGTCCGGTAGCCCGGCCGCCGCGAACGGGGTGTTCGGGAAGTGGCTCTCGGCGCGCTCGTGGAGCCCCCTGTGCAGCGCCCGGTTCTGCCAGTCGAAGTCCATCGCGTAGGTCAGCGCCTGGCGCACCCTGCGGTCGTCGAAGGGCGCCCTGCGCGTGTTCCAGCACAGCATGAGGCGCACGCCGATCTCGATCCGCAGGTAGTACTTGCCCTTGACCAGCCATCCCTTCGCGTGGGCCGGCGTGTCGTAGGACGACACCCAGTGCCGGAGGTCCTGCTCGATCCAGTAGTCGAAGAGCCCCTTGCGGAAGGCCTCCCGCGCCACCGTGCCGTCCCGGTACACCTCGTAGCGCAGGATGTCGAAGTTGTAACGGCCCCGGTTCGGCGGCGTGTCGCGGCCCCAGTAGTCGGGCACGCGCTCGTACCGCACGCTGCGGCCCGGCTCGAAGTCCGCCACCCGGTACGGGCCGCTCCCGAGGTGCGGGACGAGGTCGGGCTTCCGGGGGTCCCGGCCCTTCCAGTAGTGGGCCGGCAGCACGGTCATGAAGTTGAGGATCGTGAAGTTGGCGGCCGTCACGTCGGCATGGGTGTGCAGGACGACCTCCCGGTCGTTCAGCACCTCGATCGACGCGATCCAGCCCAGCACGTCCGGGAGTCCCGCGGCGAACGGGTCCGCCCGGATCGTCTCCATCGTGTAGGCCACGTCGGCCGACGTGATCGGCACGCCGTCGTGCCAGTGCGCCTCCGGACGCAACCTGAACGCGATCCAACGCCGGTCCGGGGAGACGGCGAGCCCCTCGGCCAGGTCGCCGTAGTACGCGTTCATCTCGTCCCCCGAGATCGTCAGCAGCCGGTCCAGGGTCAGGTCCGAGCCGGGCGCCCGCGCACCGGTGGACGACAGCGGCGCGAGGGTGTCGAAGGCGGCCATGTGCGACATCACCAGCGTTCCGCCCTTCGGTGCATCCGGGTTGTGATAGTCGAAATGCGTGTAGTCCGGCGGGTACTTCAATTCCCCGAACATCGAGTAGCCGTGCCGGTAGTCGATCGCGGGGCGTTCGGCGCCCGCCGCAACGCACAGGGAAACGCACAGGACCGCGAGCCGCCTCCACACGACGGTTTCAGCCGTCGATGAGGACGCCCGGATTGAGGATGCCGTTCGGATCGAGACGCCCCTTGGCCGCCTTCAGCACTTCCGCGAACAGCTCCGGGCGCTGGCGGTCCCAGCCGGGCCGGTGCATGCGTCCCACGGCGTGGTGATGCGTGACCGTGCCGCCGGCGTCCACGACCGCGGCGGTCGCTTCGTCCTTGATCGCCTGCCACTGTTCCGCTTCGCCGCCGAGCGCCGCGGCTCCGTTCCACGAGTAGTAGGGCGCGGGCCCGTCGGGATAGACGTGCGTGAAGCGGCAGGACAGCGCGGCGCCCTCCCCCAGCACGTCCTTGAGGACGCGCGTCATCCGTTCGCGCACCGCCGCATCGAACCCGGGCCAGCGGTCCCAGGTGATGGCCGTCTCGAACGTGTCGGACAGCAGGCCGAGCCCGTTGGTCACCCCCGCGTTGACGCCGATGAAGGCGTTGCGCCAGGCCCCCACCGCGCCCCCGCGGCCGGTGGCCTGGCCGCGTCCGTCGTCGACGAGGATGTCGTCGTCCGCGACGCGCCCGCCGTGGTCGCGGGCCAGCGCCACGGCCTGCTCGATGTTCGTGCCCTGGGGGATGTCCGCCGACTCGAAGCCGACGATGAGCAGGGCCGACGTGCCGTCGAGCCCGGCGCTCGCACCCGCTTCCACGGGGTCGAGGATGCGCAGGTTGGCCGGCCAGAGCTTCGCCTGCACGACGGCGCGCACGGCCTCCGTGCCCGTGTGCCAGTCCGGGAACGTGATGCCCGCCGTGGCGCGGAAGCGCGGGCGTTTCTGCAGGCGCAGCCAGCACTCGCTGATGATGCCGAGCGTGCCCTCCGACCCGATCACGAGCCGGTCCGGGCTCGGGCCCGCACCGCTGCCCGGCAGGCGCCGCGTCTCCATCCATCCCGCGGGAGACAGCATGCGCGTCGACTCGACGAAGTCGTCGATGTGGGTGTGGTTGGTGGCGTAATGGCCCCCGGAACGCGTCGCCACCCAGCCGCCGACCGTGGACCAGGGAAAGCTCTGCGGGAAGTGCCGCAAGGTCAGCCCCATCGGCCGCAGGGCGGCTTCGAGGTCCGGTCCCAGGAGGCCGGCGCCGAAGCGGCCGGCGCGCGAGACCTCGTCTATCTCGATCACGTCGCTCAGGTGGTCGAGGTCGATGCTGACCGCGGCGTCCGACGCCTCGGGCACGTTCAGGCCCCACACCACCGACGTCCCGCCGCCGTAGGGGATCGCCGTGTAGCCGCCGGCGTCGCACCATGCGAGCGCAGCCTCGAGTTCGTCCTCCGTGCGCGGATGCGCGACCGCGTCCGGCGGGTTGTCGAACACGCCCCGGAGGGCCTTCAGGAGTTCCATCGAGTGTCCGCCGTACGTGTGCGTCGCGCGCTCCGCATGGTCGGTCGTCACGAAACCGGCGAGGCGCGCGGGCACCTCGATCCTGGCGGGCCTGAGCGAGACGTCCCCGAGGTCGGGGACGGAGGGCGGCGTCACGTCGCGCCCGAAGCGGGCCGACAGCCGTTCGGCCGCCGCGCGGCGCTCGTCAGCGGACGGCTCGTCCGAGGCGTAACCCCAGGTCCAGAAGCTGCGGCGTTCCGAGCGTGCGGCCACCCGAGATCCCTCGTTCGACAATCGCGATGCGGTAAGCTACCACGCTCGCCGGGCGCCGCCCGCGCGTCCAACGTCAGCCACAGGAAGCCCGTCCCGTCATGCGCGAAGCCGCCGTCGCCGCCATGCAGGGGTTCATCGACGCGTTCAATGCGCAGAACCACGAGGCGCTCTCGGACTGAAAGATGGGACTCGACCGCGTGCACGGCATCGTGCAGGAGGGTTTCGCGCGGACGATGGGCATCGAGTTCGTCGAGTCCGAGCCGGACCGCGTCGTCCTGCGCCTGCCCTATGGGCCGCACCTCGGCGTCGGGCGCATCCACGGCGGGGCCATCAGCGCGTTCGTCGATACCGCCGCGACCGCGGCATTCTGGTCGCTGCCCGACCCGGCGCCGAACGCCCGTGGGGCCACCGTCGGGTTCACGATCCACTACCTGCGCCTGGCGGTCGGCATCGACCTCACGGCCACGGCGACGGTACGCCGGCGGGGCGGCACGATCTCCGTCGGCGAGGTGTGCGTTACGGACGCCGCCGGGGCGGAGATCGCCATGGCAACGGTCACCTACAAGCTCGACGCGGGCACGCGTTGACGCACCATAACCACTTCATTCGGGAGCAAGTCATGTTGAGACCCCTGGCCACTTTCGCCCTCGCCGCCCTGCTGGGCAGCGCCGCCTTTGCCCAGGACACCGCCACGGCCGAGATCGCCGCGCTGCTAGAGACCTACGCGCGCGCCACCAACACACTCGACCTGGATCTCGCCGAGGAGATCTGGAGCCAGGACTCCGGCGTCTCGTTCATCCATCCGCGCGGCCATCAACGCGGCTGGGAGGAAATCAGGGAGAACTTCTACCTCGGAGCGATGGGTGGACTGCCGACGCGACATCTCACGATCGGTGACTTCGAGATACACCAACTCACCGACGACACGGCCTGGTCCGACTTCTACTGGACCTTCGAGGCGAGTCTTCCCGACGGCACGCCCATCAACTCGGCGGGCCGCGAGACGCAGATCTACCGGCGCGAGAACGGCGTCTGGCAGATCCATCACGTGCACTATTCCGGCATGCCGACGCAGGAGGAAGGCGAGGGCTTCTAGCGGCTACCGCCCGCGTCCCCCACCCGAACCGGAGACCCGCATGAAAGCCATCTTCATCCTGCTCGACAGCCTGAACCGCAACTACCTGCCGATCTACGGCAACGACTGGGTGCGGGCGCCGAACATCACCCGGCTCGCGAACAGCGGCGTCGTCCACGACAACCACTGGCTGGGGTCCGCGCCCTGCATGCCGGCGCGGCGCGACATCATGACGGGGCGCCTGAACTTCCTCGAGCGGCCCTGGGGCGCCATCGAGCCGTTCGACGTGCCGTTCCCCGGCCTCCTGCGCAAGGCCGGCATCCGCTCGCACATGGAGACCGACCACTACCACTACTTCCACGTCGGCGGCGAGAACTACCACACCCAGTTCGACACCTACCAGTTCCACCGCGGTCAGGAGAACGACTGCTGGCAGTCGCGCGCGCGGCCGCCGGCGGAACCGGAGCACCTCGGGCGGTGGACCGAGCAGTACGCGCTCAACGCCGAGCGCTTCACCTCCGCGGCGGAGTTCCCGACGCCGAAGACCTTCCTCGGCGCCGTGGACTGGCTGCAGCGCAACGAGGGGACGGACGACTTCCTCCTCTGGGTGGAGGGCTTCGACCCCCACGAGCCGTTCGACTGTCCGCGGGTCTACGTGGACCAGTACGGCGACGACTGGTCGGGACCGCTGAACCTGTGGACGGGCTACGACCGGGCCGAGGGCGGAGAGGACGCCATCCGGCACCTGCGCCGCCGCTACGCCGGCACGCTGTCGATGGCGGACGAGTATCTCGGCCGGCTGCTCGACGAACTGGAGAGGCAGGGCATCTTCGAGGAGACCCTCGTCATCCTGACCACCGACCACGGCCACCTCATCGGCGAGCACGGCTGCACCGGCAAGAACCGCTGGCACGCCTGGAACGAACTCTCGAACCTGCCCTTCGTCGCCAAGCTGCCCGGGAACCGGCACGCCGGGCAGCGACGCGCGCAACTCACGCAGAACATCGACGTCATGCCGACGCTGCTCGACTACTTCGGCGTGGACTGTCCGCAGCCGATCCACGGAGAGTCCCTGCGGGGCGTATTCGAGAAGGACGCGCCGGTGGCCCGCGAGGCCGTCCTCTACGGCTGGTTCGGCATGCCCGTGAACGTGACCGACGGGAGCTACACCTACATGCGGGCCGCCGCCCAGGCCGACAACGCACCGCTCTTCATGCACTACCAGATCCCGACGTCCTATCACTTCCACAGCCTGCCGGGCGACCGCATGTTCCGCGAGGCGGAGTTCGGCAGCTTCCTGCCCTACACCGACATGCCGGTCGTCCGCGCGCGCTCCGGGATGCGGCGGACGGACATCGTGAAGGACTCGCAGCTCTTCCACCTCGGCAACGATCCCCGGCAGACGCGCAATCTCGTCGGCAAGCCGGCGGAGGCGCGCTACGTGGACCTGCTGCGGCGGACGATGGAGGCCGCCGACGCGCCGCCCTCGCAGTTCGAGCGGCTGGGTCTGTAGCCGGCCGCCGCCGCGCGCGTCGTCGAGCCAGGCTGAGATGGGCGCCCTCGCCGGAACCGCGTTGCTCGTCGTCCTCGCCGCAGGGGGCGACCGCGCCCTCTCCCTGTTCCGCTCCGTCGCGGCAGCCAATCCGCCCGCGGACGACCGGCTGTCGTGCAGCTACACGACGCGCGCGACGATCCAGGGACGCGACCTCGAGGAGCGCTTCACGCCCGGCGAGGGCTGGCGTCTCGTCGCCATCGGCGACCGGTCCCCTTCCCTCCAGGAACTCGAGCGCTACGAGGGGGGCGCCGAGGACCGCCGCCGGCGCGGACATCCCACGGAGTTCGACGTCGCCGCGATGGCGCGCGAGGAGACGGTCGTCCTCGCCGACGAAGACTACGAGACGCTGACCTTCACGTTCGCCCTGGCGCCCTCCGAGGACAGCGACGCGCCCCCGTTCCTGGACAAGCTCCAGGGCACGCTGACGGTGCGCAAGTCCGGCTTCGTGCCGACGTCGTTCGTGCTGGAAGCCCTCGAGGAAGTCTCTCCGGGGCCGACCGTGAAGATCCACGAGTTCCGCCAGGAGACGACCTTCTTCCGCGACCCGGAGTCGGGGGCCCTTCTCGTCGAGACGGTACACGTCGCCATGCGCGGCAAGGCGTTCCTGTTCAAGACGCTGGACGAGGACCGGCGCGTGCGGTACGCGGATTACGCCTGCACGCCGATCGCTTCCTGACCCGCGTGAGCGACGATCCCTACACCATCCGCCCCGGCGAAACCCGGGAACCGCCGCGGGGGCTGCTCGCCCGGCTGCGCAACCTCGGCCCGGGGATCGTCGTTTCCGGCTCCATCGTCGGGTCCGGCGAGATCCTGCTGACGGCCGGGCTCGGCGCGGCGGCGGGTTTCGTCCTCCTCTGGTGGGTGCTGTTCTCCTGCTGGATCAAGTCCCTCATCCAGGCGGAACTCGCGCGTTATGTCGTCACCACCGGCGACACCTACCTGCGCGCGCTGAACCGCCTGCCCGGCAAGCTCCGCTTCTTCAACAAGGAGCGCGTGGCCTGGCCGATCTGGCTCGGCCTCGTGGGGTTCGTGCCCGGCATCCTCATCGGCGGCGGGATCATCGGCGGCGCCGGCCAGGCGCTCGGACTGCTCCTCGGCCCCGTGGTCCCGGCGATGACTGAAACGTGGGCCACGGTGTCCGCTGCGGCCCTGGTCATGCTCATCCTCGGCACCGGGGCCTACATGCGCCTCGAGAAGGCCATGCTCGTCCTCGTCATGAGCTTCACCGCCGCGACGATCGTCTCGGCACTCCTCATGCAGACGACGGAGTTCCGCGCGACCGGCGCCGACATCCTGTCCGGCCTGACCTTCGACTTCCCGCTCGAGCACGCCGTGCTCGCCCTCGCCATGTACGGCGCCACGGGCGTCGCTTCCGGGGAGATCGCGGCCTACACCTACTGGTGCGTGGAGAAGGGCTATCCGACCTTCGTGGGCGGCGACCGCAACGATCCCGGGTGGGTGGATCGGGCGCGGGGCTGGGTGCGCGTGGTCCAGACCGACGTGTGGGTGACGCTCGTCATCCTGACCTTCGCGACGCTCTCGTTCTTCTTCCTCGGCGCCGGCGTGCTGCATCGCATCGGCGAACTGCCGTCCGGTTCCGAGACGATCGCCGTCCTGTCCCGCATGTACACGCAGACCCTCGGGCCCTGGTCCTTCTGGCTGTTCAGCTTCGGGGCGTTCTGCATCCTGTTCTCGACGTCCCTGTCCGGTATCGGCGCCGGTTCCCGCAGCTTCCCCGACCTCCTCGTCACCCTCGGCTTCATCCCGCGGAGCAACCTCGCGCTACGGCGCAAGTGGATCGCCGGATACGTCGTCGCGATGCCCATCGTCAGCGCCGGGCTTTACCTGTGGTTCCCGCAACCGATCGTGCTCGTCACCTTCGGGGCGACGTACGGCGCTTTCATGCTGCCCCTGCAGAGCTTCCTGACGTTCTACCTGCAGAAGCGCCGCATGGACCCGCGGCTCCTGCCCGGGTCCTGGGTGCGCTGGGCGGTCGCGGCGATCTTCGTCGTGCAGGCGTTCCTGTCGCTGTTCATCATCCGGAACATCCTGTTCGCGTAAGCGGCGCCTCACGCGCCGTTTGACCCGTTCGCCGATCCCTCCCAAACTTGCGCCGGAGGCCACGATGACCGTCGCCGGGACCGCATACGAAACCGCCTGCGAAGCCCTTCGCCGCCTGCTCGCCGAGGCCGGGCGCAAGGCGGTCCTGCGCTCCGAGCTGACGCCGCACGCGCCGGCCCACGCCTGCGACCGCGCCCTGCGCCACTACTGCGAGACCGGGCGGCTGACGCGCGTCGGCCGCGGCATCTACGGCATCGGCGCGGCGAAGGTCTTCGAGATCGTCCCCGAGGTAATGCCGAAGCTCGGCTACCGCATCCTGCCCGGCGAGCCCGTCCGCGGCTACAGCCAGAAGTCAGGCGGCGCCGTGTGGAGGCTGGACCGGCCCTGCCGGCGCGTGATCCGCAAGCGGGGCGTGCAGGCGATGTTCGAGACGCCCGATGGAAGACGGGTCGCAAAGCGGCGGCGACGGGCCGCCCTGCAAGGAGGCAGCATGGACCTACCGGAGGAACCTCCCGGCCGCCGGGAGATCGAGGCCCACTTCAACACCTTCGAGCGGTGCCACTCCCTCGCCCGGGCGGAGAAGGACCTGCTCGTACGCCGGGTCCTGCTGGCCATGGAGCGCTTTCGGAGCGATCGGGCCAGGCTCGCCATCGAGGGCGGCACGGCGCTCGTGGCCTACCACCGCGCCACCACCCGGTTTTCGGAAGATCTCGACATCCGGCTGATTCCCGACGAGTCCGTGCGACGGCTGGACACCGACGAACGGATCGCCGTCCTGAAGGAGATCGGCCAGGAGTTCAAGGCGCACGTCCACGCGGAGATGCCGTTTCTCGAGCCGACCCGCAAGGGACGCATCCGCAAGGACGCCGTCCTCCAGACGTTCATCTACAACTACCGGAGCGCGGTTCCGGACGAGAACGTCGTGGCGGGCATCAAGTGCGAGCTGGTGCACATCCCGCTGATGATGCCGAGCGTCAGTCAGGTGGGGGTGTCGGGGTCGGAGTTCGACGCCATCCACCCCGTCGAGATCGCCAGCGGCAAGTGGCAGGCTCTTACGACCCGGCTGCCGCGTAACGCCGACTCCTATCCCGATCTGGTGAGGCACGTACACGACCTCGCGGCTATCCGTCCGTCCTTGATCCTGCTCGACCCGGATACCGCCCGCCGTACCATGCTGCGCGACGCGACGACGCACGAGTCCGTTGCCGCTGTGCTGGAAGAGCTTGCCCGGCCCGTCTGGCGCGCGCACTACGAGCGCTACATGGAACGGATGGGCGTCCTGCCGGTGAGCGACTGGCCGAACACCCATCCCTCGTGGCACATCGTACTCGCGAACTTCACGGCCCTGGCGCGGGAACTCGGCTTGTGGCCGGCGCCCGCCGACACGGACATGTAGGGGCGGGGCTTGTCCCCGCCCTGGGTGCGTCCATGCTCGACGTCCAGACGGGACGCCGCAAGGGGGCTCAGGGCCTCGCTTGAAGTCGAGACGGGACGCCACAAGGGCGTCCCCTACAGGTGGTTCGCAAGGTCGTCGGCGATCTCTTCCGGCGTCACCCGGGGTTCGTAGCGGGCCAGGACCTCGCCGTCCGGGCCGACCAGGAACTTCGTGAAGTTCCATGTGACGTCCGGCTTGCCCTTGGGATTCGCCTTTCGCGACGTCAGGTAGCGGTACAGTTCGCACGCCCGCTTGCCCCTGACCCTCACCCGCTCGAAGATCGGGAAGGTCGCGTCGTAGCGGGACCGGGCGAACTCGAGGATCTCCTCGTGGGTGCCCGGTTCCTGTCCGCCGAACTGGTTGCACGGGAAGCCGAGCACCGTCACGTTGCCTTCTTCATGCAGGGTACGCAGACCTGCGTACTGGCGCGTGTGGCCTCACTGGCTGGCGAGATTCACGACCAGGCAGGCCCCTCCCTTGTACTGTTCGAAAGACACCGGCTCCCCGGTGATGGCGTTCATGGTGAGGTCGTGGAATTCGGACATTGGGGCTCTCCCGTCTGCCAGGTCAGTCGCCGGCGCCGACGGCCCTACGCTTCGTTGAACGTCGCGAGCTTCTTGAACGCGCCGAGCACCTCGCCCCCGAAGCGTTCGTCGATGTCGCGGCCGACGCTCGGCGGTACGCAGACATCGTCGCGCGCATCCACCGCGCCGGTGATCACGGTGAGCAGCACGGCGTCGTCCTCGCCGGCGTTGCTGAAACCCCGGTAGGCGCCAGGGGGGCACGAGAACGTGTCCCACTTGCCGAGGGTCACCTTCTCCTCCCCCTCGGGGCCGACCCGGAACTCGATCGTGCCGTCGAGGACCACGAAGGTCTCGTAGGTATTGTCGTGGGCATGCAGGCAGGGGCCCTGTCCCGGCGGCATGATCGAGACGTTCATGGTCGTGCCGGCCGCGCCGTAGATCGCCGCCGTCTTGCCGAAGGGGTTCTTCGTCTGCTCGATGATGATCGGCCGCAGGTCGCGGGCGAAGATGACGTCCATAGCTTCCTGCGGCACCCAGTCCAGCTCACTCGAGGTGGACATCCGCTTCAGGTCCGTGAACCGCGCCACGCGGCTCCGGATCTCCTCCGCGGTCATGCTTCTCTTCGGTTCCATGTCGCTATCTCTCCCTCTCTCGCTTCCTCACTCGCTTCATCACTCGCTTCTTCACTCGCTCTCTGGCCTCATCCCCAAAGCCGCTCCGTCGCGATGGCCGCGCCATCCGCCATCGCTCGCATTTTGGCCCACACCACGTCCGGCGCAACCATCGTATAGCCCGCGAACGTGGAGAACCCGCAGTCCGTGTTGGCGATCACCCGTTCCCGGTCGCCGATCACGTCCACCCAGTGGCACAGGCGGTTGGCCACCACCTGCGGGTGCTCCAGCATGTTCGTGGTGACGTCGATGACGCCGGGGAACATGACCATGTCCGCGGGCAGCGGCATCTCGCGGAACAGGTCCACCTCGTGGGCATGGCGCGGGTTCGCGCAGGCCAGCGACAGCCCGCCCACCCGGGCCTGGTAGATGATGGGCAGGATCGACTCCAGGTCCACGTCGTCGCAGTGCGGCCCGTCCCAGTTGCCCCAGCAGACGTGCAGGCGCACCCGGTCCCTCGGGATGTTCTCGAGCGCCTCGTTCAGCGCCGCCACGTGCACTTCCATGCGCGCCTGGAACTCCGGGAGCGGCCGGTCCACGAACAGGATCTGGCGCTCGAGGGCCAGGTCCGGGGCGTCGAGCTGCAGGATGTGCCCCCGGGAGACGATGTACTCGTACTCCCGGCGCAGTTCCCGGGCCAGCGCGAAGACGTAGTCCTCGTCCCGCGGATAGGCCGGGTTGTCCGGATTGCGCAGCAGCGTGGTCGCGAGGATCCCCGGCGTGACGGCCGTGACGAAAGTGCCGGCGAAACGGCCGCCCGCTTCCGGTTCCGCCGCGAGGGCGTCCGCGAACAGGTCCAGTTCCTCCTTCGCCTGGGTGAGTTCCGGGTCGTAGCGCACTTCGTCGACGCATTCCGGCGTTTCCCAGACCGAAGCGGACTTGCCGGCGGTGGACTCGCCGGCGGAACGGCTGACCACCAGTTCCGCGTACCCCGGGAACTTGGCGAAGTCGGTCACGGTCCCGCGCTGCGCCACGCCGCCGAAGCCGGTCATCCGGTCCTTGGCGTAGAACGAGAAGCCGATTCGGGGCAGCTCGCCATCGCCGGCGATGTCGATGCCCGCCGCCGCCTGCTCGCGCACGGCCTCCCTGAGCCCGTCGAGCACCTCTGCCTGGAACGCGCCGCGGTCGACGTCCTCGCCGGCTTCCGCCTGTCCGAGCATGTCGAGCAGGGCGGGAGAACGCGGCAGGCTGCCGACATGGGTGACCAGGATTCGATCGTTGCTGTGTTGCATGGTTACGCCGTCCAGGTGCGACCCGCCTTGCGGATCGCTTCGATGTAGTTGTCGAAGTAGGCCATCTTGATGTCGATGGCGCGTTGCGCGTCGCCGGCCAGTAAGGCCTCGGTCGCGTCCGCGTAAGCCCTGACCACCCGCCCCCGGTCGATCGTCGGGTGCAGGTTGGCGACTTCCCGGTGCACCAGCCCGAGGTGCAGCCGCCGGATCAGCACCGTCAGGTAGTGGTTGCCCGCGATGTCGTGCAGGACGAAGTAGTAGTGGGTGACCGCCCTGAGCAGGTCCGTGATCGGCGCTTCCTCGAAGGCGCGTACCTGTTCGACGGCAGCGAGGATGCGTTCGCGGTTGGCGGCGTCGCGCAGGGCCGGGGCCGCCAGCGTCAGGCTCATGTAGACGACGCCCTTCGCGGCCTGGTAGATCTGCACGATCTCCTCCGCCGACAGGCGCTTGACCACGGCGCCCCGGTACGGCCGGACTTCCACGAGACCTTCTCCCGCAAGCAGGCGCAGGGCCTCGCGGACCGGGCCGACGCCGAGGCCCGAGCTGGCCGCGACCTCTGCCTCCACGAGCCGCTGCCCCGGCAGGTACAGCCCGTTGCGGATGCCGTCCTCGATGTGCTCGACCGCCTGTTCCATCCGGTGGCGGCCAGGGCCTGGCTTCGGGTACTCCGTCGCCCCGGGCTCGACCACTGCGGCGGGAGGTGTCGGATTGACCAAGTCTGCGCCTCTTTCGCGGTTCTCTTCTTCGCGGTTCTTCGTTGCGCTTGCGTGCTCGCCGCAAACACGGAAACGATCAAACCATACGTCACTCGTGGAGACAATCTTCTTTGAAATCTTCCATGATTTCCGTGAGAATCCTCGAACGCACATCGCGAAGGGGAAGGCCATGAGTAGCCCCACGAGTAGTCGGCTGATGCACGCCGTGCAAGCGGTTCTGCTGATCGCCTTGCCACAGGTCGGGCAGCTCGCCCTGGCCGAAGGACAGACCGCCGTTCTCGAAGAAATCGTCGTCACCGCGCGCAAGCGGGAAGAACGCCTCATCGACGTTCCAATGGCGGTCAGCTCCTTCAGCGGCGAGCAACTCGAGGCCACGGGCGTCGAGAGCATCAAGGAACTGTACGGCACCGCGCCCAATGTGTACTTCGTGGCGGCCGAGTTCGGTTCGGACACGATCGGCCAACACCTCGTCGTGCGCGGCATCGGCGCGACCCCGATCATCGAGCCGGGGGTGGGCACTTTCGTCGACGGTGTCTATCAGCCGAACATGGGTTTCGACATGGACTTTCTCGAAGTCGAGCGCGTCGAGATTCTGCGGGGCCCCCAGGGCACGCTGTTCGGGCGCAACACCCAGGGGGGCGCACTCAACATCGTGACGCGCAAGCCGGGCGACGCGTTCGAGGGCAAGGCCCGTCTGCGCGCCGATGAATTCGACACCGTCGATCTCCAGGGCTACGTCGCCGGGCCGGTCGGCGAGCGCCTCGCGATGAGCCTCGCCGTACGCTACGAGGAAAGCGACGGATTCCTGGACAACATCGAGCTCGACCGGCCGCAGACCGCGTTCGATCAGCTCGTGAGCCAAGCCCGGGTGGTCGCCAACCCGACGGACACCCTGACCCTGGACCTGTCGGTCGACGTCAAGCGGTGGCGCGGCGGCATGCTCGGCGCCGGGGTCCCCGACAGCGGGATCGACGACTACCTGACCTACAACTCCGACCTGGACGACAGCAGGGACGACATCGTCGGAGCATCGTTCCGGCTCGACTGGGACCTCCCCTGGGGGACGTTCACCTCGATCACGGGCAATCGCGAAGCCGAGACCCTGCAGTTCTCCGATATCGACGGCCGGGAGTTCGAGGGCAACTACCAGCACATCCGGGTCGAACAGGGGACCCTGTCCCAGGAGTTCCGCCTCGCCTCGAACGCGGCGGACAGCCCTTGGGACTGGACGCTCGGCGCCTTCTGGTTCGACGAGTTCCGCAACCTGGACCAGGACATCTTCGCGGGCGCGCAGGATCCGACCTTCGGCATCCTGGCCGGGCTGACGGCGGACCAGTGGTACGACATCTCCCGCGAGGGCTATGCCCTGTTCGGTCAGGCGACCTACTCCCTCGGCCGCTGGGACTTCACCGCGGGCACGCGTTACTCGGAGGAGAAACCGGAAATCGATTCCCGCGTGAACTTCACGGTACCTTTCTTCGCGGTCATCGGCCTGCCGCCGACGACGGACTTCCTGGAGGGCAACGGCACGAAGATCGATGCGGTGACATCGATGGGATCGGCGAGCTACGCGTTCAGCGACGGCGTCAAGGGCTACGTCACGGTCGCGCAAGGCTTCAAGGCCGGGGGCTTCCAGGACTTCCAGGGCGCGCCGGGCCCCGAGTACGAGCCCTTCGACAACGAGGAACTGATCAGCTACGAGGTCGGCCTCAAGTCGCAACTGTTGGACAATCGGCTGAACGTCAACCTCGCCGCGTTCTACATGGACATCACTCAGCAGCAGATCCGCGTGCGCGTCTTTCAGCCGTTCCCGGTGAACCGCGTGTTCAACATCGGCGAGAGTTCGAGCAAGGGGTTCGAGGCCGAGCTGGTCGCCGTTCCCGCCGAAGGGCTCGTCCTGGCGCTGTCCTGCAGCTACACGAAGGCGGAGTTCGATTCGATCGACATACCGCCCGATTCGGACCCCTCCGGGATCTCACCGTCTACGGTGGCGTGCGTTACGTCGACAGCTACATCACCGGGCTGAACACGGTCCGCCGACCCGCTCGGGAACACGCGCATCGAACTGCCCGAAGTGGACGACTACACGCTGACGACCCTGAGATTCAGGCTGGAGAGCGACCAGTGGCGCGCGAGCCTCTATGCCGAGAACCTGTTCGACGAGACGATCGTGCTCGTGCAGCAGTTGGGTTCGTTCTACACCAACGAACCCTTCAGCGTGCTGGCCCCGCCCAGGACCATCGGCGGCACCCTGACCTATCGCTGGTGACAAGGCACCGCTCGGGGCGGGATCATTGGCGGAATCGTCGGTGGCGGAAGGAACAACCGTGAGAATTGGCGTTGTCGGTGCCGGCCTCGTCGCCGGTGCCCTGTTGGTCGGCTGCGAAGCCGGGCGCGAACAGGCGCCAGACGCCGTATCGGAGCGCGTCGAGACGCCGGACACCGTGCAACTGGTGGTCGCCCCCGCCGTCCGCATCGGGACGGGCACCTCTCCGCTGGACGGCGACTGCGGGAAGCTGAGCGACGGCTACACCTACCCGGACGACACCGAGACGGACCCGCGCCTCGCGATATCGCGGACCGATCCCGCACGCGTCGCGGTGGCCTTCATGCGCGACCCGGTGCTTGCCATCTCGGCCGCGACTTCGGCAGACGGCGGCGCGACCTGGCACGAAGCGGAACCTCCCGGCCTGTCGCCGTGCACCGGGACGTCCTACAACAGCTACGGCGACCAGGACCTTGCCGCCGGCATCGACGACCGCCTGTACCTCGTATCCGTCCAGGGCGACTTCACTCCGGAAGGGCAACCGCTGGTGCTGGGCGAGGAGTACTGGATGAACAGCGCCGTGACGGTATCGACCTCCGAGGACTTCGGCCGCACCTGGTCGCAGCCCGGAGTCGTCTCGCCCCCCGGGGAGTACCAGCACACGACCCTGGTCGCCACGGACCCCGTGCAGCCCGGCGTCGCGCATATCGCCTGGCATGTGCACCGGAATCCGAGCCAGCCCGAGGGCACCGAGTCCCACCTGGACGACGGCGCGGTGTACATGGCTTCCACGGCGGACGGCGGCGCCTCCTGGAGCGAACCGGAGACCGTCATGGCGGCCAGGGGCGGGCTGGACCTCCTGCACTTCGACGACGGCGAACTGCTGGCGGTCACGCTCGCCGGCGAAGATCCGGCCACGGCGGCCATGGTGTTCAGCCGTCGAACGGAGGACGGCTGGAGCGACCCGAGCCCCTTGCCCCTGCAATCGAACACATCCGCCTTCATGCATCCGGAAAACGAGATGGTGCTCGCCATCGACATGCCCGTGTCCCCGGGTCCGGACGGGTCGCTCCACCAGGTCGCGTCGACCTACGACCCCGCGGCCAACCGGGGCAGCGTGTCCGTCGCTACGTCCCGTGACCGCGGCGCGTCCTGGAGCGCTCCGGTGACGGTGGCGGACGTCGAAGGGCCGGCCTGGAACGCGGCCATCGGCGCCGCGCCAGACGGAGCCCTCGGCGTGTTCTGGTACGACGCCCGGGAAGATGTGCCGGGCGACGGCGCCATCACCACGCGGGCCCGCTTTGCCGTATCGCTCGACGGCGAGTCCTGGACGGAGACCGCGTTGTCGGAGCCGTTCGACCTGGCCCGGGGCCCCCGGCCGCACGTCCTCCTCTATCTCGGCAACTACTTCGAGGTCAAACCGGCCGGGCCGGGGGCTTTCGGCGTCGCGTTCGCGGTCGCCCCGCCACTGTCCGCGGGCGCCGCCGACCTGCACTACGTCAACGTCGCCTATCGGCCGTAGCGCCCCAGATGCTGATTTCTCCCGACAATCATCTCGGGCTCATGGCCCTGCTCTTCGCCATCGTCGGCGTCTGCTGCTGGTCCGAACGCTTCGCCTGGGGAAGCCGAGCTTCCGCGCCCGTGCTGGTCATCCTGCTGGCCCTCGCGCTCTCGAACCTCGGACTGATCCCGCGGGAGGCGCCGAGCTACGCCTTCGTGTCCGAGTACTTCGTGATGGCCGCCATCCCCCTGCTGCTGTTCAAGGCGGACCTGCGCCTGATCTTCGCCGAGACCGGGCGCCTGGTCTTCGCGTTCCTCCTCGCCGCCGGCGGTACGGTGCTCGGTGTCGTCGCGGCATTCTTCCTGGTGCCCGTGGGCGACGTGGCGGCCCAGGCCGCCGCGGCCATCACGGGAGGCTATACCGGGGGTGGCATGAACTTCGTCGCCGTCTCGAAGGTGGTGGGGCTCGAGGACCCGACCCGTTTCGCCGTGGTGCTCGGGGCGGAGGCGAGCGTCGGGCTGGCCTACCTGATCCTGCTCTCGGCGATGCCGGCCTTCGCCTGGTTCGCCCGTTGGGATGCGTCCGCCGCCCCGGCGCGGCCGGCGGAAGAACCGGAACCGCAACAGGTCACGGACGGGCCCGACCTGACCCAGATGGGGCTGGCGCTCGGGCTGAGCCTGACCGTCTGCGCCCTCGGCACATGGCTCGCCAACCTCGCCGGACAGCCGCGCTTCGCGATCCTCGCCATCACGCTCATCGCCATCGCCGCGGCCAACCTGGCCCGTCGGCAGATGCAGGCGCTGAAGGGGGATTTCACGCTGGGGATGCTGCTGCTCTACGTCTTCTTCGGCGTGTTCGGCGCGGGCGTCGACCTGGTGTCTATGCTGCGCCAGGCGCCGCTGCTGATGCTCTTCGCCTTCGTGATCATCGCTGTGCATGCGACCGTCGCATTCGGTCTCGGCCGCCTGCTCGGCTTCAGCGCGCGGGAGGTGGCCGTGGCCTCCAACGCCTGCGTGCTCGGGCCTCCGACGGCGGCGGCGCTCGCGGCGCGCTCCGGGTGGCACGAACTGGTCACGCCGGGCATCCTGTGCGGCATCTTCGGGTACCTGATCGGCAACTTCCTCGGCGCGGGGGTGTTCGAGCTGTTGCGGTAGGCGCTGATATGTGAGGGCGCGGCCGCCGGGCTGCGTCCCTGCCTGCAACGTCGCCCATAACACCACGAGGGGAGCCCGAACCGCCATGCATCGCCGCGACCTGCTGACTTCCACCCTGGCCGGATCGGCCGCCCTCGCGTTCGCGCCCCGCGCGTTCGCCGGGGGCGCGCGCGACTGGGCGGCCCTCGCCCGCCAGGACAGGAAACCCATCCAGCCCGATCTCGCCAACGTGTACGCCACGGGCAGCCGCGTCATGGCGTCGAGCGACCATCCCTACGCCACGGAGGCGGCGCTGTGGGCCCTCGAGCGCGGCGGTACGGCGGCCGATGCGTACATGACGGCCGCGATCGCCCAATGCGTGCTGGAACCGACCATGACGACGCTCGGCGGGGGCTTCGGCATGGCGTTCTGGGACGCGGGAAGCGGAGAACTCAAGCAGGGGGGCGGCGCCTTCGCCTTCCCGAGCGGCGCCCCCGCCACGGAACCTTACGACGAGCAGAGGTCCTGGACGGCCTGGGGCGCCATGGTGCCCGGCTTCGTGCGGGGGCTCGAGGTCTGCCACGAGGCCTGGGGCAAGCTGCCCTGGAAGGACCTCTTCGAACCCGCCATCGTCTTCGCGCGCGACGGCTTCGTCATCGACCACCTGCTGTGGGGCTACGCCAAGGCGACCCGCAAGATGATCGGCCGCTTCCCCGGACCCGGGCGCGACGACTGGTTCCGGGACGGCTACATGCTCGGCGTCGGCGACATCCTGAGGCAGCCCGCGCACGCGGCGACCCTCGAGGCGCTGCGCGACGAAGGGCCGGACTACTTCTACACCGGACCGTTCGCCCGGGAACTCGCGGAGGAGGTCCAGCGGCGCGGCGGCGGCATCACCGTCGACGACCTGAAGAACTTCGACCAGGCGTTCGTCTCGCCGCCCTGGAGGCCGGGCGATGCGGGCGGCACTCCGTACCGCGGGATGGAGGTGGCGCCGGTCTCGGGCGCCCTGTTCCAGCTCGGTCTGCGCGTCTTCGAGGCCGCGGACCTCGCCGGCATGGGCCACCCGACCGACTCCGTCGAGGCCCTGCACACCCAGGTGCGCCTGGCCCAGGAACTCTGGATCCGCGGCCAGGACATCACGCCGGACAACCAGGCCGAGTGGGTCTCCGAAGCGCACGCCGCCGAGGTGCTGGAGGCGATCCGCACCGCGCCGTCGCGTCCGTTCCGCGGTTTCTCGGCCGCGACCTGCGGGCTGACCATCGTCGACGCCGCGGGCAACGTGGCCGCCGGCACGCATTCCAGTTCCTCGGAGCCGTTCGGCACGGGCATCAACGTCGACGGCGTCATCCTCAACCGCGCCACCTTCATCCGCAAGTTCACGGACATGCCCAAGGGGTTCTCGACCCAGCTCTGGCTGTTCCGGGACGGCAAGCCCGCGCTGGCCATGGCGACGCCGAGCCGTTCGCTCATGGAATGCCTGCTCCAGGGCGCGGCGAACGTCGTCGAGTACGACATGTCCCTCACGGACGCCGTGTCCGCGCCCCGGTTCGGCCATCCGCATCCGGGCATGACCGCCATCGAGATCGAAGGGGATTTCCGCGAGGAGGTGCTGACCGCGCTGGCGGCCAGGGGGCACGATCTCTACCGCGTCTCTCCCAAGGACGTCAACATGGGGAGCATCCACGGCGTGCGCCTGGCCGAAGACGGCCTGATCGAGGGAGTCGCAGACCCCCGGAGACGGGGTCTCGCCAAGGGCGCCTGAACCCGCGGGCACAGGCGGCGCCAGTCTCAATATGCGAACGCGCGGCCGTTCGTGTAGGCGTGAGACGCGGCCATCAGGTCGCCGGTGTCCGGGTCCCGGCTGATCCCGGCCCAGAGACCCTGGGTGTAGCGGCGCTGTTCGGCGGGCAACCGTTCCACCGGCAGGCCGCTGGCCTCGAGGACCGCGTCGCCGAACTCCCCTTCCATGACCCGGACCACCCACTTGGGCACGGCCTGGTCGGACGACGGGTCGAGGACGGGTCTCGGCAGGAAGAACGCCGGGGCGTCCACCGCGTCCTTCACGTTCATGCCGAAGTGAATCGTGCCGAACAATGACTGGAACGTCTGCTGGTGCAGGCCCGTGGCCATGGAGGCGAACGCGACCGCCGGACGCCCGTCCCGGGTGAGGATACCCACTTCGATCGGGTCCGCCACCCGGCCGCCGGGCCCGGCCGCCGCCACCGCGGCTTTCTGGTTGACCGCGGGGTCGCCGATGGACACCCCGTCGACGATGATGGCCGTGGCGCCCCACACGACGCAGTTGATGGAGTGGGTGACGGCGGTCATGTTGCCCCACCGGTCGACCGCGATCACGGTGTCCGAGTGGGACGGCGGCGCTTCCGCGTACTGGGCCGGCATCGCGCCGGCCTCCATGCGCGACCAGAGGGTCGCCGCGGTCTCCGGCCGGATGCGGCTCGCGTCCGTCAGGTCGAGCCCCGGATAGAGCTGTTCCCGGGTCTCCGGCGGCACCATCGACAGCATCATGTTGAACGTCAGGTTCGATGCGCGCCGCAGGGACTCGCCGTTCGTCGACCAGTGACCGAGGGACGCGATGCCCGCGGCCTCGCCGAGGTGCAGCGCCTCGATCATGTTCACGCCCCCGAAGGACGGCAGGCCGTTCGCGTGGATCCGGTACTCCCCCACGTCCGCCTCCAGCGGCGGGACCCACATCACCTCGTAGGCCGCCAGGTCTTCCAGCGACATGCTGCCGCCGTCCGCCTGCACCGCCGCCACGGCCCGTTCCGCCCACGGGCCCGTGTACATGTAGTCGGCGCCCTGCTCGGCGATGGCCTCGAGGGTGCGCGCCGCTGCCGGCTGGCGGAACAACTGCCCTTCCTCGATCCACGCGCCGTCCGGATTCGTGAACACGGCCTTCGACTCCGGCAGGCGCGACAGCGCGTGCTTGCGCGGCTCGAGGAAGCTGACCAGGCGCGAGTTGAACGGGATCCCCGCCGCGGCAATGTGGATCGCCGGGGCGAAGAGGTGCCGGAAGTCCAGCTTGCCGTAGCGGCGGTGCGCCGCTTCCACGGCCCGCATGAAGCCTCCCACCAGCGCGGTGCGCCCGCTCGGTTCGTCGGAGCCGTACATTTCCTCTTCCGAACCCATGCCGATCGTGCCGGGAATCGACATCGGATCGTCTTCGCCGAGCACCGCGTTCCAGCCCGCGTTGAGCGAGACGATCTCGTCGGCCGCGGCGTCGTAATGCACCATGGTCATGATGCCGAAGTAGCTGATCACCGCGCCGGCGCCGAGGGCCACCTGCGTGAGCGCGGTGGTCACGGCGGCATCGACCGAAGACCCGCCCTGGCGCAGCGCCTCGAGGCCCGCGCGCTGGGCGAGGGGGTGGTAGCTGCCCGTCACCGCGCCCTGCCTGCCCTCGGCCACGGGATTGCCCGGGAAGGCGACGTCCTCCAGCGCCAGGTAGGCTTCCCATTCGCCCGCGGGCCAGCCGGCCGGAGACAGGTCGACCGCCGGCGCTTCGGACCCGGCCACGTCCGGCGCCCCGGGCGCGCGCGCTTCCTCCGCGCAACCGCCGGTCAGCACGGCAACGAGCAGGGCCGGGGCGAGACGCAGAAACGCGCCCCGCGTCATCCGCACACCTCGGCGAACACGCGCAGGAAGTTCTCGCCAAGGATGCCCCGCACCGCCTCGTCCGGGTATCCCCGCGCCACCAGGCCGCGTGTGAAGTTGACGAAGTCCCGCGCATCGTCGTAACCGACCAGGTTCTGGCGGATCGTGATGCCGTGCTCGGGGCGGAACCCCAACTCCTCGGTGTTCTGGCCGATGGTGTCCTCCGCGATCCCGTGGCTGAGCATGAAGGGCCAGTCGGTGCCGATGCCGACGTGTTGCCAGCCGACCACGCCGACGATGTAGTCGATGTGATCGAGCATGACGTCCACCGTCGCCCCGGCCTCCGGCGGCGCCAGGAAGAAGGGCACGGCGTAGACGCCGATCAGGCCGCCGGTGTCGGCAATGGCCTTCAGTTCCTCGTCGGACTTGGCCCGGTCGTGCAGGTAGACGCCCTCGGCGCTCGTGTGGTTCGCCGTGACCGGCGCCCGGGAGAACGCGCAGGCATCGAGGGTCGTCTGCCGGCTGCAATGCGAGGTGTCGACGATGAGGCCGATGTCGTTCATCTTCTCGACGACCTCGATGCCGTAGTTGCTGAGGCCCGCGTTGGTCCGGTCCGTGCAGCCCGAGCCGACGAAATCCTGCCGGTTGTAGGTGAGCATTACCGAGCGCGTGCCGAGCGCCCGGGCCCGGTCGAACTGTTCAAGTTCCCGGGGCAGGCCCTCCAGGCCGGGCTGCGCGAACCCGTAGGTGACGTACTCGCCCGCCGCGTGGGCCGCGCGGAAGTCCGCGGCCGTGTCGGCGAAGTCCATCCAGGGAATGGACCGCACCTGTTCGTTCAGCCGCTCGAGCGGTTCCAGCGAACGCTCGCTGACGCCGCCCATGGCGAAGCTCGCGGCGCTGTGGCCCTTGCAGAAGACCTGCAGCGCATCCGACCCTCCCTCCGCCGTCAGCGCATAGGGCAGTTCCATGCCGTCGAGAAACCGCTGCCAGGGGTTCATGTCCGTCGGCAGGCGCTCCTCGACCACATCGCCCGGCAACCGGTCGTAGAGGGCGGGTCCTCCCGGCCCCATGCTGCACATGTCGATGCTGATGCTCGTGCGGTGCAACTCGGCGGCGTGCCGCTCCCGCTCCGCGTTCAGACCCAGTTCGTAGTCTCCGGACACGTCGGCTCTCCTCAGGCTGGAACGTTCGGCCGCGCGCGCTCTGCCCCGGCCATCACAGGCGCGCCTCCCGCAGTTCCGCGAGGACGCTGGAAATGTACTTCTCGACCATGCTCACCGAGACGCCCATCCGGACGGCGATGTCCGCGTAGGAACATCCTTCGACACGATGGCACAGGAACGCGCTCGCGGCCTTGTCGCTGACCTGGGTCAGGGCGCGGTCGAGTTGCTCGAGCTGCTCGATCTGTTCCGTCCAGAGCGAGGGATCGTGTTCCTCCACGTCCTTGAGATCGCCGAAGCCATCGAGGGAGTCCGTCCGGTCGAGCCGCCGCGCCGCGCGGCGACGCCACCGGTCACGCAGCAGGTTCGCCGCCGCCGAGAACAGGAAGCCCTTGCAGTTCGTGGGCGGGGCCCGGTCCACCTGGCGAATCAGCCGAACGTACAGTTCCTGCAGCAGGTCCTCGGCCTCCGACTCGCTGACGGTACGCTGGAAGAACGTGCGCAACTGGCGATGGTAAGTGGCGTAGCTGTCGGAAACGTAGTCGTTGCGTGCCGACGGCGCTGCCGTGGTGGCGGTTGCGAGACCGTGCACAATGCCCTCCCCCCGTGAGCTTGTGACTCCCTAAACATACGGCAATGTACGGAAACAGTACAGGGCTGTATGGAAGCGTTGCCGAAACCCGCGCCCGGGGCTGGCGGAGCGGTGCGCGATGACGCGGCTCGGGGTGTGGAAACCGGCGGGGCGATGCGTCCTAGTGTTCCGTCGGCAACGCGGAGGGTGACGCATGGCAAGGGGCGACTTGAGTGGTGTCGACCGGCGGCTCGGCGTGGGCCAGCCGATCACGCGGCGGGACTTCATCGGGTCGACGCTGGTCGGCGCCGGTGCGACCCTGCTGTCGGGCTGCGCCCCGCTCGCCACCACCCCGCAAACCGTTCAGACCGCGGGATTCCATCCCTGGGACGGTTACGGCGGCGTCGGCGACTACGCCACCAGCAACGGCAACACCCAGGCGGTCATGGACGCCGCGCACGTCCTGCGCGACGGCGGCCAGGCCGGTGCGCTCGCCTCAGCCTCCGCTACGGGCGAGACGTTCGATCTCGTGGTGGTGGGCGGCGGATTCGCCGGGCTCGGCGCCGCCTTCCAGTTCCACGCCGGCAGCGAAGGCAGGACCTGCCTGGTGCTCGACAATCACCCGGTGTTCGGCGGCGAGGCGAAGGAGAACGAGTTCTCCGTCGGCGGCTATCGGCTGTTCGGACCGCAGGGCTCCAACGGCTTCATGCCGCCGGTGGGTCGAACCACCCTCTCGGACGACCTGTGGCGCGCCGTCGGCATGCCGATGGAGTACGAGTTCGCCGACGCCGACGAGACCTTCGGCATGCGCCTCGCCCACGACAGCTACGACGCGATGTTCTGGGGCGAACCGCACCTGGACGTCGGTCACTACTTCCGCGACGGCAACGGCGGCCGCTGGGTGAAGAACATCTGGGACGACGGCCTCGCACGCACGCCCTGGTCCGACCCCCTGCGGCGCGACATGCTCCGCGCCTTCACCGGCAAGGAGACCGCGCACGGCATGGAAGGCCTGGGGCCCTGGCTCGACGCGATGAGCTACCGCAACTACCTGGTGCGGGAACTCAAGCTGCATCCCGGCGTCGCGGACCACATCGACCCGGTGCTGGCCATCGCGAACTACGGTTTCGGATGCGACGTGATCTCGGCCTACGCCGCCTACCTGCTGCAGTTGCCCGGCATGAAGGGCTACTTCACCGCGGACACCTACGACTTCTCGCAGATCAAGATCATGAGCTTCCCCGGCGGCAACACCACCTATGCCCGCTACATCGTCAAGCACCTGATCCCGGACTCCATCCCGGGGCAGGGGCTCGAGAACATCGCCCACGGCAGGATCGATTTCGACGCGCTCGACCGCGACGGCGACCCGACCCGTCTGCGCCTCGGCGCCACGGCCATCGACGTGCGGCACGAGGGCGACGGCGTCCGCGTGACCTACCTGCGCGACGGGCGCGCCGAACAGGTGCGCGCCCGCACCGTCGCGATCTCCGCGAGCGGCCAGATGGCCCGCAGGATCGTCGCCGACATGCCCGAGAACGTGCGCGCGAACTACGCGCAGTTCCATCACGGCGCCGTGCTGGTGGTCAACGTGGCGCTCAACAACTGGCGCTTCCTGCACCGGCTCGGCATCGGCGCCGGGCGCTGGTACGACGGCTTCGGTTTCGTCGGCAGCATCCGCGCACCCATGAAGGTCGGCGGGCTGACCGCGCCCCACCACCCCAACCTGCCGACGGTGATGACCTTCTACGTGCCCTTCCACACCCCGGGTCTCCACATCGACGCCCAGGCCCGGCTCGGCCGCGCCCAGTTGCTCGCCAAGCCCTACCTCGACTACGAGCGCGAGATCCGCACCCACATGAACGACCTGTTCGGCTCCGCCGGGTTCGACGCCCGCCGGGACATCGCCGGTATCATCCTCAACCGGTGGGGGCACGCGTACATCGCGCCGCAACCGGGGTTTTACTTCGGCGGCGAGAACGGCGAGGGACTCACCGCACCCATTAAGCAGGGGCACGGCCGCATCTTCTACGGCCACTCCGAACTCGGCTGGCGCATGAACTACCGAAACGCCATCACCGAGGGCGGCCGCGCCGGCGAGCAGGCCGCTGCGGCGCTCGGCTGAGGAGGGCAGGAGACGACGAGTTAGTGCTGGGCGGCGACCGGGTCAGGGGGCGAGTCGCCCCGGGTGGACGGCTACAGGAACCGCAAGGCGGCGAACAGCAAGGTCGCCGTGGCTACCTGGGCGGCAATGATGCGTACTGTCAAGTCGGCCTTGAGCGCGGCGAGGTCTGCCTTCGTCGCCAGCGAGTCGTCGGCGACGGCAACAGTCTCGACGATCGCGCGCGCCGCCGCCGTGTCCACGCCGGCCGCTTCCAAACGTTCGACCGCCGCTGCGGTGTCGATCGTGTACGCCATGTCACGGATTGTGCCCGTCCCTGCGCAAACCGCAAGGATGCCCGCCGGGACTACTACTTCGCTTCGGCTGATCCGTTCGGCGCCTCGTCGCTCGGCGGGGTCAGCAGCGCGCCGAAGAACGTGCTCAGGTCCGGATTGCCGCCGATCTCGAGATAGGCCTGTCGGAAATCCTCCCTCGAGACGGTCGCACGGTCGTCCAGGAACGTCGAGACCGCCGCCGTGTCCGTGCCATGGGCGCGCAGGTCGCGCGCGCCCCGGACGAACGCCTCGGGGTCCCAGTTGTCCTGGCCGGCGGCCCGGTCCGGGTTGAGCAGGGCGGCATCCGCCGCGTCTTGAATCTCCGCGTCGGACACGGGCGTGGGAATGGCGATGGCGTAGTTGAAGGCGGCGGTGAAGAGCACGCCGCGAACGTACGAGACGGTCCTCGCCCAGTCGGCGCCGGAACGGCGCTCGGCCACCTCCGGCACGGCCGCGTCCACGAGCAGCCAGTTCTCGATGACGCTGCGCAGCATGGTGACGTCGGGGGCGATTTCCGGCACCGCCCAGTTGTTGGTCGCGTAGACGACGGCGGTGTCGAAGTTGGGCCAGGCAAGCGCCCCGTTCTGCCAGCCGTACATGTGGGCGCCGCCGTGCTGGATGTTGAAGGCCGGCTCGCCGACCTTGTCGAGCATCCAGGCGAGGCCCATCTGCAAGCCCCCCATGGACTCCGACTGCGGCGTCAGTGCCAGCTCGACGGTTTCGGGCGCGAGGATCCGCGCGCCGCCGTATTCGCCCCCGTTCAGGAACGCGAGGAAGAACCGAACGAAATCGCCCGGCGTCGCCACGAAGCCGCCCGCCGGGAACTCGCCGAAGTAGACCGCCGGCGTCGGGATCCAGACCGATCCCATGGGCATGTAGCCGATGGACCTGCGTTCCCAGATGTCCGGGCGGATGTGCTCCCGGTCCTGCACCGGCGGATACTGCGAGTAGCGCATGCCGAGCGGTTCCATGAAGTGCCGCTCGACGAACTCCGAGTACGACAGTCCCTCCGGGTTGTTCTCCTCGACGATCAGGCCGAGGGTGCCCATGCCGAGGTTCGAGTACATGAACGCCTCCCCGGCCCGGGCGCGCCAGCGGGGCATGCTGTCGCCCCCCATCATCGGCACCATCGCGCGGCCGTACTCCGCCTCGATCTCCTCGCGCAGGGACCGCGGCCGCTCGAACAGGCTGAGGGCGGCGTCCTGCATGAGGCCCGGCCTGTGGGTCAGCAGGTCGCGAACGGTGATGTCCCGCCCGCCGAGGGGATTGCGCACCTCGAAGGGCAGGTAGTCGTTGATCGGCCCGTCGAGCTCGAGCACGCCGTCCTCGACGAGTTTCAGGATCGCCATGCCCGTGTAGAGCTTCCCCATGGACCCGGACTGGAACACGGTCTCCGGGGTCATGGGCGTCCGCGCAGCGAGATCGGCATGGCCGAAGCCCGCCTCCCAGACCACGTCTCCCCGGCGCGCGAGGGCGATGTTGAAACCCGGCGATCCGTAACCGTGCATCAATGCGGGGATGACCGCGCGCAGGGCACGGATGAGCCTCAGGTCCTTCTCGTTTTCGGTGCGCACGATTTCGGTCACCGGGATGTCCCGGCCGGACGGGGCCGGTGCGGCGGCAGCCGAGGGCGCGGGGGGCGATGCCCCGACCGGGGCCGCTCCGCCTCCGTCGGGCGTGCAGGCGCCGAGCGCGAGCGTCAGCGACAGCGTCAGAGCCAAAGTTCCCCGGTGCATTGCGTTCACCCTCCGGATTGGAAGCCGCGAGGCTTCGCTTCAGTCGTCCTGCCCAAACGCCCAACCGTCGAAGTAGGGCGACACCGCACCACGCCGGATACCTGTTTCCGGGTCGACATGGATGCCGACCCAGTATCCCCGCCAGCCGGAGGCCTCCGCGCTGGAGACTTCCAGCACCGGCTGGCCCATCGCACGCACCCGCTCCAGCAGCCCGGCGTCGAAGGCGCCCTCCTCCACCGTCTGGGCGGCGGCGTTCTCAATGGCGGCGCCCAGCGCCCGGTCGAGACCGCCGCTCATCGGTCGAAGCACCTGGGGGCTCTCGGCCGCCGCCTTGGGATCGAGCCCGTACTCCAGGATGTTGACGATGGCCTGGTAGGTCTGTTCGTGCACGCCCATGCCGATGCTCGACGAGACGAGCACGGGCTTGCCGTCCCGGGTAATCAGCACCGGGTTGGTCTCGATGGGCAGGCGGTTGCCCGGGCCCGCGCGGGCGATCTTGGTCTGCTGGTACTTGGCCGAATCGGCGATCGCCACGCCGTCGACGAAGATCCCGGTCGTGCCCCAGAGCACCGTGTTGATGGTGTGCAGCAGCGCCGCGGCATTGCCCTCGGCGTCCACGGCCACGACCGCGTCCGAGTGATTGCCGGACGACGCTTGCGGACGCGATTCGTAGGCCGCGACATTGAGGACGCCCCACCCGTCGGTCTGCATGGCCTGCCAGAGGTTCTCCGCCGCCGCCTTGGACGTGCGTTCCTCCGGCGCCGTGGCGATTCCCGGGGCATGGCGCTCGATCAGCGCGGCCGGGGTGACGTGATGGGTGAGCGAGGTGCCCATGATGTCCATGACGCGGGCGATGCGGGTGAGGTGGAACAACGCCTCGGGCGACTCGGTGTAGTGGCCGAGCTGCCCGAGTTCCGCCCGTTCGACCAGGTTCAGCGCCTCGATCATGTTCACGCCGCCCAGATTGGGCTGGGCGGTGGCATGCACGTCGTAGCCGCGGAACGTCGATGCGAGCGCCGCGTTCCAGGTCGGCTCGTAGCGCTCCAGGTCCTCGAGGGCCATCTTGCCGCCTTCGGACCGCACCGCCTCGACCAGCTTGCGGGCCCACGGACCGGCATACATGTACTGCGCCCCCTGCTCCGCCACCTGCCGCAGGGTGTGGGCAAGTTCCGGTTGGGCGAAGCGATCGCCCGCGGCATACCAGCTTCCGTCGTCCTTCGTGAAGACGGCTTTCGTCTCCGGCCGCCGGGAGAGGACATCCTGGCGCATCCCGATCATGCCCCCGAGCATCGGCTGCACCTCGAAGCCTTCCTCGGCGAAGTGGATCGCGGGCCCGAACAGCGCCGCGAAGGGCAGCTTGCCGAAGCGCTCGTGCGCCGCCTCCACGCCCGCCATGAACCCCGGCACCAGCGAGGCGCGCCCGCTCGGCACGCCGTCCTCCGGGATCGTGAGCGGGTCGTCCTCGCCGAGCACCGTGTTCCAGCCACCGTTGAGGTGGTGGACTTCGCCGGTGGCCGCCTCGAAGACCATGAGGTCCATGAAGCCCGCGTGGCTGACGCAGCAACTCGCCACCAGGGTGATCTCCGCGAGGGCGTGGGTCAGCACCGCATCGACGGCGCTGCCGCCCTGGTTGAGGGCCTCGAGGCCCGCCCGGGCCGCGGCGGCGGCGGTGGTGCTGACCACCATGCCGGTCTTCGACTCCGCCAGCGGCTTCTCGGCGCCGAACAGGTTCTCGTATCGCGAGAGCTCTCCCTCGGGCCAGCTTCGCGGGGACAGGTCAGGGTCGCCCGCCCAGGCAAGGTGGGCGAGAAGGCACAGCAGCAGCGGTGTCAGGCGGGTCACGCGGAACTCCGTCACGAGCGATGCCCGGCAAGACGCACGCCGCCGGGGTGTCCCTCATTGGCCGGAGGGTTCGGAAGGAGGCGGCTCACAGGCGGACGGGATCCAGTGCACGCCAACCTCGAACAGCCGGTCGCCCACGTCCTTGAAGTGTGCGAGCGCGTGATACTGTCCAGGCGCATCCGCCGCCGAAAGGACGCCTCGGCCGCATAGCGCTTGCAGATTCTCGCCCCCGGGCGCCGCGCCCCCCAGCAGCGCAGCCCAGTCGGCGTCGTTCACCCCGTCGCGAAATCGGCCCCCGGGCCAATCCTCCAGGATGACGTTCAGCGCTCCCTGCGCTCCCGCGGAGAGACCGGTTGCCACCTGGCCGAAGAACGCCTCGCGGTCACGCTCGAACTGCATGCGCTCCCATTCCCATTCGAGGCTCAGGTCGCAAGCGTCAACGAACCACTCTACCCACGGGGTGACTTCGTTGCCCTGCGAGTCCTTGCCGTGCCTGCCGAGTTCTTCGTAGTACTGCTCGACCCGGACATGGATCACGGTGGCGAGGTACCCGGCGCCTTTCCCCGGCCCCCTGAGCGCCCGCTCGGCAATGGCTCGTCCGATGCGCCCGTTCCCGTCCGCGAAGGGGTGAATACGCTCGAACCACAGGTGGGCGATGGCAGCCTTCACGGGCGCCAGCAGCGCCTGCTCCTGCAGTGGCTCATGCGTCGCGTTCATCGGGAGCGTGAGCGGGCGCCCCAGCCAGTCCAGGTAGTTCGCCATCAGTCTCTCGACCTGATCGGGACCGGGAGCCTCGTAGACGATCCCTCGCGTCCGGCTGCGGATGTGCACATCCGTACGTCTGTACGCACCGATCTGCAGGGGTCCACCCCGACTCTGCCGCCCTCGTTGGTAGCCCAACAGCCGTTCGTGCATGTCGAGCAGCGCCGCGCGGTCCAGAGCCGGCGCCGCCCGGCATGCCTCCAGCATGCCGATCACGCCGGCAGCCCTTGGGTCGGCATCTTCGGCCGGGTCCAGGCCGGTCGCCGCATCCCGCAGGTCGTCGTAGGAAATGTACTCACCTTCTATCTCGCTCGTCGACGAGGCTTCCCGCAGCAGCGCACCCTTGACTGCCCTGGCTACCAAGGCCGGTGTCGCAGTCGACTCGTCGGCAAGCTGCGCACGTCGGTCACGAATGTGCCTGAGTGCGTCGCGGGTAGCGCTCCGCAGCACGTAGTCCCACTGCGGCCAGCCGGGTCGGTCCCAGATCCACATGCGCTCACTCATCGTTCACCTCCACGCCGCGAGACGTGGGGACCGTCGCGCGGCCGGGTGCGTTCCGCATCCGGGCGCGGATAGGCGCCGAAAGGGTGGAAGGAGGCTCTTCCCGTGGCATAAGGGTTGTGCAATCAATCGTTTGCGCAAACGAAGAGGAAAGCAGCCTTGGACACGCAGTGTAGCGGCACGCAGCCTGAGTTTCACTCATCCGGACCCGTACAGCCGCCAGACGCCGATCGTCATCACCGGCGCGACGAACAGGAATACGCCGAACCAGGCGAGGGTGCCGTAGCCCTGCGCGACCAGGGCGACGATGCCGAAGTTGGAGAGGAGCAGGCTCAGCAGCACGGCGCCCCCGGCGATGGCGGCGTGCAGCCGCGGGCTCAGCGTGCGGCCGCTCCGCTCCCGCCACCAGGCGTCGAGCCGCTCGTTGATGCCCTGCAGGATGCCTACTCCCGTCTGGGCGATGGTGACGAACAGGACGATCACGTAGACCGCGACGGCCGCAGGCAGGGCCAGCCGCAGCAGCGTCCAGTAGGTGGGCAGCGCCTCGTCGAGGATCTCCGGGTAGCCGGCCATGAACGTGAGGTGACACAGCACCGCCGGCAGCGTACCGAGTACCCCGCCGACGAGTCCCGCGCCCCAGGCCTGCGCGCGGTTCTCGATGTGGTCGGTGGCATAAAGCAGCACGGGGATGATCATGGCCGTGTAGAGAAAGAAGCGCACCCCGCTCCGCCACCAGCCCGGTTCGAGCTCCGCGCCGACGAACGCGGCGGAGACCGACGCGCCCTGGACCCCGAACACGAGCGCCGCGTAGACGATCAGCATCAGGCTCATCAGCAGCCCCCAGGCGGTGAGGGTGCGCTCGATCCACTCGCGCCCGACGTAGTTGAACGTCACCACGATCGCGAGCATCAGCCCGACTCCCGCGGCAAACGGTATGCCGAAGCTGTCCTGCAACACCTGCCCCGCCGCGGACCCGGCGACTGCCAGGACGAGTACCAGCGCCACGATCATGACGGCCTCGTAGACCATCCATCCGGGCCCGAGCAGGGACTTGATGAACAGGCGGTAGTCGCGCACCTCGAACCGGCGCGCGTAGTCGAAGGTCACGGCCAGCACCACCCCGAACAGCACCCCGATCAGCGCCGTGTTCGCCAGCCCGCCCCACGGTCCGGCGCTCGAGACGTACTCGACGACCTCGCGGCCCGTACCGTAACCGCCCCCGACGATGACCGACTGGAACACGGCCCCCGGGACGATCCAGGCCTGGAACCACCTGATCACGGGCGGGCGGTCACTCCCTCGCCGTGCACCCGCAACACCGAAGCCGATGTCGGGCTACGATCGCCGTTTACGGGAACTCTCATTGCGTCACGAAGGGCTCGGCATTGTCGCTACCGGATTTCACCACGCACCGCGCAGGGCCAGCCAGCGACCGCCGGAGCTTTCTGCGCTACGCGGCCCTGGCGGCGGGGCTCCCGCTGTTCGCTCCCGTCCTGCCCGGGTGGGGGCAAGAGCGGCATGACGCCCGCAACGGGCCAGGCGCCGCGGGCTTGCGGGACGGCGTCGCCGACGACGCCACGTTGCGCGTATCCCTGCCCGGCACCTACGGAGGTTACAGCCACGGCATCGCGGACGGCTTCTCGCGCTCGTCACGCTACGTGGCGGTGCGCGACGGCACGCGGATCGCCCTCGACATCTACCGGCCCACACTGGCAGGAGGATTCCTGGACGGTGCGCTGCCCCTGGTCGCCATCAGTACCGGCTACCGCCGCGCCTGGATCATGTCGGACCGGGAAAGCCCGCTGGTCCGGCGGAGGTGGCCGGGGCGGCAGGCCGGCGAGTTCGCCTCGCAGGCGGTGCGCGCCGCCCGGCTGCCGGACCGCCGCACGGCGATCTGGCCCGAGGCAGCGCGGAAGCTGGCCCCGGCGCAACTCGCCGACTGGCTGCTCGACAACGGCTCCGTCTGCGAGTACCTGCTGGTCCACGGCTACAACATCGCGGTCATCGACACCCGGGGCACCGGTGCTTCCTTCGGCGCGGCCACGGGCGGCTCCGCGCTGCAGATCGGTCAGGACCTCGACGACCTGTTCGAGTGGTTCGCGGCGCGCCCCTGGTGCGACGGCAGCATCGGCATGATCGGCGCCTCGTGGCACGGCGCGGTGCAGCACATGGCGCTGTCCTACGGCGTGCGACGCCTCAAGGCGGTCATGCCGCAGATGACCCCCATCGACCAGTACCTGGGTCTCTGGCCCGGCGGCATATACAACATCGGCCTGATGCGCGACTGGTTCGAACTGCGCGCGGGGCAGGATCGCTTGACGGAGCTGTCGGCGCTGCCGGTGGACGAGGACCCGGACGGCAGGCAGCTTGCCGCGGCGATGGACGCACGCCGTGCCCGGGACGGTACAAACGCCGACCCGGTGGAGATACGAGACCGGATCGACCAGCAGAACGCCGCCATGGCCGGCCTGACGCGGGACCGCTTCCAGCTCGGCCAGGGACTGCTCGACGTGCCTCTCGGCGATGGCACCCGCGGCAACCTCGCCCAGGCGCCGCTGGACTTCGCCCGCGCCAACCTCGGGCAGACCGCGGTGTACAGCTGGAACGGCTGGTGGGACATCTATGCCCGCGAGGGCCCAATGGCGCACGCGAACCTCACCACGCCGCGCAAGCTGCTCATGGGTCCATGGAACCACGGCAACTACTGGGACACGGGCGAGGCGCTGCGCTGGTTCGACTACTGGCTGAAGGGCATCGACAACGGCATCATGGACGAGCCTCCGGTGGCATTCGCCACGGCGCAACCCGACGCACCGCCGAAATGGCGCCACGGGGAAACGTTTCCGCCGGCGGGCGTCCGAACCCTCGATCTCGCGCTCACCGCCGGCGGACTGATGACGGCCGACCCGACACCATCTGGCGCCTTCCTGTCCCTCGAGACGGACTACTCGGCAACCTCGGGACCCGGCGCCCGCGCGTGGGGATTCTCGCTGGACGCACGGCTCGACTATTCGGCCCTGCACGATGCCACCGGCAAGGGCCTGGTCTTCGAGTCGGCGCCCCTCGGCGAACCCCTCGACATCTGCGGCTACCCGGCGCTGCGGCTCCGCCTGTCGTCGTCGACGGACGAAGCAAGGGTGTTCGCCTTCCTGCGTGACATCGCCCCGGACGGCCGAGCCCACTGCATCGCCGAGGGGTGCTTCGACTATCGCTTCCGCACGCCGGCAGCGCCCCCCTACGATACGCTGGGTACCGCGTGGTACAGCTTCGCGGCCGCCGACATGCTGCCGGTGGTGCCGGGCGAACCCATGGAGGCAACGATCGATCTGACCCCGATCGCCTGGCTGGCGCCGGCCGGCCACCGGCTGCAGCTCATCCTCACCGGGGCGGACCGGGACAATGCCTACCAGGCGCCAGCCGACACGCCGCCAGTGCTGAGCATTCGGTGCGGCGGCGAAGAAGGTGCCGCGTTGCGGTTGCCGGTGCTCGCGCCGTCCGACGCGCCGCCCGCAATCGACGGCGCCTTCGCAGGGCTGTCCGAGGAATCCACGATCGGCGTGAAAGCCGGTTGACCGGAGCGGTCACGGGAAACGGAATGAACGGAGTCCCAACAGGCCGGCCGACAGGGCGCAACCGCGGCGCCGTCGCCACCTGGCTGCCGCTCGCGGTTCTGGGACTCCTGGCCGTTGCCCAGCCCTCCTCCGCCACGCCCCTGCCCGACCCCGAACCCCGCTACGAGGTGGAGGTCAGCCGCAGCGTCATGGTGCCCATGCGCGACGGCGCGCGCCTGGCCACGGACGTCTACCTGCCGGTGGGCGCCGAACGCAAGCTCGGCGCCATCCTCATCCGCCTGCCCTACGGCAAGAACCGCTGGTACCGCCCCGACCGCTACAAGGGCGCGTGGATCTTCGCCGGGCAGGGTTTCGCCGTCGTGGTCCAGGAGATGCGCGGCACCTACCAGTCCGAGGGCCGCTTCCGGCTCAACCAGGACGAGAAGCCGGACAGCGAGGACACCCTCGATTGGATCGCACGCCAGCCCTGGTCGAACGGCAAAGTGGGCGGGTACGGTTGCTCCTACATGGCCCGGGTGCAGCACGAGATGGCGCGGACCGGCCATCCGGCCCTGCGCGGGCTGGTCCCCCAGGCCGCGTTCGGCGCGGACACCGGCGGCGCGCAGGAACTGTCCAACCTGTTCGGCTGGACGTTCAGCCGGGGGACCGTCGTCTACCTGCGCCCGCCGCCGGGATCCCCGGACGACTTCTGGGCCCGCTACGGCGACCTGTTCGACCCGGCCCCGAAGCTGCCCGAGATAGACCCGCTGCCCATCCTCGACACCCTGCCGCTCATCGACATGATGGAGAAGGCCGGCGCCCCCGCCAACGACTTCGAGCACTTCGTCAGGACCCTGAGCGATGCGCCCCGCACCGAGTGGTCCGTCGGCGACGACCTCGCCGGGGCGGTCGCGCGCATCCCCACGCTGCACATGAACTCCTGGTACGACGCCGGCGCCGCACGCACCCTGGAACTGTTCCGCCGGGCACGGGCGCTGGCAACCCCGGGCAATCCGGTGCGCCACTACGCAATCATCGGCCCAGGACAGCATTGCGTCGGCTTCTTCCTGGGCATTCGCGAGCACACCGCGAACACCGTGATCGGCGAACGGGACCTGGGCGACGCCCGCTACGATTTCCGGGGCCTCTACAACCGCTGGTACGGGCACCTGCTCGAGGGCGAGGAGAACGGCGTTCTCGACATGCCGCCCCTGCAGTACTACCTGATGGGCCGCAACGAATGGCGCTCCGCGAACGCCTGGCCCATCCCCGGCACCCGTTTCACGAAGTTCTACCTGCACAGCGGCGGCGGCGCCAACAGCCGCCTCGGCGACGGCGTCCTCAGCGTCGCGGAACCGCGCGACGAGCCCCCCGACCGGTTCACCTACGACCCGGGCTTCCCCGTACCCACCCACGGCGGCCAGGTGTGCGCCGACTGCCTGCCCGCGGGCGCGGACTCGTCGGGCGACTACGAGGCCGCCCTGCCCGACGGGGCCTTCGACCAGTCGCGGCTCGAAATGCGCCACGACATGCTCGTCTACACCACGCCGCCCCTCGCCGAACCCGTCGAGGTGACCGGGCCGGTGCGGGTCGTGCTGTATGCGGCCAGTTCGGCCAGGGACACGGACTTCACCGCCAAGCTGGTGGACGTTTACCCCGACGGGCGGGCCTACAACCTCACCGAAGGCATCGTCCGCGCCCGCAAGCGCACCCCCGGCGTCATCGAGATGCTCACCCCGGGCGCAGTGACGCGGTTCGACATCGACCTGCAGGTCACCGGCAACTGGTTCGCTCCGGGCCACCGCATCCGGCTGCAGGTCTCCAGTTCCAACTTCCCCCGGTTCGACCGCAACCTGAACACCGGCGGCAACAACTACGACGAGACGACCTGGGTGCGGGCGCACAACGAAGTGCACCACTCGCGGTCCTTTCCCTCGCATGTCCTGCTGCCGGTCGTGCCGGCACGGGACGACACGCCGTGAGCAGACGTCTGGCCGCCATCGTGAGCCTCGCCGTCCTTTCCGGAGGCTGCGAGGGAGCCGACCGGACGCCGACGAACGACGCCGCGTCCCGTGACCCGGTCCATCTGGCGCCGCCGCACTGGCCGGAAGGGCAGCTCGAGCGTTTCCGCGAGTACCACAACACCTTCGAGACCGAGCGGGCCCTCGTCACCGGCGAGCGGTTCCTGATCGCCGGGCTCCAGTCCGCCCTCGGCGTCGGCGCGGGCTACCAGGCGCTGCGCGCAGAGGCCAACGCCATGGACGCGGCCCTGACGGCGGCCATCACGCAGACGGTGGTGCAGGGGGGCTACGGCGTCAGCTTTGCGGGCTGGATGGCGCTCCTCTACTACGACGCGGAAACGGGGCAGGCGCACGCGCTGAACGCCGGCTACAACACCCTGCTCGAGGAGGACGACCCGCTCTCGATCCCCCACTACGCCGACGGGTCCGGCGCCCGCGCGGTCCTCGTGCCGGGCATGATCGCAGGCGTCGCGGCGGCGCACGAGCGCTTCGGCAGCCTCCCCTGGCCAGCCCTCTTCGAAGCGGGAATCTGGTTCGCCCGGGAAGGCATCGACGTGCCGAAGCGGCTGGCGGACACGATTCAATGGAAGAAGGACCTCATCGCGGCGCGGCCGGAAGCGGCAGCCATCTTCAGGCCGGACGGAAGGTACCTCGAGCGGGGCGACCGCTTCCGCCAGCCGCAACTGGCCGACACCCTCGCCCGGGTCGCCGAACACGGGCCGGACCACATGTACCGTGGCGCGTGGGCGGAGCGGTTCGTGGCGGCGCTGCGGCGCGAGGGCAGCCGCATGACCCTTGCGGACCTGGACCGTTACGAGCCCCTCTGGTCGGAGCCCTGGCAGACGGAGTTCGCCGGCTACCGCGTACTCGGCCCCGGCACGCCCGCCTACGGCGGCTACCAGGTGCTCGAGGGGCTGAACCTCGTGGAGGCCGCGGGCATTCGCGAGCGGGAGCACTACACCGCTTCAGCCGGGGCACTGGCCTCCTTCATGCGCCTCTCCCGCGTCGCCGGCTTCCTGGAGGCGCACTCCACCCACAACTTCGGCGCCGGCCACGGCGCCCTGGTCCGGGACCACTTTCCCGATATCGACCTGTCCCCCCGGGCCAGGATCACCCAGGCCCATGCCGACCGCGTCTGGGCCGCGACCGGCGACGCCCGCTGGCAGGCGTTCGTCGACGCGGTCATCGACCGGAAGCGCCGGGAGATCCTCGACAAGCAGCGCATGCTCGAGGGCATGGACGAGCCGCAGCGCTCCGACGCCGTCATCGCCGTGGACGAGGCCGGCAACGTCGCGGTGGTGCTGCACACCATCAACACCCTGGCCTGGGGTTACGGCCTGTTCGTGGACGGCGTGTCCATCCCGGACTCCGGGTCCTTCCAGCAGAATCTGATCGCCGAGGTCGGCCCCGGCAACCGCCTGCCGGAAACCGGTCAGCCGATCATCGTCCTCGACGACGCCGGCCGGCCGGTGCTGGCCAGCAACACGGCCGGCAACTGGCTCCCGGGCGCCACGGTCGAGTTCCTCTTCAACGCGCTGGTCATGGGGATGGATCCCGCCCGGGCCATCCACACGGCCCAGTTCTGGCGGCCGGACCTGCTCGACGGCCGGGTCGCCCAGCAGGTGGGCCGCGGCGACTTCGACCCGGCGCTGCTCGAAGCAGTGCGCGACCTGGGCGTGGCCGTGGAGGTCCTCGACCAGACCGAGCACTACGGCCAGTCGAGCTACGTGATCGGAGTCGCCATCGACCACGAGTCCCGCACGCTGAGCGGCGGCATCCCGAAGCCCTTCAACGGCATCGTGGTTGCCGAGTAAGGGTGACGCGGGCTGGTTGGCGGCTCCCGTCCCGGACGATTCGCATCGTGCGCGAACGGGAAGGGTTCGCCGGTCACATGGAAGCCTGGCGCATCACCTCCCCGAAGCTGATGCCGGTGCCCCAGAGTTCCCGGTAGCCGGAAGCGAAAATGTGGGCGAACACGGAGCCATGGGTCTCGTCGTCGAAGCACCGGATGGTGACGTCGAGGCCTGGATCGCTGGCCTGCAACCGGTGCAGCAGTGCGACGCCGCGCTCGATGTACTGCGCGAGGTAGGGGTCTTCCTCTTCCGCTCCACCGTATCCGCAAAACACGCGCAGGGGCCTGGCTGCCGCCATGGCGCCGAACCGCGCCTCCCGCTCGGGGAGGGTTCTTTCCAGCACGTCCGTGCCGAACGACCCGACGATGAACCGGCTGAACGGGGTCTGCTTGCGCAGCAGCGTGTCCACCGCGAAATCCCCGCCCGAAGAGTGTCCGGCCACCCCGACCTCGTCGGGATCGACGCGATACCGAGAGGTGATGTCCGGGAGGACCTGGTCGGCCAGAAAGGCATGGAACGCGTCCGTACCGCCAAAGCCGTCCTCGAACCGCATGCCGGCCGCCTCGAACATCTTCTCGTACACCTCCCAGAACGAGAACTCGGCGCCCGGCGGCGCGGCGCGCACCTCGTCGGTGGGCACCTCGGCGGAGTAGTCGATGGTGCGCTGGATCCCGTGTACGCCCGGGGGCGCGGTCGATATGCCCGCCACGATGGCCGGCCTGGCCTCTCCGATGGTGGACATCAGGGACACCATGTCGACGGCCGCCCCCAGGAACATGCCGCCGTCCAGCAGGATGAGCAGCGGATACGGCTGATCGCTCTGCTCGTAGCCCGGAGGGGTCCAGATCCAGACGTCATAGTCGAGGCCGTTGCTGTCCGCGGTCACGACCTCGTGCGTGAGGTCCTGCATGGACTGCGGCAGTCGAATTCCGGTGTTCATAGTGTCGCTCCCAAAGTTTGGTTTCGCGCGGCTACTCCGCACCGACGCTATTCCGCGCCGACCCGGTACCCCTCCGGCGGCCGCATCCCGAGCAGGTGGGTCACGAAGTAGTCCCACTGCCGGCGAGAGAAGTACCCCGTTGCCTCGCCCGGCGCGTGTCCCGCGTTCGGCAGGATGAGCAGGTCGAAGTCCTTGTTGGCCCGGATCAGCGCTTCCACCACCGCGTAGGTGTTGGCCGGATGCACGTTGTCGTCGAGGGCGCCGTGCACCAGCATCAGCTTGCCCTTCAGGTTGCCGGCGAGGTGCGCGTTCGAGCCCGCCTCGTAGTAGGCGTCGTCGGTGTCCCCCTGGTAGCTCTCGCCCCAGATCGGCAGGTAGGTGCGCGGGTCGTGGTTGCCGGCGCCGGACACCGCCACCTTGTAGAAGTCCGGGTAGCGGAGGATGGCGTGGGTCGAGGCGTAGCCGCCGCCGGACCACCCGTAGATCCCGGCGCGCCCGGCGTCGATGTAGGGCCGCTCCGCCGCGAGCTGCTCGATCGCGGCGATGTGATCGTCGAGGGTGCCGGCGGCATCGAGCAGGTTCACCCCCGGCGGGAAGTGGAAGTCCCGGCTGCGCCCCGGCGTGCCGCGCCCGTCGACGGTCATCACCACGAAACCGAGTTCCGCCATGGCCTGGGCGCCGAACAGGCCGAACAGCGAACCCGCGAACTGGTGGGGCTCGCGCCAGATCTGCGGGCCCGGGTAGATGGAGTCGATGATGGGGTACGACCGCTCGGGGTCGAAGTCCGCGGGGAAGAACAGGGCGCCGTAGAGCGTGGTCTCCCCGTCGGCGGCGGTCACGGTGAAAGGCTCCGGGGGGACGAAACCGTCCGCCTCCAGGGGCGAGGCGTCGGCGGTTTCGAGCACCGCGATCAGTTCGCCCTCGTTGGTCAGCAACTCCGTGCGGCCCGGGTCGGTGGTCGTGCTCCAGGTCGCGACCAGGTAGTCGCCGCCGGGCGAGAAAGGAGAAGCGGCCGCGACCAGGGCCGTCACGGAGCCGTGATTGCCGGGACCGGGCGTGATCCTCGCGAAGTCCGACCCGTCCACATCGACGCCGTAGAGGAAGTGATGATACGGATTACCCTCCGCCTCGGGCTGGGACCCGAGCAGGTACAGCCGCCCCGCTTCGCGGTCCACGTGCACGATCGCGCCGACGTTCCAGTCTCCGGAAGTGATCCGGGCGACGTTGCCGTCGGCGTCCTTGCGGTACAGGTGGCCGTAGCCGCTCTCGTCGGAGAACCAGACCAGGCTGCCGTCCGCGAAGTCGACCACCTGGGGCGGTAGCGGCGTGGCGAGCCCGGGCGAAGACGTGCGTTCGCTCACGCGGTCCACCTCCGTGCGGACCTCGCCCGTCTCCAGGTCGACGCGATGGATCGAGAAGCCGCGGGCGAACGGCTTGCGGTGCACGAAACCGAACCCCCGCGAGTCCTCCCGCCACCAGACTTCGCCCGAGTCGGGACCGGTGATTGCGGCGTAGGTCAGTTCGATGTCGGGATAGTCGATGTCCGTGCGCCGGCCGCTCGGGACGTCGAACACCACGAAGCGGCCCCGGGGCTTGACCTCGTCGCGCGCGAAGGCATAGCGCATCGTGTGGGTGCGCGGCCGCCGGCTGCCGTCGGCGGGGACGTGCTCGACGATCGAGAGTTCGCCGACGCCGCGCTCGTCGACGCGCTGGGTGAGCAGCCTCGTGGAGTCCGGCGCCCACTTCACCTGGGGGGCGTGCCCGCCGAGCAGCCGCTGCATCGTGATGTAGGAGACGCTGGTGCCGAGCTGGCCGCCGTAGTGCCACGCTTCCTCCCCGTCCGTGGTCAGCCGGATCCGGGTCTCCCCGTCCGCCGAGCGGACCCAGAGGTCGTGGTCCTCGTGATAAGCGGCCCACGCGCCGTCCGGAGAAGGCGTCTCGAGCGGCGTGAACGGTGGCGCGGGGGCCTCGGACGCCGTGCAAGCTTCCGCGGTGCAGCGGTAGAACGCGTCTGCCACCGGGAACTCGATGCCGCCGTCGTAGTTGAGGGTGAACGTGTCGAACGGGAGCGTCGTCTCCGTGTAGTCGCCGTCCTCGTCCAGCCGGGACAGTTCACGGGCGATCAGCGCGTGGTCGAACGAGGGTTCCCGCTCCCCCGTCGCGGCCGTGACGGTCACGAACTGTCCGCCGCCGCCGAGGAGCGCGCGCCGATACCAGAAGCGTTCGCCCTCGCCGATCCAGTTAGGGGTGACCGACGCGTTCAGGACATACCTTTCCTGCCTGTCCAGCAGAAAGCGCTCGGCGCGCCGGTAGGCTTCCGCCGGAACCGTCGCCGGCGCGCCCACGCCCGCACGGTCCCCCGTAGCGTCATTCACAGCCGCGGGTTGGCAGCCCCACGCCGCGGCGAGCAGAGCGGGCCAGAAGAGGCATCGCGTCCAGCCGCTCATTCGAACGGCCTCAGCATCTCGACGAGATACCGCTTCTTCAGCTCCATGTTGAACTCCCCCGTCTTGCCCATGGCCCCGTGCCCCGTGTCGGGATAGATCATCATGCGGTGCTGCTTGCCGAGCCGAATCAGGTGCTCGGTCATCTGGAACATGTCCGCCTGGGTGCCGGTGTCGTTGATACCGCCGACCTGCAGGAGTTCGCCCTCGAGCAGCGGCGCGAGCGCCATGGCGTCCGCCGCATCGTAGGCCGCCTTGTTCTCCTGGGGCATGCCGAGATAGACCTCGTAGAGGGTGAAACGGCGCGAGCTGTAGCCGGGCACCTCGCTGATGCCGACCTTGTAGAGGTCCGGCGCCTGCGTCATGGCGCGGAAGGTGAAGTGGCCGCCCCAGGAAGCGCCCATGACGCCGACGCGGTCGAGGTCCAGGAACGGCAAACGCTCGCCGAGCTGGCGGATGGCGCCGGCGTGGTCGGCGATCTCGAACTGCCCCCAGTTCATGTAGACGGTGTCGTGGAACGCTTTGGAACGCTCCGGCGTGCCGCGTCCGTCGAGCACCACCACGAGGATGCCCAGTTGCGCGAGGGCCCGGGGGAAGTTCGCCGCGCGCCCCAGCAGGCCGCCGAACGGCCCGAGATCGTCCCCGAAGTCCACGGGCCGCCAGGTGGTCTGCGGCCCGGCGTAGATGTACTCGACCACCGGGTACCGCCCGTCGGGGTCGAAGTCGTTGGGGAAGTACATCGTCACCCAGAGATCGGTCTCCCCGTCGGCCGCCTTGACCACGTACTCGTTCGGCGGCACCCAGCCGAACGACTCGAGCCGGCCGATGTCCGCTTCCGCCAGCACGCGCACCAGGCTGCCGTCCGCGGCCCGCAGCTCCGTGCGGGGCGGCGCGTCGACGTTCGAGTACGTGTCAACGAAGTAACGCGCCGACGGCGAGATGCTGGCGGCGTGCTGGCCAACGCCCTCGGTGAGCTGCGCGAAACGCTCTCCATCCATGCCCACGCGGTACAGGTGGGTGTCGTAGGGCCGCGACTGGTCGCCGTGCCCGGTGAAGTACACCCAGCCCCCGTCCTGGTCGACCCGCACGACGTCCTTGACGGGCCACTCGCCGCTGGTGAGCTGCCGGACCAGGCGGCCGTCCAGGTCGTAGTGATACAGGTGGTCCCAGCCGCTCCGCTCCGAATTCCACAGGAACCCCGACCCGTCCGGAAGCAGGAAGAAGCCGGTCTCGGTCGCCCAGATGGCTTCGTGATGATTGGTCAGGAAGGTCTCGGAGGCCTCGGTCATGATGACGCGCACGTCGCGGGTGAAGGCGTCCACCGCGAGCAGTTCCACGCGGCTGAGCAGCCGGTCGTAACGGGCGACGATCAGCTCCGACCCGTCCGGCAGCCACGTGAGCACGCGCAGGTAGTGGTCCGTGTTGTCTCCCATGTCCACGTGCCGGGGCACCCGGGAGTGGATGTCGAGCAGGTACAGTTCCGACCGGTAGAGGCTGGCGCCCGCCGGGATGGTGAGGACTTCCCGGACCTCTTCCAGGGGCTTCAGCCACTTGATGGTCGGAATGGTGGGCATCGCCCCCGCAAGCTGCTTCGTCACGGCGATCTGCTCGCCGGTGGGCGACCAGGGCTGCCAGAGGGCCGCCTCCACGTCCCAGAAGTCGGTGGGGGTGCCGTCGTCCGTGACTGTCACCTCCTGCCCGTCCACCGTCGCCCTGAGCGCCAGGTTGTCGTCGCGCACCGTCGCGAACCACTTGCCGTCCGGCGACATGGCTTCCGGAGAGGGCAGCGGGCCGAGCCCCTGGAAGCGTTCCCGCAGGTAGGTCCCCGGCAGGGCGCGTTCGGCCTCGCTCTTGACGAGTTCGATGGAGAACGCGGACGGCGGGAGCTGCCGGGTCACCTCGTAAGACTCCAGGTCGAGGGTGAAGGTCGCGCCCTCCAGCACAAAGGAGATGCTGTCCGTCCCGACCCACTGGAAGCTCGCGAACGGCACCCCGCCGCCCGCCGGTTCGTGGCCCAGCGCTTCGGTCAGCGCGGCGCGCAACCGGGCCACGTCGAGCAGCGGTCCGACCGTGTTCTCCGCCGGATCGACCTTCAGGACCTCCCGCGCGTTCGGACCCCCGGTCTCGTACCAGAACGCCGAACCGTCCGGCAGCCAGTTGGGAGCGACGCGGCCGCCGTCGATCATCCGCTGGAAGTCGAGATAGGCCTGGTAGGCGGCTTCGCGGTCCGCCGGGATGTCCACGGCCAGGGACGGAACGGCGACCGCCGCCGTCAGGGACAGGACGGCGAGGAACCTGAGCATGCTCGCTTCTCCGGAGTCGGCTGTGTGGACTAGGACGCTGTGCGGCCCGCCCACCCTCATCGGCGGGGCGCCAGGGGTCAGAAGTACTCGGCGATCTCTTCCGGCGCGGACTTGCCGGTCAGCACGGAGACGTACATGGGGAGCAACGCCATCCGGGCGTCCAGCGATTCGTTGTAGCCGATGGTGTAGTACCCCACCTGGTGGAAGTACGTGATGCGGGCCCGGATGAAGGCCTCGTCCTCCCCGTAGCCGAAGTCCAGGAAGATGCGCTTGATGTACGCGATCCGCTCCTCGTCCACGGCCTTGACGACCGCCGAGACGTCGTCGGACGTCCGCGCCCAGTCCCGCATGGCCGACTCGAGGGCCGGATCGAATTCCGACTCGTCGATCCAGAGGTGCACCAGCCGCACGAACTCTTCCATGCCCGACGCCGCGTCCCCTCCGACCAGGCGGTCGAACATCTCGTGGCTCTGGCCCCGCCACTGGGAAAGCAGCGTCTCCAGCAGGTGGTTGCGGTCGCGGAAGTGCCAGTAGAAGCTGCCGCGGGTGACCTTCAGGTCCTCGGCGAGGGGACCGATCTTCACCGCGTCGATGCCGCCGTTGACCAGCCGCCGCTGCGCGGCGTCCAGCCAGTCCTCCGGGCGCAGCCGGGAGACGGTGCGCAGGCCCCGGTCGTCGAGCGCGGATCCCCGGCCGCGAGCCGCGACGCCCGATTCACGCATGGCCGCCAGCCCTCAGCGGGGCGCTCACCGGGACTTCATCATCGTCATGCAGGCTCCGACGCAGGACGGCCTATTGTCCCTCAACGACCAGGCTTGACGCGGCACGATCGGGTTCATGCGGTCAGTTCGAGAAAACCCCGTGGAGAGAACACTTCGACCGGGCCGTTACAGTCGATGACGACTCTCAATCTTGCCGGGCACGACGCGCCTTCCGCGCCTCGGCAATGTCCGCGATCACTTCCGCCATGATCTCGTCCTCGGAGCGCAGGGCGTCTTCCGGCGTGCGCTCGACGGCATCAAGGATCGCCGCCACACGATCGGCCGTGCCGC
>JAJDTI010000019.1 GCA_022827245.1 Pseudomonadales bacterium | reverse complement strand
CTCGGTTCCGGCTGGTCGGTCAACCTTGGCCGGTCGGGACTCTCACCCGCTGGGTCGCTAAGAAGGTTTCCGTCACGTCATAGCATGACCTCCCCCTTCACCAAGCTTCGCCTGGCGCAAGACAAGCCCGTCCCCTACTACCGCGGCGTCCGCTTCCCGGTGTACCAGGTGACCGGCCGCGCGTCCGCATCCACCCGGCCCACCACGTCGAGCACCATCGCGAACAGCGCCATGCGCACCAGTACGCCGTTGTCGGTCTGCCGGAAGATCGCCAGGTTCGGGTTGGCGTTCAGGTCCTCGTCCAGCTCCTGGGCCTGGGACCGCGAGTCCCGGGGCAGGGGGTGCATGATCACCGTGTTCGGCTCGCAGTGCTCCGTGTAGATCGCCTGGTTGAGCCGGAACAGCCCGCGGTAGCGGTCCGCCTCCTCCTGTGACGGAAAGCGCTCCTCCTGGGTGCGCGTGACGTAGACGATGTCCACGTGGTGGATGCCGGTCTCGAGTTCGTGCCCCTCGTTGACCGCGTGACCCCGCCTCCGGAGCGCCGCGGCGATCTCTTCGGACACCTCGAGGCCGGGCGGCGACACCAGGTTGAAGCGCACGCCCTCGAACAGCGCCAGGAGCTTGCACAGCGAGTGCACGGCCCGGCCGTACTTCAGGTCGCCGATCAGCGCGATGCGCAGGCCGTCAATGCCGCCGCCCCGGGCGCGCATCTCCTTGCGTACGGTGTAGAGGTCCAGCAGCGCCTGGCTCGGATGCTCGTTCGGGCCGTCGCCGCCGTTGATGACGGGCACCCGTGAGGCCCGCGCGAAGGCGCCGACCGAGCCCGGTTCCGGGTGCCGCATGACGATAACGTCGCTGTAGCCGGACAGCACCCGGGCCGTGTCGTGCAGCGACTCGCCCTTGGCGAAGGACGTCTCCCGGATCTCGGTCGTCTCGCGCACTTCGCCGCCAAGCAGGTTGAAGGCGCTGCCGAACGAGATGCGCGTGCGGGTGCTCGGCTCGAAGAACAGGTTGGAGAGGATCGCGCCCTGCAGCACGCGCGTGATGCGCTCCCGGCGCGCGAAGGGCTCCATCGCGTCGGCCACGTCGAACAGGCGTTCCACGTCCGCCCGCTCGAACTGGTCGACCGAGAGGATGTCCTGTCCGACGAAATTCACCCGGGCGCGGGAGTCGCTTGCATCCCCGACGATTCTATCGCCATGGCGCCGTGTCCGGGAACGACCGGCGCCCCGCCCGCGCGTCAGAAACCGACGCGCACGCCTATCGACGCGGTGCGGTCCCGGTTCGGCCGGGCTCCGTACGGATGTCTGCCGAGCAGGTCCTCGGCGCCGGTCAGGTTGTCGACCCGCGCGAGCAACGCGACCCGCTCACTCACCGCCCACGACCCGGACACGTCGACCGTAAGCGTGGCGTCCGTGACTTCGAAGCGCCCGCAGGAGGCCCGTACGCACACCGCATCGACGTAGTGCACGCCGGCATAGGCTTCGAAACGGCCACGCAGCCACCCGACCGTGGCGTGGGCCTGCCACTCCGGGATGTACGGAATCGGATCCCCCCGGCCGACATCCCCGAAAAAGTCGGTATCCGCGATGTCCGAGTCGAACTGCGCATCGATCCAGGTCACGTCGAGGTCGAGGGGCATCGCGAACCCGCGCGCCTGGACCAGTTCGGTCCCGAACTGGAACTCGATACCCCGCACGGTCGCCGCGTCGCCGTTGAACGCGTCGCCGATGTCGCAGTCGGCGCCCGACGACGCCGTGCACTCGCCGAGCAGGTTGTCGTAGTCGCTCAGGAACGCCGTCGCCTCGAGCTGCATCCGCGGACCCGAGCGACGCACGCCGAACTCGAAGTTGACCGCTTCCTCCTCGTCGACATCCGGCGCGTTGCTCGGCGCCGTGAAACCCTGGTGCACGCCCGCGAAGACACGTAGCGCCTCGTTCGCCCGAAAACTGACGCCGATGCCGGGCAGCCATACCCGCGTCGTGTTCTCGCGCGCGTCGCGGAAGTTGGCGCGCGCCCGGGACGCCGGGTTCGACGTGCGGCCGGCCCGGGTCTCGTAGCGGGTGCGGCGCTGGTCGATGTCCTCGTAACGGAGGCCGGGCGACACCGTCCAGCGACCGAACTCGATCCGGTCGTGGACGTACAGCGCCACCGCACGCGCCTCCTGCACCCGGTTGCCGGCGTTCCCGAGCAGGCCCGGGTCGTCCAGCACCAGGCCTCCGTCCTCCTGGTGGTACGTGCTGTTCCGCTGCAGCCGGTCCTCCTCGTCCTCGTGGAAGCGCAGGCCGACCTCGAGCGCATGCCGCGTCGCCCCGAGGGCAACCTGGGTCTCGAAGGCGAACTGCACTCCGCGGGAGTAGTACTCGCGCGCGTTCGAGCGCAACTGGATGCTCCCCGGGGCAGTGTCGGAATCGCCGTGAAGGATGGCCCGCAGCTCGTCCGTCGTGCGCCCGCCGAGACCCTCGCCGCGGTTGACCGCACGGATGACGTTGAACCAGCTCGTCCGCGAGAAGGTCCCGGCATCGGCGCTGCCGCCGAAGTCGATGCCTTCGGTCTTGAACCAGTCGCGCTCGTGCTCGTTCAGATAGGCCGTGGACGTGAGCCGCGTGTGGTCCGTCAGATCGTAGTCGTGGCGCAGGATGACCTGGTCGTGCGCCGTCTCGATTCGATCGAGCGCGGACAGGCCGTAGCGCCGGAACGGGTCGGCGGCGAAGTCGCGGTCGACGAGGCCGAGATAGCTCTGGTCCGACGCCTGGTCGGCCGTCTGCAGCTTCAACTCGATGCCGTGGCGGGAGTCCCGCGGGGCGTAGCGCAGCTTCACCGTGTAGTCGCGCACGTCGAGGCCGGTGTCCCGCCGGCTGCGGTCTATGTCCTGGAAGCCGTCCGAGAACCACTGGTGGGTCTCCACGAGGAAGCCGAAGCCGGCGTCGGTCACGCCGCCGTAGGTGGCGTGCGCGCGCCAGGTCGCGTCCTCGCCGGCGGATGCGGCAAACGACCCCGTTCGCTCGCCGGGGATGGGCGTGGACAGCATGTTGAACGCGCCGCCAATCGTGTACGGTCCCTGGGTGATGGCCGAGGGCCCCTTGAGGATCTCGAAGGCATGCATGCGGCCCGCCGTCGGGAAGTAGTAGGCGGACGGGGCGGAGTAGGGCGCGGGAGCGATGAGGACGTTGTCCTCGAGCAGCGTGATGCGGCCGCTCCGTTCGCTCGCCACGCCGCGGATGCTGATGTTCGGACGCAGCCCGTAGCCGTCCTCCACCTGCACGGACACGCCCGGGGTCTGGCGGACGATCCGCTGGATATCGGCGTAGCCGAAACGCTGCAGCACCTCCTGGCCGATGACGTCCGCGGCGCCGCCGAGGCCGTTCACGTCATCGCGGGTGCCGACGATCGTCATCTCGTCGTAGAACGGCCCCTCGGCATTCCGCTCCCGGTCCTCGTCGAGCCCGGCAGGGTCCGCAAGGGTTGGGGACGCGGTGAGCGCGAGGGCGGCGCACCAGAGCAGCGGATGGCGACAGCGTGCCCGGATTCGTTTCGGGGGAAAGGAAACGGTGGCGCTTCCGGGCATGAACGGCTTCCCTGTTTCACGGCCCGTGAGCCGACCGCCGCGGAAACTAACGTAAATGCGAACGATTCGCAATCGTTTTTCTTGGCAGCGTTCCGACACGTCCTCGCAACATCCCGACTGCTATGATCGCGCTCCCGGGAGGGACCGCGTCACGATGGCCGACTACGCAACCGACGAAGGGACCCTGTTCGAGCGTCTTCCGTTCGCCTTCGCGCGGCGGTTCGGCGTCGCGTTCGACGGCACGCCCCCGGCCGCAGACGGGAGCGTGCCTCTCGTCTGCCGGCAGGTCCCGTCGCTCACGACCCTTTCGGAGGTGCGTCGTTTCGCCGGGTGTCGCCTGACGCTGGACGTCATCGGCGAAGAGCGCTTCGAGGCGCGCCTGGCCGAGATCTACGCCGGGGACAGCCTCGAGGCGAAGGAGATGGTCGAGGGGCTCGGGGACGACCTCGATCTCGCGCGCCTGGCGGACTCGGTACCGGAGACCGAGGACCTCCTCGAACAGGAGGACGACGCCCCGATCATCCGCCTGATCAACGCGCTCCTCGCCGAGGCGATCCGGGAGGACGCTTCGGACATCCACATCGAGACCTTCGAGCGGGATCTCGTCGTGCGGTTCCGCGTGGACGGCGTGCTGCGCGAGGCCGTGCGTCCGAAACGCGCCGTCGCGTCGCTGCTCGTGTCGCGCATCAAGGTGATGGCCAAGCTCGACATCGCGGAGAAGCGCGTGCCCCAGGACGGCCGCATCGCGCTCCGGATCGGCGGGCGCGAGGTGGACGTGCGCGTGTCCACGCTGCCTTCCGCGCACGGCGAACGCGTCGTGCTGCGGCTGCTCGACAAGCAGGCCGGGCGCCTGACGCTGCCGAACCTCGGCATGCGGGCCGACGTGCTCGAGCGGCTGCGGGAGGTGGTGCACCGGCCCCACGGGATCTTCCTGGTCACGGGACCGACGGGCTCCGGCAAGACCACGACGCTCTACGCGTCGCTGACCGAACTCAGCACGCGCACGATGAACATCCTCACGATCGAGAACCCGATCGAGTACAACCTGACGGGGATCGGGCAGACGCAGGTGAACGAAAAGGCGGACATGACGTTCGCGCGCGGGCTCCGCGCCATCCTGCGCCAGGACCCGGACGTGGTGATGGTAGGGGAGATCCGGGATCTCGAGACCGCGGAGATCGCGATCCAGGCCAGCCTGACCGGACACCTGGTCATGTCCACGCTGCACACCAACACGGCGGTAGGCGCGGTCGTGCGCCTCGTCGACCAGGGCGTGGAACCGTTCCTCGTGGCTTCGAGCCTCGTGGGCGTGCTGGCGCAGAGGCTGGTCCGCAAGCTGTGCGAGGAGTGCAAGGTACCGGCGGAGCCGGATGCCTTCGAACGCCGCTTCCTTGGGGAAACCGGCGAGACCGGCGCCCCGACCCTGTATCGCGCGGTCGGCTGCGAGGCCTGCGGCCAGTCCGGGTTCCGCGGCCGCACGGGCATCTACGAACTCGTCGTCCTCGACGACACGATGCGGGAGCTGATTCACGACCGCGCCTCCGAGCAGGCGCTGACGCAGTACGCCCGAAGCCGCTTCCCCGGCATGCGCGAAGACGGTCGGGCGAAGGTGCTCCAGGGAGTGACCACGGTGCAGGAAGTCCTCCGCGTGACCCTGGAGGATCAGGCCGCCGCCTCGGGAGCACCGGAGCACTAGCTTGGCCGCATTCGAGTTCGTCGCCCTCGACGAACGCGGGCGTCGCCGGCGCGGCGTCCGGGAGGGCGACAGCCGCCGGCAGGTGCGCCAGGCGCTGCGCGAGGAAGGCCTGACCCCGCTGTCGGTCGACCAGACGGTGGAGCGCTCGGGCGGGACGCTGCGGTGGTCGTTCGGCCGCGGCATGTCGATCCTCGAACTCGCGCTCTTCACCCGGCAGATGGCCACCCTCGTCGGCGCCGGGCTGCCGATCGAGGAGGGGCTCCAGGCCGTGGCGCAGCAGACCGAGAAGCGGCGCGCGGGGGCGATGATCATGGCGGTGCGGGGTCGCGTGCGGGAGGGCTACGCGCTGGCCCAGGCCCTCGGCGAGTTTCCCTCCACCTTTCCCGACATGTACCGCTCGACTGTCGCCGCCGGAGAGCAGTCCGGATTCCTGGACGTCGTGCTCGAGAACCTGGCGGACTACATCGAGGCCCGTTTCGAGTCGCGCCGCAACGTCGAGATGGCGCTCTTCTACCCGGCGCTCCTGCTGGCGTTCGCGCTGCTCATCGTGGGTGCGCTGCTCATCTACGTCGTACCCGACATCGTCCGGGTCTTCGACGACACGGGGGAGCAACTGCCATTCCTCACCCAGGTGATGATCGCCGTCTCCGAGTTCCTGCAGGCGTGGCTGTGGCTCGTCGCCGTCGGCGCCGCGGTGTTCGTGCTCGGTCTGCGCAGGGTGCTGGCGCAGCCCCGCATCCGGTCCGCCTGGGACCGGCGCAAGCTCGGCCTGCCGGTCGCCGGACGCATCGTCCGGGGCGGGAACGCGAGCCGCTACGCGAGCACGCTGTCGATCCTCACGTCGAGCGGCGTGCCGCTGGTCGACGCCATGCGCATCGCCGGGGAAGTGGTGACGAACCAGTGGCTCAAGGGACGCCTGGACCACGCGACCACCCGCGTCAGCGAGGGGGCGAGCCTCAAGGTGGCGCTCGAGTCCGCCGGACACTTCCCGCCGATGTTCCTGCACATGATCGGCAGCGGCGAGGCGAGCGGCGAACTCGACACGATGCTGCGCAAGGTGGCGCAGTACCAGCAGCAGGAACTCGAGCGCCTCGTGACGACCCTCGTGCGCCTCTTCGAGCCGATGATGATGCTGTTCATGGGGGTGCTGGTCATCGTCGTCGTATTGGCGATACTGTTACCCATCCTCAGCATGAACCAACTCGTAGCCTGAGCATGAATAGCGGCCTGAACGCATGAACACCGGAGCGAGACATTCGACCACGGCGACCAGCCGGGGTTTCACGCTCATCGAGATCATGGTGGTGATCGTCATCATCGGCATCATCGGTGCGCTGTTCGTGCCGAACATCATCGGCCGCGGGGACCAGGCCCGGCGTACCGCCGCCGAGACGGACCTGCGCAGCATCGGTATGACCCTGGACATGTACCGCCTGGACAACGCCCACTACCCGTCCACGGAGCAGGGCCTCGAGGCGCTCGTCTCGAAACCCGGCGGATTCCCGGAGCCGCGCAACTACAACCCCGACGGCTACGCGAAGCGGCTCCCCACAGACCCCTGGGGCAACCCCTACGTCTACGTCCACGTCGACCGCGGCTTCGAGCTGTACTCCCTCGGCGCGGACGGCGTGGACGGCGGGGAGGGCGGCGGAGCCGACATTCGTTACCGCGACCTGTAACCCCGGGGCGGCCCGGCGCTTCGCTTCGCGCAGCCCCGCATCCGGCATGAAGGCGGCGCCACGCGGTTTCACCCTCTTCGAGTTGCTCGTGGTGCTCGGCATCGTCGGCGTGCTCGCCGGGGTCGTCGTGCTCAACTTCGTCGGAGCGGACCGCGAACGGAACCTGCAGACCGAGGCCCTCCGTCTCGCCGCCTTGGTGGAACTCGCGCGCACCGAGGCCACGATGCGCAACTCCCGCATGGGGCTCTTCGTCGAGGACGCCGAGTACGCCTTCGCCACGTTCGACGCCGAAACGAGCGGCTGGGTGCGCCCGGAAGAGGGACCCTTCCGCCTTCGCACGGCCCCTGAGGGCGTATCGTTCTCGGCCGTCACGGAAGCGCTCGAGGTTGCGCCCGGGAGGGCGCCCCGCGCCGGCGGACGCGCGCTCCCGGACATCCTCATATTCGCGAGCGGGGAGCAGACGCCGTTCACCATCGAGGTCACGCCCGCCTGGGGTTCCACGCCATGGCTGGTGCACTCAGACGGGATTCAGCGCACCGCGGCGACCCGGGCCGGCGAGGACGCGGCGTGAACCGGCGCCGCGGCTTCACGCTGATGGAACTCATGGTGGCGCTGGTCGTCATCGCCACCGTGGCGACCGCGGTGTACCTGCGCGGGGGTGAGACGGTCGGGCAACTCGCCGTTCTCGAGCGGCGCACGCTCGCGCGCTGGGTCGCCGAGAACGAGATCGAACGCGCCCGGCTGGAGCGACACACGGCCGGCGAGGAGGCGATACCGCTTGCCTCGGGCGCGACGCGACGGCGCGTGACGCTGGGCGGACGGGAGTGGTCGGTCGTGGCAACCGTCAGCGCCACGTCGCACCCCTGGCTGCGCCGGGTGGAGTACGCGGTCTTCTTCGTCGAGGACGGCGACGAGTTCGGCCCGGTGGACCAGGTCACGGCGTTCATCGGGCAGTACTGATGTCCACCTGCGCATCCGGGCGGATCCGCCCCACCGGCTTCACCCTCATCGAGATGCTCGTCGCACTCGGCGTATTCGCGGTGATCGGCCTGCTCTCGGCGCAGATCGTCACGCAGTTGGTCGACGTCAACGAACGGACCCGGGCGCGCGCGGACCGCCTCGTGGAAGTGCAACGCGCGGTGGAGTTCATCCGGCGCGACATCCAGCAACTGGCGCATCGACACGTGCGCGACGAACTGGGCGACCCGGTCCCCACGCTCGACGTCAACCAGGCCGCACTGATGCGTTTCACCCGCCGGGGGTGGTCCAACCCGCTCGAGCGCCAGCGGTCGGAGCTGCAGCGGGTCGCCTACGTCCTGGAAGGAGAGCTGCTCTACCGCGTCTTCTGGCCTGTGCTCGATCGCGGGGCGGACACGGAACCCGTCTCGCAGTTGCTGCTGGCCGGGGTCGAGACGATGGAAGTGTCCGCCATCGACGTCGGGGGACGCCGCCACACCTACTGGCCCCTGGCCGGCGAGTCCGCCGACGATCCCGAACGCGAACTTGCGGCCTTCGAGGTCCGCCTCGCCGTCCCCCCGTACGGCGAGATCGACCGGCTGTGGGCCGTCCCCTTCAGCGGCGTGCCCCGCGAGGACGACGGGGAGCCCGGCGACGAGGACGAAGATGAGGACGGGGACACCGAAGACGGCCCCTTTGGGGAGACGCCGATCGATGCCGTTTCCTGAGCGCACCTTCCGGCGGTCCCGCGGCGTCGCCCTCGTGAGCGTCCTCCTGATCGTGGCCCTGGCGAGCGCGCTGGCCTACCAGATGCTCTCGCGCCACGGCCTGACGATCGCACACTCGGAGCAGTTGCTGCGCGGGGGACAGGCGCGGGAGTACGCCCTGGCGGCGGAGGCCTTCGCGCGACAGCTCCTGGCGGAGGACTGGTCCGACGAAGCGACCCGTGCGGCCGACACGCTGCTCGAGCCGTGGGCCGAACCGAGCCCGCCGTTCGAGATCGAAGGCGGCGAGATCACGCTCGCGATCGTGGATCTCAACGCCCGCTTCAATCTCAACGGCGTCATCGGCAAGGCGGGCCCGGACAACGTCCAGCGGCTGAAGCAACTGGTCACGAACCTGGAGCTCGACCCCGTGATCGCGGATACGTGGGTCGACTGGGTGGACCCGGATTCCGATATCAATGCGGCCGGCGCGGAGGACGAGACCTACCTGCTGTCCGTCCCGGCCTACCGGGCCGCGAACCAGCCGGTCGCGAGCGCGAGCGAACTGCTGGCGGTCCGCGACGTCACGGTGGATGACTACGCGATCCTGCGGCCGCACGTGGCGTGGCTGCCCGACACGAACCTGCGGGTCAACGTGAACACGGCCGGCTACGAAGTGCTCCGCAGCCTCGCCCCCGGGCTCTCCGAGGAGGAAGCGGAAACGCTGATAGAATCCGACCGCGAGTTCCAGGAGGTGGCCGAAGTCACGGCCCAGCACGCGGCGCTCGGCAACAGCGTCGCCGCCATCGCCGTCATGAGCGAGTATTTCGAAGTGCGCGTACGCGCCGTAGTCGCGGACACGCGGGTGACACTGGCCTCCATGCTGCATCGGGATCCGACGACGGGCAGGGTGCGCCTCCTCGCACGGGACTTCGGCCGCGACTTCCGGCCGGTCGCCCCTTCCGCCGGCGAGAACGACGACGCTTACGCGGATGACACGCTGGCGTCGACGGTCGGGGCACGATCATGGCACGTCTCTTCTTACGACTGACCGGTCCCGCGCGCGAAGCGGAAGACGGTCTCGACGCCCCCTGCGAATGGTTGCTGCGGGATGAAGCCGGCGAGGTCGTCGCGGAAGGATCGGGGAGCTTGGTCGACCTCGACAAGACGCGGCCCTGGGGCGACGACCTGCCGGAAGTGATCGCGCTGGCGCCGGTGGAGAGTGTCCTCTGCCTCTCCCGCACGGTACCGGGCAGGACTGCTTCACAGATCGCGCGCGCCCTGCCGTTCGCGGTGGAGGAGTTCGTCACGCAGGACATCGAGACCATGCACCTGGCACACGGCCCGATTACGCGGGGACAGCCCGTTTCCTGCGTCCTTGCGGATCGCCAGTTGGTGGCCGACTGGCTGGGGGCCATCGGCTCGATCGGCCTCGCGCCGGCCTTCATGACCCCTGACGCAGGCCTCCTGCCGGACCGTTGCGAATTCGCCGCCCTGTTCGAGGGCGACGACGCGCTGTTGCGAACTCCCGAACACCTGACACGGATCGATCACCGCGCACTGCCGGACACGCTCGCCGCCGTCGTGCCGGCCACGACGGACGATGCGCCCCCGGACACGACGCCGGGACTCGAAGTCATCGGCGGCACCGCGGCGCAAGCGGACGCGTTGCGCGAGGTGTTCCCCGGCGCGGTGGAAGCGCAACCGCTCGACGGGACCGTGCTCCGGTTCCTGGCTTCGCACTATGCGGCCCCGCGGAGCGTCAACATGCTGCAGGGGGCGTTCGCACCGCCCCGGCGCAAGGGTGGCACGGCGTCGCGCTGGCGAGCGGTAGCGGCGCTGGCGGCCCTGTGGCTCCTCGTGTTCACGGGCGTGCGCTTCGGCGAGGGCCTGTGGGCCGACCACCGCGCGGACGCCCTGCAGACCGATGCCGCCGCGCTCTTCCGCGAGCTTTACCCGGAAGCGCGGCCACCCCGCAACCCCTACGCGGAGATGCGGCGCCGCGTGGGTCAGCCGGATCAGCCCTCGGCCGCGGACTTCGAGTTGCTCCTCGGCACCCTGGCGCTGGCGATCGACGCCGCCCTCGAGGGCGTCGAGCTGCAATCGCTCTCCTACAGCGCGAGCCGCGGGGAACTGACCACCGAGCTGTCGCTGCGCGAGTACGCGGACCTCGACCGGCTGCGGCTGCAGCTCGAGGGCCAGGGCGTCGTCGTGCACATCGGTTCCGCCGAGGAACAGGACGGCATCGTGCGAGCCCGACTGCGGGTGGCGATGGGATGATGCTGGCCGACCGATTGCGCGCCTCGCCGCTCGCCCGGCGTTACGAGGAACTGAGCGGGCGCGAGCGACGTCTGGTCAGCATCGGCGGGGTCGTCGCCGCGGCCGCGTTGCTGTATCTCGGCGTGGTCGATCCCGTGCAGACGTTCCATGACGATGCGCTGGCCCGTTACCGTCAGCAGGAGACGCAGTTCGAGTGGATGCTGCGGCACCAGGGGGAGGCGGCGCGCCAACAGAGCGCGGCCGGGCAGCCGGCGCGCAGCCAGTCGCTGCTGACCCTGATCGACCAGACCGCGCGCGCGTTCGACCTCCGGCTCGCCAGCTACCGTTCCGAGTCCGGCGGCGGCGTCAGCGTGGTCGTGCAGGAGCAGGCGTTCAACGACATCCTGCGCTGGACCCGCACGCTGTCCTCCGAGCACGGCATCCGCGTGATCCAGGCGTCCATCGACGGCCAGGGCGCGGGGCTCGTCAACGCGCGGTTCGTGATGCGGTAGGGGGCGGCGCCCTCGGAACCTCTCAATTGGAGCCTGGACGCCCGCGTGGGGGCCAATCTCGCAGGGCGGGTTCCGAGCGCTTTGCAAACATCGCCCTGATCAGGGCTGCGACGGGCACGGCGCCGCGCTTTCCACCGCCCGCCCACCGGCGCTCGGGTGTTTTGGAGGACCGCGCCCGTGGACGGCCCGTGGAAAACGCTCCCTGCTCGTGGTGGGGTCGGGGAGCGGGCCAGGGGCAAGCCACCGGTCGCGAAAGGCATCTTCTCTGCAACGGAACATCGCCCTAATCATTCGGGAGGTCGGTTGCGGAGGGCATCGCCGCCCCGAAGAGAACATCGCCCTTTTCAAGTTCCGGCGGCTGTCGTGACCCGTGGGCGCGGTCGTCTCGTCGTCGTTGGCGGTGCGTCTGGTGACCGCGCCATCGCCGGGATTGAAAAGGGCGATGTTCAGTTGGGGGGGAGGGGTCGGTGACCCGGGCCTCGTGACCGTTAACTGTTTACATGTACAGTCATCTGGAATAGCCTTTCCTTTGAGCGCAAACCTCCCGGGAACCCCCTCTCGTGGCATCGAAACGCCGCCGGCCAACACGCCAGGCAAGTCTCGAGTTTCGCCCCTGCGGCCGTGGCGGCGCGCGTCCCCGTGCGGGTCGTCCCCGTACGCGTCATTCGCGGGTGCCGCACCGCGAGCGAGGCGGGGTGCCGGGGCACTGTCCGGTGCTGGTCACCGTGCGGGTGCTGGACGATGTGCCGCCGTTGCGCTGTGGGCGTTTCGTGCGGGCGTTCCGGGAGACGCTGAGCAAGTGTGCGCAGCGGCTCGGGTTCCGCGTGGTGCATTACTCCATCCAGGACGACCACGCGCACTTCCTGGTGGAGGCGCAGGGGAAGGTGTGCCTGGCGAACGGGATGAAGAGCTTGGCCGCCCGCCTTGCGCGTTGCGTGAACCGGGTGTTCGGGCGCGTGGGGCGGGTCCTGGCGGATCGGTTCCATCACGTGGTGAAGCGCACGCCGACGGAGGTGCGGCGGGCGCTGGCGTACGTGCTGCTGAATGCGCGCAAACACTTTCGGCAGCGTCGTCGGCGGGTGCCGCCGGTGGTGCTGGACGGTGCGAGTTCGGGGCTGTGGTTCGACGGCTGGAAGGGGCGTGGGCCGCCGCCCGGACGTTACGCGGACGCGGGTCGCGCCTGCGAAGTCGCGACGCCGCGGACTTGGCTGCTCTCCAAGGGTTGGCGGCGTATCGGCCTGGTCGATCCGGCGGAGGTGCCGGGCGGCGCTGGGGAGCGCGGTCGCATTCGGCGCGCCGACGTGTCGGCCTTGGCCGCGTAGCTCGATCAGTTGGCGCTTGTGGTGGCGGCCCCCACGGGGGCCGGCACGAGGCGTATCCGCAGTTCGGTCTGCGCTTCGATGGCTTCGCGCGAGAAGAGCAGGGGGAAGCTCGCTTCGGCCGCCCAGTCCTCGAGCAGGTTGTCGTAGAAGGGGCTTGCCGGATCGCCCGACTGTCCCGGCGCGTTGGTCATGCGGGCGGCGTCCCAGTCCGCAGTGTCGACGACCATGCGCCAGGAGCCGCCGGCACGCACGGCGAAATCCCGCGAGTCGAACGCGGTGCTGTTGACCGTATGGCCGCTGCCGCCGCGGCCGAGCGACGCCATCTGCATCCGGTCTTGCAGGTCGCCCTCGGCCAGGTGGAGGAGGGGATGTTCGAAGTCCGTGCGGTGCAGGGCGTCCCACCGCCAGGCATCCCGGTCGGGGCCGAGGAGGGCGGCGGTTTCGTCCAGCGCGGCCTGGAGGGTCCCGGTCGCGACTTCGCGCAGGTCGGGGTCCCGCAGCAGTTCCGGCACCACCTGCGAGTCGATGGTCGTCACGGCGTCCTGCTCGCCGAGCAGGCGGTCGGTGAGGGCGGGGACCAGGTGCCGGTAGTACCACACGGCAAACAGCGCCGCCTGCGGGGAGTGCGGATCCAGCGTGCCGTCCCAGTCCTGCAGGAACGTCCCGTCCGGCAGGGTCTCCACGACCGCGCGGGCGAGCAGGGAACGGTAGTCCCGCTGCAGCGCGAGCGAGTCGGCCACGTCGTGGCCGTCCGTCTCCGCGAGCACTTCGACCAGCCGGCGTTGCCGCCAGGGCGACGCCCACTCGAATCCCACCCGCCGTGTCTCCACGGGGAAGTCGGAGGGGAGGGTGTTCGCGTTCGCCGTGGCGATGAAGCGGCGCTCGGGGTTGTACTCCTCCGGGAGGGCATCCATGTCGAAGAAACCCTGCCACTCGTAACGCCCGTCGCCGGGGACCGGCAGCAGGCCGTCGTGCCATGTCCGGCGCGGGAAGAGGCCCGCCGGTTTGTATCCGATGTTGCCGTCCACGTCGGCGTAGACCTGGTTCTCGGAGGGTCCGCCCCACCGGTTGAGGGCGGCGCGGAACTCTCGCCAGTTGGCCGCGCGCATGTACGCGAGGCTGCCGAGGTAGGGCGCCATGCCGACCTCCAGCCATCCCGCCCGCACCGCGTAGATGCGATCGGCGTCGCGGTAGACGACGGGACCGTGGCGCGTGAACTCGAGGACCGCCGACACCGCCGGACCCTCCCGGACGCCGATGGACTCCACCAGCCGTTCCACCGGCTCGCCGGCGGGGTAGAAGTACAGGTCTTCCTGGTCGATCGCGAAGATCGTCAGACCGAAGGCGATGCGCTCGTTGTGTCCGATCGAGATGCCCGGGAGCGCGGGCTCGCCGGCGCCGATGACGTTCAGGCCCGGTGCCGCCAGGTGCGCGACGTAGCGAAGCGAGGGCACGGCATGGCGACGGTGCGGGTCGTTTGCCAGGATCGCGCCCCTGCCGGCGGTGCGCGCCGGGGCGATGACCCAGTTGTTGCTCCCGACAGCGGCCTCCAGGGCCGCCGGGACGGGCGCCGCCGGCGCGCGGCTGCCCTGGAACTGCACGGGCGCCTTGGCGAGCAGGTACACGTTCAGGACGTCCGCCGGGACCGAGCAGGGATCGAAGCCCTCCGGAATCCGGACCTCCCACGGGGGCTCGAGGCGCCGCCAGAGCGTCGTCCGGTCGGCACCGGACTGGCACATGAGCCGCGCGCGGGTCACCTCCGAGACTACGTTGCGCCACAGGCCGTGACTGCGGATGCGCACGATGTCGGCCGCTTCCCAGTAGTCCGGAAGATAGTCGAGCAGCGTGAACTCGACGGGTAGCGGGGCGCGGTCCTCCCGGACGAGGCGCACGTACGCGTTGACGCCGGCCACGAACGCCTCCGCGATCCGCTTGCCGTCCGCGCCGTACGCCAGCCACTCCCGATACATGTCGCCGCGGAACAGGAAGAGCCGGTTCGCGCGGTCCTGCTCGACGAAACCCGCGCCGAAGACCTCGGCCAGGCGGCCGAGCCCGCGCCGGCGCCAGACGTCGATCTGCCAGAGCCGATCCCGGGCGGCGTTGAACCCCTGGACGAAGAACGCGTCGTAGTGCGACCCGGCATAGATGTGGGGAACGCCCCAAGTGTCTACGAGGATCTCGGCCGGACGCGTGAGCCCCGCGACCGCGTACGTCACGTCGGGTGCCGTGCGGGCCTCTGCCGCGGACCACTGCGCAATCGCCAGCGCCACGGCCGCCGCCGGCAACGCACGCAACGCCTTCATGAAGGGAGCCTCCTGCGGGGATCGGGGTATTGTACCGGGGGCGCGGCGACGGGACGTAGCGCGACCGACAATAGTGAACCAGGTCAGCGGGTTACGTGTCACTCCTCATATCAGACTGTCCCGGTGAACCGCTCTATTTAACATAATATATATTATGCGAAATGTTGGTCGTGGACTCGGGAGTGCGCTGAGGGACATGGAGTAGCTCCCCAGCGAGGGGTCTCTATCGCGATCCACTTCCTCGGTCGGCCTCGTCCCCCGGTCCGCCCGTCAAGCGGCCGCAGTCGTCGTAGATCTGATCGCGGCCGACAGTGAAACCAGGTGGCCACGAGCCGCCGGGTACGGCAGGCCAGAGCTCATCGAGGTCGAACCCGTTGGTGTGGGTCTCGTGCGCTTCGCCGAAGACGTTCTTGTTCCCCGTCGCGGACATCAGTGCCCCCCGCAGCAAAACAGTCCTGACTGGCTTGACGCTAAGCTCCCTGGCGACCTCCGTCAAGCAGGCGGCAACCGGGGGGCCGCCGATCTTCAGCGTTGGCGGGCGTCCCCGAGCAGCGCCCTGCCGACGACCTTGAGCGCCAGCGTCTCCTCGGCGCCCTCGAAGATCGACAGCACCCGCGCGTCGACGAAATAGCGGCTCACGTCCGTCTCCTCGGCGTATCCGAGGCCGCCATGGATCTGCATCGCCTCCCGCGTGACGTACTCGGCCACCTTGCAGGCGAAGAGCTTGACGAGACTCGCCTCGGTCTGGCCGCCCCCTTCGTCCATCAGGCGGGCCGCCCAGTACGACGACTGCTGGCAGACGGTTGCGTAAATGCCCATGCGCGCGAGCTTCTGCAGCGTCAGCGGATAGCTCGCCACGGGCCGGTCGAAGACCTCGCGCTCCTCGGCGTAGCGCAGTGCGGCCTCGAACGCCGCCCGCATGAGGCCGCTCGCGCGGGCGGCGGTCTGCAGGCGCCCGCCGGAAAACCCCCGCATCGTGTAGTAGAAGCCGCGTCCGGCACCGCCCTCCTCGCCCACCAGCGCGTTCGCCGGGACGAAGAAGTCATCGTAGAACATCTCGAAGGAATGCATGCCGCGGTAGCCGATCGTGGGGATGGCGCGTCCGGACACCTTCCCCCCGCGTGGTTCCTCGTACTCGAACGCGTGGCCGTCGTAGGCCGGCTTCTCCACGACGAACAGCGACAGTCCGCGGTGCGGCGGGCGCGCGTCCGGGTCCGTCCGGGCAAGCACGAGGATCGCTTCGGCCCGGCCGGCGAAGGTGCACCAGGTCTTGCCGCCGTTCAGGCGCCAGCCGCCATCGACGCGGGTGGCGCGGAGGGCCACGGAGGCGACATCGGACCCCGTGCCCGGCTCCGTGACCGAGATCGCGCACAGCGGGTCCCCGGCGGCGAGCCCCGGCAGCCAGCGCCGCTTCTGCTCCTCGGTGCCGCCCTCGAGCAGGGCCCGGACCATGATCTCGGGTCGGGTGATCAGGCTTCCCGCGGCGCCCAGGGACGCGCGCGACAGTTCTTCCGTGACGACCACCATTCCGAGGCTGTCCTCGTGGTCGTCCGGCTGCAGCCCGCCGTATCGGGCGGGAACGCACAGCCCGAAACAGCCGAGTTCCCGCAGGCCGTCGACGATGGCGTCCGGGACGGTGCGGTCCTCGCGGTGGACCGCCTCCGCAAGGGGCGCCACGCGCTCCTCGGCGAACTGCCGGAAGGTGTCCCGGATCATGGCCTTCTCGTTGTCGAGGTGGTCGACGGGCAGGACGCCGTCCCGCGCGCGAAACGCCTCCCCCACCGCCGCGAGATGGGCCGGCGACAGGTATCGTTCCGTGAAGGCCACGTGCTCGTCCGGCAGGTCCGCCAGCGTCAGCCCGTACGCGGCCGGCCGCAGGCGCACGCGCTGGTGGAAGTTCGCCGCCGCCTCGGCGCAGAACGCCATGGCGAGCTGCTCCTTGAACGCCCGTTCCGCCGGCGGGGCCTCGTGCTCGGCCTCCCCCTCCGCATAGTCCAGCATCACGTCGGCGCACTGGAGCTCGGCGCTCGAGAACGCGAGGTCGTAGAGTTCCATCTGGGCGTCCTCGTCGAGGAACGAGGCCGCCCTCGCCAGCAGGTCCCGGGCGGTCCCGACGATGGCGCGCGCCCGATCGTCCATGCCGTGTGCGCCCTCCTCCGCGCTGGCGAGCGCGCGATTCTACTGCATAATGCGCGGCGCCCCGGGGGCCGGGGTGGGAGACCTGAAGCTGCCGGCCATGAACGAAAACGGTCCGTCGCTCGCGTCGGTACGGGAGCGCTTTCTCGCGTTGCAGACCCGGATCGTGCACGACCTCGAGCGCCTCGACGGGGAAGCGCGGTTCGCCGGCGAGGACCTGCCGACGGACGGCGGCGGACTGTCGAGGCCGCGCGTCCTCGAGGACGGCAGGCGCATCGAGAAGGCCGCCGCACACTTTACCCACAGCGTCGGCCGCGCCCTGCCGCCGGCGGCCTCGGAACGCCGTCCGGAACTCGCCGGCCACCCGTTCCAGGCCGTCGCCGTGTCGTGCATCGTGCACGCCCGGAACCCATACGTGCCGGCGGCGCACATGAACCTCCGCTTCTTCCTGGTCGAGGCCGACCGGCCGGCCTGGCACTTTGGTGGAGGATTCGACCTGACCCCGTTCTACGCCTTCGAGGAAGACGTCGTTCACTGGCACGAGAACGCCCGCGGGGCCTGCGCGTCTCACGGTCCCTGGTACGAAGAACTGAAGGCCAACTGCGACGCCTACTTCTTCCTGCCCCACCGCGGCGAGACGCGCGGCGTCGGCGGCATCTTCTTCGACGACTGGACGCGCGGCGGCTTCGACGCGAGCCTGGCGTTCGTCGAAGCGGTCGGCATGCACTTCCTCTCCGGCTACGCCCCGATCTTCGAGCGGCGCGCCGAGCTTCCCTGGGGCGAGCGGGAGGAGTCCTTCATGCTCATCCGCAGGGGCCGCTACGCGGAATTCAACCTCGCGGTCGACCGGGGTACGCGGTACGGCCTGCAGTCCGGCCGCCGCGTGGAGTCCGTTCTGGCGTCGCTGCCGCCACGCGTGCGGTGGGTGTACGACCACCGTCCGAAACCCGGCTCGCCCGAGGCGCTGCTGACGGAGAAATTCCTGCGGCCCAGGGACTGGCTCCAGCCTGTGGATAAATCTGGGGACTAATTCTTATCAAGGCTATGACAACCGGCGCCGCACGACGTGTTACAGCCGCGTTGCATTACTTTCCCAGCTTAAAACAATCCTGTAGAACTCGTTCTTAGAAAAGACCACAGGAATGGCTCCCGGCGCGGCCCGCGATGGAGGGTCAGGACGCTGTGCAAAACCGCCAGCACGTGGCAGTGGATTCGGCAAAGGGCCCGTGGAATCCCCGGCAAGCCAGCAATCACGCGGGTTTCCGGCGTTTCGGATGCCCTTCGCGGGGCGCGCCGCACGCGCTATTGGGCGGGAGTTTCGGGTTCCGGCTCGGCGGCCGGTTCCGCTGCGCCGACGACCACCAGGCGGTCCTGGACGTCCTTCACGCCCGGGACGCCACGGGCGATCCCGATGGCGCGCGTGCGCTGTTCCTCGGTGGCCACCTGGCCGGTCAGCACGACGATGCCTTCCCGCACGTCGACGTCGATGGGCCAGCCCGGGACACCGCGCGCGAGGACCAGTCCGCCCTTCACGCGCGCGTGGATCGCCGAGTCGTCGGTCACCTCCCCCACCGTGCGTCCCTCCTCGGAGGCGAGGTAGTTCCTGCACGCGCCGAGGGGCAGGAGCGCCGCGAGCACGAGCAATGTCGCGGCGGCACGGCACGCACCCCACCCAAGCAGAGGGGTGGCTCGGCAACGCGACGGACGCGGGACACCGGACCGAATACGCGCGGTTCGTGGCGTGCGCACGGAGACTCCGGGGTAGCGGGAAGAACCGGCGCGACCTTAACATTCCGGGCGAAGGGTCAGCAACGCGATCAATGCCCAGGCTGCACAGAATGCCGCCCGCGGACACGCGGGTGGCGCGTCTCCTTGCCGGAGTCCTGCTCTGCGGCGTCCTCGGCGCCGCTGCGGACGACCGCGTGCACTTCGTGATCCCGGTCGCGCCCGGCGGCGGGGTGGACGGGACTGCCCGGGAAATCGGGCGCACCCTCGACACGCTCGGACTGGCCGGCACGGTGTCCTTCGAGAATGTCGGGGGCGGCTCCGACCGGGCCCTCGGCCTGTTCGTGGAGAACGAGGCGCGCTTCCGCAGCGCGCTGCTCGTGCACTCGACACCGCTCGTCATCCGCAACGTGCAGGGGCTGTTTCCACTCGGCTTCCGCGACCTGACGCCCATCGCCGGGCTCGTGGCCGATTACGGCATCTTCGTCGTCCGGGGGGACGATCCGGTAGATGACTGGAAGACGGTGCTGCAACGCCTGTCCGACGACCCGTCGGGCCTCATCGTGGGGGGCGGTTCGGCGCGCGGCAGCCTCGATCACATCGTGCTGGCCCTTGCGCTAGGCGCGGCCGACGTCGACGCCCGCCGCGTGCGCTACCTCCCCTACGATGGCGGCGGCAAGGCGATGCTCGCCCTCCTCGGCGGCGAAATAGACCTCCTCTCCACCGGACTCGGAGAGACGCTGTCGTTCACCCGCTCGGGGCAGGTACGGGTGCTGGCGGTCACGGCGCCCGCGCGGGTCAGCGCCATCGGTGACGTCCCCACCCTCGTGGAACTGGGGTATCAGGTCAGCTTCGCGAACTGGCGTGGCGTGTTCGCGCCGCCCGGAACACCGGCCGAGACGCGGGCCGCCCACATCCGCCGCCTGCGCGCACTGGCGGCGTCCGACGCGTGGCAGGCGGCGCTCGACCGGCACGGCTGGCAGGCCCTCGAGGTGTTCGGGCCCGGGTTCGACGCGTACCTCGAGAACCAGGAAGCCGTGCTGCGGGTGACGCTGTCCGAACTTGGGTTCTCCCGGTGACGCGCCGACTGGTCCCGCTGGCCATCCTGGCGATCGCCGTCGCCTACCTGTGGGCGGCCACGCGCGTGCCGCTCGATCCCTGGTCGGCCGACGAAGCGGTCAATGCCCGCACGTTTCCCCTGGCCTGCGGCGCCCTGCTCGCACTCTTCGCCGCGGGCCTGTCCCTTCGAGGCGTTCCCCTCACGGCCGGGCCCGGACGCTACGGTCCCCTCGCGGCCATCGTCGGCTGCATCCTCGTCTTCATCGTCGCCATCCCCTTCATCGGCCTCTGGCCCGCGCTGGGGCTCTTCCTGTGCGCCGCCCTCGCGGTGCTCGGCGAACGGCGCCTGCCGGTGCTCCTGGGCGCGTCCCTCGGAACCCCTGCCCTGGGATGGGCGCTCGTCGAGGCGTTGCTCGGCGTCTACATCCATCCCGGGAGCCTCTGGGGCTGACCCCGGGAGCTGACGATGTGGGAAGGCATCGCCGCGGGGCTCGCGACGGCCATGGACCCCGCCAACCTGGCCTGGGTCGCGCTCGGCTGCGTCGCGGGCACGCTGATCGGCATGCTGCCGGGACTCGGACCGATCACCGCCATCGCGCTCATGATCCCGGTCAGCTACTCGATGGAGCCCGCGGCCGGACTCATCATGATGGCCGGCGTCTACTACGGCGCCGTGTTCGGCGGTTCGACCTCCTCGATCCTGATCAACGCGCCCGGCGTCGCATCCACCGTCGCCACGTCCTTCGACGGCTATCCGATGGCGCGGGCCGGCCAGGCGGGACGCGCCCTCGCCCTCGCCGCCTACGCGTCGTTTAGCGGCGGCGTTTTCGGAGCCCTGGCGCTACTGCTCTTCGCCGGAGCGCTCGCCTCGTGGGCGACGGTGTTCCAGTCGCCGGACTACACGCTGATCCTGATCCTCGCGCTCTCGAGCATCGCGGCGTTTGCGGAACGGGGCCAGGTCGCGAAATCCTGCGTCGCCGCCCTCCTCGGCCTCATGCTCGGCACGGTGGGCGCCGACCCCGAGAGCGGCGTGCCCCGGTTCACCTTCGGGCGCCTCGACCTCATGGACGGGATCTCCTTCATCCTGGTCGCGATGGCCACCTTCGCCCTGGCGGACGCGTTTCACCTGCTGACCCGCGGCAGCGACGACGACGAGCCCCGGACCGCCGCGGGACGCCATGTGCGCCTCGCTCCCGGCGACGCGCGGGCCATCGTGCCCACGGTGGGACGGAATTCCGTCCTCGGCTTCCTGGTGGGGGTGCTGCCCGGGGCCGGCGCGACGCTCGCGAGCTTCTTCGCCTATACCTTCGAGAAACGCTTCACACGCAACCCGGCGTGCGGGGTGGCCGCGCCGGAGTCCGCCAACAACGCGGCCTGCATGGGCTCCTTCGTGCCCCTGCTGACCCTGGGCATCCCGGGGTCGGGGACCACGGCGGTCCTGCTCGGGGTCATGCTGAGCCTCGGCATCCAGCCGGGGCCCCGCCTGCTCGCGGTCGATCCCGGGGCGTTCTGGGGCGTCATCGTGTCGATGTTCGCCGGGAACCTGGTGCTCCTCGCGCTCAACCTCCCGCTGATCCCCTGGCTGTCGCGGCTGATCCGCGTCTCGCGGCCGGTGCTGATCCCGTTCGTCGTCGCGTTCTCGCTGGTCGGGGTCTACCTCACCACCCTGAACGACTTCGACCTCTACCTGATGGTCGGCCTCGCGGCGGGCGCGCTCCTGTTGCGCCGGGCGGGTTTCCCCCTGGCGCCCCTCCTGCTCGGGTTCATCCTGAGCGGGATGCTGGAGGAGAACCTGCGACGCACCCTCTACCTGGCGGACGGGTCATGGACGATCCTGGCGGAACGCCCGCTGACGGCGGTCCTGGCCGTCGCCTGCGTCCTGGTCTGGATCGCGCCCCTGGTGCGGCGTCTGCGACCGCGCCACCCGTCCGACGGCCCCGCCGAGCCGCCCTCGGGCGCGGCCTCGGGGGCGTCCTGAGCCGGGCGCGCGCGCCCGTTCCGCCCCCGGCGCTATTCGGTTAACATCGCCGGTCACTCACGCGGGAGACCGCGCCACCGGGGAGCCACCCGTCGTGCGCAAGTACTCACACACTACCGACGACGGCGACGAGCAGATCAACCTCACGCCCATGCTGGACGTGGTGTTCATCATGCTGATCTTCTTCATCGTGACGGCCACGTTCGTCAAGGAGGTCGGGCTCGACGTCAACCAGCCGGAGGACGACAAGCCGAAGACCATCGATCCGGACAAGCGCAGCATCGTCGTGCGGATCACCAGCCGCGACCGCATCGTCATCGCGCAGCGGGACGTCGACTGGCGCTCGGTGCGGGCGAACATCGAGCGACTCCACGCGGAGAACCCCGAGGCGCCGGTGATCATCCAGCCGCACCCCGACTCGCGCACCGAGAGCATGATCCACGTGATGGACTCGGCGCGCCAGGCAGGGGTTTTCAACGTCTCGCTCGCGGGGAACTGACGGGAGCCCATCCGGGGGACTCGGTCCGCTCCCGGGCTGAAGGCTCTCCGCTCCGGGGCTGAAGGCTCCCCTTGATCGACCTCCGCTCCGACACCGTCACCCGCCCCTCTCCGGCCATGCGCGAGGCCATGGCCGGGGCCGAGGTAGGCGACGACGTGTACGGCGAAGATCCCACCGTCAACGCCCTCGAAGACCGCGCCGCGGCGCTGCTCGGCTTCGACGCCGCGCTCTTCGTCGCGAGCGGCACCCAGGCCAACCTCTGCGCGCTGCTGAGTCACTGCCAGCGCGGCGACGAGTACATCGCCGGGCACTCCGCGCACACGTACCGGTTCGAGGGCGGGGGCGCAGCCGCCCTCGGCGCGATCCAGCCGCAGCCCATCCCGTTCGAGCCCGACGGCACCCTGGACCTCGCCGCTGTGGCGGCGGCCGTCAAGCCCGACGACTACCACTTCGCCCGTACCCGGCTGCTGTGCCTCGAGAACACGCAGGCCGGCAAGCCGCTGCCCGTGGATTACTTTCCCCGCGCCCGCGGGTTCTGTGACGCCCGGGGACTCTCGCTGCACCTCGACGGCGCCCGGCTCTTCAACGCAGCCGTGGCCTGCGGCGTCGAAGCCGCCGACATCGCCCGTCACACGGACTCGGTCGCCTTCTGCCTGTCGAAGGGGCTCGGGGCGCCGGCCGGATCGCTCCTCGCCGGGAACGCGGACTTCGTGCGGAGCGCCCGCCGCTGGCGCAAGGTCCTGGGCGGCGGCATGCGGCAGGCGGGCGTCCTGGCCGCCGCCGGGCTCTTCGCCCTCGAACACCACGTGGACCGGCTGCGAGAGGACCACGCGCGGGCCGCGCGCCTCGCCGAGGGCCTGCGCGGGGTCGCCGACGGCGCCTATGCGCCGGACATCGCCTGCCACACCAACATGGTGTTCGTGGGACCGGACCTGGCGACACGGGAGGCGGCCCTGCTCGAGCGGGGCGTCCGCATCGAGGGCGAACGCTGGGTGGTCCACCTCGACATCGGCGACGCGGACGTGGAGCGCGTGCTTGACGCGGTCAGCTCGTTACCAGTCCCGCGATAGCCCCGGTCATGCAGGCGACGATGGTCCCGGAGATCAGCGTCCGGGGCGCCAGCCGCAGCACCTCGACGCGCCGCTCCGGCACCAGCGCCGACAGGCCGCCGACGAGGATGCCGACGCTGCCGAAGTTCGTGAAGCCGCACAGGCCGTACGTGAGGATGAGACGCGCGCGGTCACCCAGCTCCCCCGGTTCGGCGGCGCCCAACTGAATGTAGGCGATCAGTTCGTTGAGGACGACCTTCACGCCGAGCAGCGTCCCGGCGAAGGACGCCTCGGCCCACTCGACGCCCATCAGCCAGGCGACCGGGGCGAACGCCCATCCCGCCATGCGCTCCAGCGTGAGCGCGCCGCCGGCGACGTTCAGGCCGGAGAGGACGTGGTTCACGAGCGCTACCAGGCTGACCAGCACGATCACCATGGCCCCGACGTTCACCACCAGGCGCAGCCCGTCCATCGTGCCCCGCGAGATCGCGTCCATCACGCTCGCGTAGCGGAGTTCGTCCGCGAGCTCCGCTTCCCGGGCCGTCCCCTCCTCCGGGATCATGACGCGCGCCACGACGACGGCGCCGATCACGTTCACGACCGAGGCGATCAGCACGTGTCCGAGCGCACCGTCGATCACGTCCGTGAGCAGGTTCGCGTAGAGCACCATGATGGATCCCGCCACGGTCGACATGCCGCAGGTCATCACCACGAAGAGCTCCGAACGCGTCAGCCGCGCGAGGTGCGCCCGGATCGCCAGCGGCGCCTCGACCATGCCGAGGAACACGCTCGCCGATGCCGCAAGGCCGACCGCGCCGCCGACCCCGAGCGAACGCCGGAGCGCCCAGGAGAAACCCCGGATCACGACGGGCAGCACGCGCCAGTACCAGAGCAGCGCCACCAGGACGCTGAACACCAGGATCTGCGGGAGAATGCGGAACGCGAAGATGTAGGGCGCGTTTTCGGCGGTGAGCGCGAACGGGACCTCGCCCCCTCCCAGGAAACCGAACACCAGCGACGCGCCCGCCGTGGTCGCCGTCTCGATGGCGTCCACGACGTGATTCAGCACGAACAGGCCCTCCCGCGCGACCGGGATTCGCAGGAGGACGAAGGCGATGGCGAACTGTATGGCGAGCCCCGCCGCGACGGGCAGGAGCCGCACTTCCCGACGTCCCTCGCTCAGGAGCCAGGCAAGGCCGAGGAATACCAGGATCCCGAGGACTCCTTGCACCCGCTCCTGTCCGCTGATAAGTACGCCGCAAGTATGTCACGCATCCTCGTCACCGGAACTCTGGCGATCGACTACACGGGGCGCTACGCCGGCCGCTTCCAGGACCTGCCCCGTCATCGAGGGATCAACCTGTCGATCGAGCTCGACCGGATCGACCGCCGGTTCGGCGGTTGCGCGATGAACATCGCCTACGGCCTCGCCCTGCTCGGTGACGACCCGGTCCCCTTCGTCTTCGTCGGGGACGACCACGATGCCGACTACGCGGAACATCTCGAAGGACTGGGTATCGACCGCACCGGCATCGTGCGGGTCCCCGGCGCGGTGTACTCGTCCCACGCCTTCGTGTTCACGGACCGCGACGGCAACCAGTTCACGGGGTTCTATCCCGGCCCTGCCCGGCTGCCGGACTTCCCGGAACGCCTCGCCGACTTCGCCCGGGCGCGCGACTTCGACTACGCGGTGGTGGCCCCGGACATCGCACCGAACATGATCGCGGCGGCACGGGTCCTGAACGCCCTGGAAGTCCCGTTTCTCTGCGACCCCGGGCAATGCCTGACCGACTTCGCGGCGGCCGAGGCGCGCGAACTCGTCGGGCTCTCCCGGGAACTCATCGTCAACCGCTTCGAGTACGACACCCTGAAGGCCTACTGCGGCGCCGATCCCGCCGCCGATCTCGACTGCCTGGTGGTCACGACCGGCCCCGAGGGATCGTCCTGCGGCGAGGTGTCCGTCCCCGCCGCCCCGGCGGCCCGCGTTGTCGATCCGACGGGGTGCGGGGACGCCTACAGGACCGGCTTCGTGCATGCCCGGCTGCGCCGTGCCCCTCTCGTGGAGGCGATGCGCGCGGGGGCCTGCGCGGCCGCGATCAAGATCGAGACCGACGGTACGCAGCGTCACCGCTTCGACGACTTCCCGGAGCGCTACGCCGCGGCCTGGGGCGATGCGCCCGGGTGGCTCGGCGAAGCCGGGAGCCAACGCTCGTGACCCCGGGCAGGGTTATCCTCCTCAACGGCTCGTCGAGCGCCGGCAAGACGACGCTCGCCCAGATGCTGCAGCAACTGCTGCCCGAGCCGTACCAGTTGATCTCCCTCGACCAGTTCCGGGACGGGCTGCCGGCGCGGTTTCGGGGCCTCAACTCCCCAGACGGCACACCCGGCGCCCGGGGGCTCAACGTCACGCCTGTCGAAGCCGGCGGGCGGCGCGTGACCGCCATACGCTTCGGCGACGTCGGGGAGCGCATGCTGCGCGGCATGCGGCGGGCCGTCGCCACCTTCGCGCGCGAAGGGGGCAACGTCATCGTCGACGACCTGCTCCTGGACAGGGCGTACGTGCTGGACTACGTCGAGTCGCTGCGCGGCCTGTCGGTGACCCTGGTCGGCGTCCGCTGTCCCCTGGAGGTCGTCAACGCGCGGGAAGCGGCGCGGCCGGGACGGTTTCCCGGTACGGCGGAGTCCCACTTCCATACCGTCCATGCGCATTGCACCTACGACGTGGAAGTGGATACGGGTTCCACGCCGCCGCGCGCCTGTGCAGAGCGGGTCGTGCGGGCGATGGACGCCGGCGGCGGCGCCTTCGAACGGCTCGCAGCCGGGTTCCGTTCGTGAGATCGCCGCGCATGCCTCTTCGGTCACGCTCTCCAATCACGCACGGGAACGCGGGCCCCGCGTGGCGTGTCCTGATCGCCACGGTCGTGCTCGCCGCCTGCGGTCGCGAGACCGTTCCCCCCGATGGGGCGACACCCAACGCCGACGCCATTCGCGCCGCGACGTCGACCGTCGCCGCAGCGCGGATCGTGGCCGCCGACCGGGAACCCGGCAACTGGCTCGCGCACGGACGCACCTACGACGAACAGCGTCACAGCCCGCTGACCCGGATCGACTCCTCGAACGTGTCCGGCCTCGGTCTCGCCTGGCACTGGGACACCGGGGACACCCGTGGCCTCGAGGCCACGCCGATCGTCGTCGACGGCGTGCTGTTCTCCACGGGCACCTGGAGCCGCGTGTACGCCAACGACGGGCGGACCGGCAAGCCGCTGTGGACCTACGACCCGCAGGTGCCGCGCGAGTGGGGCCGCTACGCCTGCTGCGACGTGGTCAACCGGGGCGTGGCGGTGTGGAAGGGACGCGTGTTCGTCGGCACGCTCGATGGCCGCCTCGTCGCCCTCGACGCGGGCACCGGGTCCGTCCTCTGGGAGACGCTGACGATCGACCCGGAACGCCCCTACACCATCACCGGGGCTCCGCGGGTCGTCAACGACCTGGTGGTCATCGGCAACGGCGGCGCCGAATACGGCGTGCGCGGGTTCGTGGCCGCCTACGACACCGAGACGGGTGCACGGCAGTGGCGGTTCTGGACGGTCCCCGGGGACCCGGCGCTACCGTTCGAGGACGCCGCGATGGAGCGCGCCGCCTCCACCTGGCACGGCTCGGACTGGTGGACCGTCGGCGGCGGCGGAACGGTATGGGACTCCATGGCCTTCGACCCGGAGCTGAACCTCCTCTACGTGGGCGTGGGCAACGGGACGCCCTGGAACCGCGACCTCCGCAGCCCCGGCGGCGGCGACAACCTCTACCTGGCGTCGATCGTGGCACTCGACGCCGACACCGGCGAGTACGCCTGGCACTACCAGACCACCCCCGGCGAGACCTGGGACTACACGGCCACCCAGCACATGATCCTGGCCGACCTCGAGATCGACGGCGCGGTGCGCAAGGTCCTCCTGCAGGCGCCGAAGAACGGCTTCTTCTACGTGCTGGACCGCACCGACGGCACGCTGCTCTCGGCGGAGCCCTATGTCCGGATCAACTGGGCGACGCACGTGGACCCGGCGACGGGTCGTCCCGTCGAGGTTCCGGAAGCACGCCACCCCGACGGGATGGCGTTGGTCTGGCCGTCGGCGAACGGCGGCCACAACTGGCACCCGATGAGCTACAGCCCGGCCACCGGGTACGTGTACATCCCCGTGATCGACATGGCCTTCCCGTTCGAGCGCGACCGCGACTTCGCTTATCGCCCCGGCGTGTTCAACTCGGGTATCGACATCGGTCCCCTGCTGCCGCCGAAGACCGTGGAGGACAGGATCGACGTGCTCCGGTCGATCCGCGGCCACCTGGCGGCCTGGGACCCCGTGCGACAGCGCGAGGCCTGGCGCGTCCCGCACCCGGCATCCTGGAACGGCGGCGTCCTCTCCACGGCCGGCAATCTCGTCTTCCAGGGGCGGTCGGACGGCTACTTCGCCGCCTACGCCGCCGACACGGGAGCGCTCCTCTGGGAGGCGCCGGTGCACACCGGCATCGTGGCGGCGCCCGTGACCTACGAGATCGACGGCGAGCAGTACGTGGCGGTCCTGGCCGGATGGGGTGGCTCCTTCACCCTGTTCACGGGAGTCCCGCGCCAACCGGGGAACTTCCTGTCCCGCGGACGCCTGCTCGCGTTCAAGCTCGGCGGCGACGCGGCGCTGCCGGAGCCGCGGACGACGTCGATGCCCATCCCGGAGCCCCCGGCGATCGAGGCGAGCGCGGCCGGAGTCGCGCGGGGCGAGGTCCTCTATCACATGTGGTGCACCCCCTGTCACGGGGCGGACGTGTCGTCGAGCGGCGCGCTCCCGGACCTCAAGTACGCACCGGCCGCGGTACACGCCCGCTGGGACGCCATCGTGCGCCAGGGGGTCTACGAAACGCTCGGCATGCCCCGGTTCGACCACCTGCTGAGCGTGGAGGAATCGGAGGCGATCCAGGCCTACGTCGTCGACCGCACCCGGAAGGAAATCGCGTTCTGCGCCACGGACTACCCCGCACGCTACCCGGAGCTGTTCGCGACCGCCTGCGCGAAACGCGTCGCCGACCCGCCCTGACCCGGGCTGCCGGAGCGCGCCGAAACGCGGGTCCCTACTCCACGACCGACGCGAGGCGCTCCGTTGCGGACGCGAAGTCCTCCATGAAGTCGTAGACCACCGAACGCACGGACAGGGTCTCGTTCATCAGGCCGACGCCCTGCCCCACGTAGTAGTTCGCGAGCCGCTTCGCGCCCTCGTGGTCTCCTTCGGCCAGCCTGTTGATCTTGCGGAACGCCGCACCGGCCAACACCCCCTGCAGCGGCATCGGCAAGGGTTCCGGGCAACCGTCCGCCGTCCACGCGTCCGTCCACGCGGAACGCAACTGCCGCGTGTACTTGCCGGTCCGGCTCTTCGAGCGCACGGTCTGGCGCGAGTTCGCGGCCAGCATCTTCTCCTTCACCACCGGCAGCGTCTCCGCCTCCGCCGTCGTCAGCCACACGGAGCCCGTCCACACGCCGTCGGCGCCCATGGCCATGCACGCCGCCATCTGCCGCCCCGTGACGATACCGCCCGCGGCCAGGACGACCATGTCGGAGTCGCCGATCGCCTCGAGCACCTCGGGAAGGAGCACCAGGGTGGAGACCTCGCCGCAGTGTCCCCCGGCCTCGGTCCCGGCGACGATGATCACGTCGATCCCCGCCTCGACGTGCTTGATGGCGTGTTCGCGTGCGCCGGCCAACGCACCCACCGCCACACGCGCCTCGCGGGCGCGGGACATCATGAAGTCCGGGGGCACGCCCAGCGCGTTGACGACCATCCCGATGGGGTGGGAGAAGGCGACGTCGAGAATCCGGCTCGCGCCCGTCTCGCGCATGTTGTCCCCGACGCCGTCGCGCACGGTTTCCTCCCAGAGGTCCGTCGTGTCGATGTCGTGGTTGGCGAGGAGACTCTCGATGTAACGCTTGTGCTCGATGGGGATGCGGTCCTCGAGTTCCTCCCGGGTCAGCCCGCGCTCCTTGCTGTCCATGCTCGTCGGCACCAGCAGGTCCACGCCGTAGGGCTTCCCGCCGACGTGCTCGTCGATCCAGTCGAGTTCGATCTCCAGGGTTTCCGGGGTGTGCCCGGCGGCCCCGAGTACGCCGAAACCGCCCGCGCTGCTGACGCCGGCGACCACGTCGCGACAGTGACTGAAGGCGAACAGGGGGAAGTCGATGCCGAGCAGTTCGCACGCTTTCGAGTTCATGGCGAGCCCCGGTGGAATGCGGGCGTTTACCGTACCACAGGGTCCGCGGACGCACCGTCATCCCGGCATCCACGCCCGCCCACCACCGGAGCCTGAACCGGAGCTGACCGCGGGCCGTTTCGCGTGTCCACCGTTCCTTGTCTCCGCCGTGCCGTGGGCCTATCGTGCGCCCATCGCACCCGTGCACGGACCGACTTCGACGTGTCGCAATATCCCCGCCCCCACCCGGAACGGCCGCCCTGCCGCCGCCACTGGATCGTGCTCGCGCTGTGCGCCTTCCTGGCGGCCGGTTGCGGGGGCGGAGGGGGCGGAGGGGGCGGCGCCACGAGTCCGCCGCCGGTCGACACCGACAACGACGGCGTGCCCGACAGCACCGACACGGACGACGACGCCGACGGCGTGGCGGACGCGGAGGACGCGTTCCCGCTGGACCCTGAGCGGACCGTCGACCCCAACGTGTTCGCGGATGCCGATCAATACGAGGACCTCTGCGCGGCCCCCCGCTCCGGCGCCAGCAGCGTGACCGGCCGCGCGTTCCCAGACCGCCAGGGGTCGGCCCACGACGAGAAGCTCTGGCTGCGTTCCTGGAGCGACGACCTCTACCTCTGGTACGACGAGATCAAGCACGTCGATCCGGTGGGCTACGACGTGCTCGACTACTTCGACGAGCTGCGCACCTTCGCGCGCACGCCGTCCGGCAACGCAAGGGACCGGTTCCACTTCACCTACGAGACGGAAGTGTGGGAGCAACTGGCGCAGTCCGGCGTCAGCGCCGGTTACGGCGCCGAGTGGGCGCTCATCTCGCGCAGCCCCCCGCGGGAGATCGCCGTGGCCTTCACCGAGCCCGGTTCGCCGGCTACGGAGGCCGGCATCGCGCGCGGGGCGCGCATCGTCGCCGTCGACGGCGTGGACGTGGAGAACGGCAGCGACGTCGACACGCTCAACGCCGGCCTCTTCCCGGATGCGGTCGGCGAGTCCCACGAGTTCGAGTTGCGCGACCTCGGCGCCGAAGAGACGCGGACGGTGACCCTCACGTCCGCCGAGATCGTTTCGCAGCCGGTGCAGCACGCGCGGATCCTGGAGACCGACTCGGGGCCGGTCGGCTACATGCACTTCAGCACGCACATCGCACCGGCGGAGCGACAGCTCGTCGATGCGATGCGGCAATTCGAAGCCGCGTCCGTGGTCGACCTGGTGGTGGACCTGCGCTACAACGGCGGCGGCTTCCTCGACATCGCCAACCAGCTCGCCTTCATGATCGCGGGTCCGTCCGCGGCGTCGGGACGGACCTTCGACGAACTGCGCTTC
>JAJDTI010000120.1 GCA_022827245.1 Pseudomonadales bacterium | reverse complement strand
GCTCCCCCGACCGCAGGTCGTGCATAGCGTCTACCGCGCAGCTAAACCGTAGCCCGAGGAGCCGGATGCCCGAGTTGGGCACGTCCGGATCTGTGGGAGCCGGGGGTGGGAAACCACCCTCGGCCACCCGGCCCCTCCCGTCTCGAATTCATGCAGGGACTGGGGTTGTCCCGTCTTCGCTGTTGTGGATGAATCCGGCGCGGGAGGGGACAAGCCCCGGGACAAGCCCCTCCCCTACATCGGATCGGTGGCCCGTCGGTCGAGGCGGAACACCTGTCCGTCGGCGACCCAGTTGTCGGAGGGGTGGAGGTCGTACTTCGCCGCGAAAGCGGTGCTGACCGCGTGGCGCTCGTGGTGGTCGTGGACGCGCACGGCGACGAGTTCATGGATGGCGGCGTCCACCCGGACGCGGACGTGGGGCGTGTCCTCCAGGTACTCCGTCCAGCGGGTCCCGTCCTCCCGGGTCGCGACGTAGACGTCAGTGCCGATCCCGACGGCCCACATGTTGATGGAGTACGGGCTGCCGGGACGGATTTCGAGCTGGACGCTGTGGCGCTCCTCTAGGTGGGTCCAGTCGGCGGGCGCGGGTTCGACCTCGCCTTCGAGTTCTCCCCCGGGAATGAAGCCGAAGGGCTCGCTGCAGCCGGCGGTGGCCAGGAGCGCGACGGCGGCCGATCGGCGCAGGGCTGACGGGGCGGGTGGCCGCCCTCGGAACGCCTTGCGCGTGCCGGCCGTCATGTGGTCAAGGTAGGCGTCTTTCGACCCGCGTTCAAGTCGCGGCGCCGTCCGGGGCGCTGCGGGAGGACAGGCGCCGGCTGACCGCGTAGAAGGCGGCGCCGGTCACGAAGATCGCCGCCCCGGCGAGGGCCTCGCCCGGCCGCTGCAGCACGATGTAGGCGAGGGTCCAGCCCGTGACCGCGAGGAAGACCAGCGGCGGCAGCGGGTACCACGGCACGCGGTACGGGCGCGGGAGGTCCGGACGGCGCAGGCGCAGGACGAACACCGACGCGACAGTGCACAGCGTGCTGACCCCCAGCGTGAAGCCGGCGAACACGAGGATCGACTCGAAGGTGGCCGTGAGGACGAAGGCCACGGCCAGTCCGGACTGGAGCACGATGGCCACCACGGGCACGTCGTGGCGGTTGGTGCGCGCGAGAAAGCGCAGGGCGCGGAAGTCCTGCCCGATTACCTGCAGGACGCGCGGTCCGGCGAGCGTCATCGCGCTCACCGTGGAGATGAGGAGCAGGGCGAGTACGACGCCCATGATCGAGGCGCCGGCGTCGCCGAAGATGAACCGCGCGGCCACGTAGCCTACTTCGAGCTTGCCGGCGAGCGCTTCCATGGGCGCTGCGTGGAGGAACGTGAAGTTCAGGAGCAGGTAGAGGGCCATGACGATGCCCGTTCCGAACAGCAGCACCCGGGAGAGCGTCTCGCCGGGGCGGTCCAGTTCGTCGATGACGTAGGTCGCCGCGTTCCACCCGGTGTAGGCGTAGTGGACGTAGATCAGGGCTACCGCGAAAGCGCCCGATGCGAGCAGCGTTCCGTCGCCCGGGGCGGGAAGGAAGCGGATGTCCTGCGGCGCTCTCTCTACCAACGTCCAGCCGAGGACGCAGAAGACCGCGATGAGGACCACCTTGAGGTAGGTGAACGTCCGTTGCGTACCGCCGCTCGCGCGCCGGGTGGTGGCGTGGGCCGCGGCCAGCGCGGCGATGAGCCCGGTGGCCATCCAGCGCGGCGATAGCGCCGGGAACACGGACGCCAGATACGTGCCGAAGGTGATCGCCGCGAGGGCGGTGGGGGCGGCGAAGCCGATGGTGGCCGACATCCAGCCGGACACGAAGCCGATCGCGGGATGGAACGTCCGGGAGAGGAAGTTGTACTCGCCTCCCGAACGGGGCAGGGCGCCGCCGAGTTCCGCGTAGGTCACGGCGCCGCAGAGCGCGGTGACGCCGCCGACGAACCAGAGCGCCAGGATGACGAACCCTGACCGGATCTCCAGGAGCTGGAAGCCGAGGCTCGTGAACACCCCGGTACCGATCATGTTCGCGATCACGACCGCGAGGGCGGTGCGCGCGCTGAAGCGCCCGGACTGCAAGGTCTGTCCGCGCGTCAGGCTTGCGGCCAGCAGTCCGTCACCCGCGTCGCGAGCCAGCGTACGAGATGGGCGTTGACCTCGCGCGGCTTCTCCTGGGCCATCCAGTGCCCGGAGTCGACGATGGCTTCCGTCAGGTCGTCGCAGAAGGACCGCATCGGCTCGCCGAGGCGCGAGGTCACCGTCTCGCAGGTGTAGTCGTAGCGCGCCCCGAGGAAGAGGACGGGCATGGCCAGGCGGCCGTCGTTGACGGCGCGTTCCGCGTAGGCCCGGTTGGCCGCGTGGTTCATGTAGAAGGAGTTCGGCCCGAAGAAACCGTTGCGGGCGAGGGCCTCCGCGTAGCGCGCGAGGTCCTCTGCCGTGACGATGTCGGGGTCGCGAGGCAGGTCCGGAGGCTCGGCAGCGCCGCCGAACCAGCCGCCCGTCTTGCGGATCATCGCGGTACCGGCCGGCTTCCCGACCCCGGACGGGTCGCCCTTTCGGAACGCCAGCTTGGCCATGTTGTACGGGTTTGCGTCCATGGTCGCGGTCGCCGCGTCGAACGACTCTTCATAGAAGAGCTGGTACTCCCACTGTCCGGCGGGAAACTTGGCCTCGGGGTAGACGGTTCGGTCCACGAACGGCAGGCAGCCCTCCAGACCGTACTCCAGGGTGTGATAGGGCACGCACAGGTTCGCGACGGCGTGGCAGCGGTCCGGGTGGTGGCTCGCGATGTTCCAGACCACGGGGCTGCCCCAGTCGTGGCCCACCCAGATGGCGCGCTCTCGCCCGAGGGCGTCGAGCAGGCCGATCATGTCGCCGACCACACGCTCCTGGGCATAGTCCTCGTGGCGCGTGTAGACCGTGGAACGTCCGTAACCCCGAAGGTCCGGCGCCACGGTCCGGAAACCGAGGGCGGCCAGGGCGGGGAGCTGGTGGCGCCAACTGAGCGACAGCTCCGGCCAGCCGTGGACGAAGATCACCAGCGGCCCGTCGCGGGGACCGGCTTCGAGAAAAAAGGACCGATGCGTGCCGGTGCGGACCGTGTGCTCGGCGATCATCCGCCGGCGGCTTCCGCCGCCTCCGTTGCGGTGTGGACCCGTGCCCCCGCGGTCGACGTATCGGCGCCGGCCTCGAGGAAGGGGCGGTCGCCCTGCACCGTGACGCGCAACCCGCGCCGCGTGTCGGGATAGTAGTCCCACACGGCCAGGTGATGGGTGCAGCGGTTGTCCCACATCGCGACGGAGCCGGCTTCCCAGTGAAAGCGGCACTGGAAGGCCGGGTGCTTGACGTGTTCGAAGAGGAAGTCGAGCAGGGCGCGACTCTCGTGGACGCTCAGTTCCTGGATGCGCTTCGTGAACGAGCTGTTCACGAACAGTGCCTTGCGCCTGGTCACGGGGTGCGTGCGCACGACGGGATGGACCGCGCGGGGGAACTCCCGCTGTGGCGGATGGTCGCCATAGACGCCGGTGTAGTCAGCCGCGTGCTGCGCGGTGAGGCGCTCGAGCAGGGCCTGCAGGGAGGGCGACAGCGCTTCGTAGGCCGCATACATGTTCGCCCACAGCGTGTCGCCGCCCTGGGGCGGCACCTCGTGCAGGTGCAGGATCGTGCCGAGCGGCGGCTCCTCGTCGGCCGACACGTCGGAGTGCCACCCGGACCCGTTGTTCCGTTTCGAGTCCCGGTTCGTCTCGATGACCATGAGCTCGGGATTGCCGTGCGCGTACGGCGCCGCGGGGTGGATGTGCAGCGGCCCGAAGCGGCGGCCGAACGCGAGGTGCTGTTCGGGCGTCATCGCCTGGTCGCGGAAGAACAGCACGCAGTGCTCCATCCAGGCGTCGTGGATCTCCCGGAACGCGGCCTCGGACAGCGGTGCGCCGAGGTCCACCCCGTGCACGGTCGCGCCGATGGTCGGCGTCAGGGGTTCCACTGCGATGTGACGGTAGGACACCTGGGCGCACTCCGAAGGGTCAAGGGCCGGACTATACACCGCCCGCCGCGGCGTGCCCGTGCGCCGATGGGTCGGGCAGGTAGTAGCCCCGGTCGAGGGCCGCGAGCAGGGGTCGCATCCAGTCCGGGATGTCGCCGGCGGTCGGATGCACCAGGGCCTTCACCGCGAGCCCGCGCACGTAGCGGTCGTGGTCGCGGAAGGCGTTCTCCGCGAAACGCGCGCGCTGTGGCTCCGCCAGCCGCCCGTTCGCGGCGAGCTGCAGGAGCGCGTAAGCGATGCTCTCGCGGACCGTGGAGCGGGTCATCCTGACGTTCGTGGAGTTGTCCGGTTCGACCTCCGGGTCCAGGCGGTCGATGAGCGTCTCGGTCACGGTGTCGGGGAGCGCGGCGCAGCGGCCGAGGTTGCCGAGGGCGTAGGCCGCGTTCGAGCGCACCAGGTCGTCCGGATCGTCCAGGCGTGCCGCCAGGGCCTCGATGGCCCGGGTTCGCGTCGAGCGGGTCTCGCCGATAGCGAAGACGGCCACGCGCCGGACCGTCGCGTCGGCGTGGTCCGCCGCCGCGCAGAGGACGTCCAGGGCACACTCGCCGGCGACTCCAAGGCCGTATCCGCTCGCGCGCCGTACCGACTCGCGGTGGTCGACGAGCGCTGCGGCGAGCGCGTCGAGGGCCTTGTCGTCGCGCCTGGCGCGGGCTCCGAGGACGTATGCGGCTTCGATGCGGGCGTCCTCCGCCTCCGCGTCCTCAAGCCCCTCGTGGGTGCCGTCGGGCTCCGACGTCTCGCCGCGCAGCCAGGCCCAGTTCCGCTCGACGACAGGCCGGTTCGCGGGGAAAGGCCCGGGGGAAGTCGGGCGCGCCGCGCCGTTCCGCCAGGAAGGCCGCGTGGGCTCCAGCGTGCGGAGGAAGTAGAACTTGTACATGTAGCGGCGCCCGTGGAACTCGGGGTGCTGCCGTACGCCGCGGTGCACGAGATCGTAGTGGGCGAGGAGCACGCTCCCGGCCGGAAGCGGAAGGCGACGCGGCACGAGCCCGTCGATGCCGAGTCCCCGCAGGGATTCGGCGAGGCGTCCGTCGCGGTAGTCGAGGTCGGGATGAGTAGCGGCCTCTTCGTTGAACGAGCGGTCGATCGCGTCCCCGGGGTGCCATCGTTCTCCCCGCTCGAAGTCGCGCGTCCAGTACTGCGAGCCGGGCAGGACCTCGGTGGGGCCGTTCTCCAGCGTCACGTCCTGCGGGTAGTAGAACAGCATCGCCCAGTTCGGGCGGTGCGAGCGGTAATGGCCGCGCTCGTTCCACGGGAGGTTGCCGTCCTGGTGAAAGCCCTGGTCGCGATGGGTCGAGGTATGGACGTAGTGGTGCGGATGCAGCACGTAGCCGTCCCCCAGGACGCTCGTGAGCGCTGCCGTGACGGTCGGACACTCGAGCAGTTCGAGGATGCGCGGCGCCCGCGCGACGACGTTGTCGCCGAAGTACTGCAGGTGGACCGTCTCGCCGCCGGCGCGTCGCCCCTCGTCGTACAGCTCGCTGGCGGTGCGGAACATGTCGCGATGGAAGTCGGGCGCCAGTTCCCGGGGACGCAGCACCACGTATCCCTCGGCGAGGAACTGCGACATCTGGTCGTCGTCGAGGAGGGGCATGGGGCGCGCATCGAGGCCGAACGGGGCCGGCGATGTTACCAGCAGCCCCCTGCCCGGCTATGATGACGGTCGAAACAACGGGTAGGGGGGACGACGCACATGACCGCGCTGGACGGTTTCCGGGTTCTCGACATGACGCAATACGAGGCGGGCACCTCCTGCACGCAGGCCCTCGCCTGGCTCGGCGCGGACGTGGTGAAGCTGGAGTCGCCGCGCGGGGACCCGGGCCGCGGTCCGACGGGCAGCGCCGAGTACTTCATCGTCTGGAACAGCAACAAGCGCAGCGTCTCGATCGACCTGCAGCAGCCGCGCGGCCGCCAGATGCTGCTCGACATGCTGCCCCGCTACGACGCCTTCGTGGAGAACTACGGACCCGGCGTGATGGAGAAGCTCGACCTCGGGTACGACGTCATGAAGGCGGTCAACCCGGGGATCATCTACGCGCGCATCAAGGGGTTCGGCCTCGAGGGCCCGTGGTCGGACTACAAGTGCTACGACATGGTCGCGCAGTCCGCGGCGGGAGCGTTCTCGATTACCGGTGAGCCGGACGGCCCGCCGGTGCGTCCCGGGCCGACCACGGGCGACGCCGGCACGGGGGTGCAAATGGCGCTCGCGATCACCGCCGCGTACGCCCAGAAGCTCAGGACCGGCAAGGGCCAGCACATCGAGCTGTCGATGCAGGAGGCGATGACGTACTACCTGCGCACGTCGACGGCGAGCACGCACTTCGGGGCTCGTGCGTCGAAACGCATCGGCAACGGCGGCCGTCCGACCATGTCCCTCTACCGGAGCAGGGGCGACGGTCCGAACGACTACCTGTTCGTGATGGCTGTCACCGACCGCATGTGGGAGGCGCTATGCCGGGCGATGGAGCGTCCGGACCTCATGGAGGACCCGCGCTACGCGGACCATGCGGCGCGCCAGGAGAATCGCGCCCGGCTCTCGGCGGAGATCGGCGCCTGGGTGGCGGAACGGGACAAGTACGAGGGGATGCGGCTGCTCTGCGACGCCGGCGTCCCGGCGAGCGCGGTGCTCGACACGAAGGACCTCTACGAGAACCCGCACCTGGTCGGCCGCGGCTTCGTGCGGGAGGTCGACCACCCGGTACACGGGCGCATCAAGCTCCTGGGGTGGCCGGCGCGGATGTCGGAAAGCTCGGTGCCGGTCGCCCCGGCGCCCCTGCTCGGCCAGCACTCCCGCGAGGTGGTGGCCGCCGACCTGTCCCTCGATGACGACGAGATCGATGCGCTGGTGCGCGCCGGGGTGATGGCCGAGGCCTGATCGGCGACCCGAGGCCCCCCACGGAGGCAGTTTCGCGTCAGCGAAACTGCAATGCGACCCGCAGGGTCGCGCCGGGACGGGACAAGCCCGTCCTCTACGAACCTGAAGCCAGGTAACCCTCCGCTTCCTGCCGCCAGGGCACGTCCCGGCCCCGCCACCCTTCGACCAGGCGCGTGTAGATCGCATGTGCCTCGGCGTGCTGCCCGAGCGCGGCATGCGAGCGGGCCAGTCCCCGGAGCGACAGGGGGCGGTTCGGGGTGCGCAGCAGCGAGGTCTTGAAGGCCTGCAGGGCCTCCGCGGGTTGGCCGGCCGCGAGCAGCGCCTCGCCCTGCAGTTCGTGGACGGGCTTCAGCGGGTTCGGCGCGCCGTTCGGTGGCCGCATGGACTCCGCGATCGCGACGCCCTCCTGCAGGAGGGCAAGCCCCGCCTCGGTGTCGCCGGCGGCGATCGCCAGCATGCCGGCCACCTCCTTGGCCATGATCTGCAGGGGTTTGCTGTTGCGCGCGTAGTAGGAGCGGTCGCCGTCTTCGGCACTGGCTTCCGCCGCCTTCTCGGCCAGACGCTCCGCGGCCGCCTCGGCGAGGACGAGATCACCGGTATGTACGGCCCCGAGACCCGTCGCCAGCAGTTCGGTCTGGTGCGGGTCCTCGTTGAGCGGGCGCGGGTCCCACGCCTCCCGCTCGATCGTCATCCGGGCACGGACCTGGGGAAAGATGCCGGCGAGGTGGGGGTGGTCCGTGGCCTGCTCGCGGTGGCCCTCCATGCGCTGTATCCAGAGCGCGGCGCGGTCGTAGTCGCCGCGCTGGAGGTCTCCGTACTGGCCCCAGTCCAACGAATGCAGCATGTCGCCCATGTTGTCGCCGGGCTCCCAGAGATCCACGGCCGCGTCGTAGGCCGACTGGTTTGACGACGACACCCGGTCCCACATGCCGCGCTGGATGAAGATGTGGGACGGCATGTGGCGTGCATGCGAGACCTTCTCCGCGATGTCGGCGAAGACGTATGCGGCCGGCATCGCGAGGGGCGCGTGCACGGGATCGTCGAAGGCGTGGATGGCGTAGTGGGCCGCGCCCGGGTGCCGGGGGTTGCGGTCCAGGAGCTGCAGGGCGATGGCGCCGGCGAGGACGTTGCTCCGTTCGGCGTCCCCCGCGCGGCCGGCCGACATCAGCAACGACAGTGCGTAGAAGGCCGCGACTTCGTCGTCCTCGGGATAGGCCTCGTACAGGTCACGCATCGTCTCGGTGTATGCGCGCCGCCTGGCAAGCGTGTCGCCGTCCCCGAAAAAGAGCGCGTCGACCGCGGCGAGGAAGCCGCGTTCGCGATCCGTCGGCGCGGAGGCGACTCGGGCTTCCGTAGTTTCTCCGAGCCGCCGCAGGATCGCCCGCGGCGTCTCCAGGTCCTGTTCGCCGATCAGCGGATGGTTGTAGCACAGCGACTCGCCCCAATACGCCATGGCGAAATCCGGGTCGAGTTCCTGCGCCGCCTGGAACTCGGCGCGCGCCTGCTTCCACCCGAAGCTGTGCAGGATCGTTACGCCGCGGAGAAAACGGTCCTGGGCCGCCCCCGTTGCGGAGGTGGGGAAGCTGATGGAACCGAGCCCCTGGAGGTCCGCCGCGAGTCCGGAAGCGGCAGTGAGCACGGACGCGAGCAGGAAGGGCAGGAAACGGGTCATGGTCGTAGCCTCCTTGTTTTGGCGTGACGAAGGGCGTGACGGGTTACAGGAGCCCGGCGGCGCGCGCCCAGCGGTATTTTGCGCCGAGCACGGCCACCGGCTTCTCGGCGGTGTACGGGTAGGCGAGGATGTCCCGGTCCATGAGGTAGTCGCAGGCCTCCTCGATCTCGACGTCGCCGACCAGGGACGCGACCACCGGCTTGTCGACGCCGCGGGCGCGCGCTGCCGCGACGGCTTCGCCGAGGAGCTCCGCGAAGACCATGGGCGGCGTGATGATCGTGTGCCAGTAACCGAGCACCAGGGCGTGGATGCGGTCGTCGGCGAGGGCGAGGTCGATGGTGGCGCGGTAGGTGGTGGGGGGTTCCCCGCCGGTGATGTCGACGGGGTTGCCGGAGGCGCCGAACGGGGGAATGAACTCCTTGAAGGCGGCGTCGAGGTCGCCGGGCATGTCCATCAGCGACAGCCCATGGTCGGCGCAGGCGTCCGACAGCAGCACGCCGGAACCGCCGGCGCCGGTCAGGATGAGGATGTTCTCGCCCTTGGGGTGCGGCAGCACCTGCAGGCCGCGCGCGAACTCGAGCATGTCGTTCAGGGTGGCCGCCCGGATGACGCCGCTCTGGCGCAGGACGGCGTCGTAGACGCGGTCGTCCCCGGCGAGCGCGCCGGTGTGGGAGTTGGCGGCGCGGGCCCCCATGCTCGTCCGTCCGGCCTTGAGGACCACGACGGGCTTCTTCCGGGACACCCGCGCGGCTACCTCCGCGAACGCGCGCCCGTCCTTCAGGTCCTCGACGTGCATGGCGATGACCTCGGTGTTCGGGTCCTGCTCGAAGAAGGTCAGCAGGTCGTCCTCGTCGATGTCCGACTTGTTGCCGAGCCCGACGATCGCGGAGACGCCCATCTTCGCCGAGCGGCTGAAGCCGACGATCGCCATGCCGACGCCGCCGCTCTGGGACGACAGGGCGACCTTCCCCTTCTCGGTGTACGGCGTGCAGAACGTGGCGCAGAGGTTCTTGTGCGTGTAGTAGAAGCCGTAGATGTTCGGCCCCATGAGGCGCACGTTGTTCTCCCGGGCGACCGCGACGATCTCGTCCTGGAGGGCGTGCTCGCCGACCTCGGCGAACCCGGATGGGATGAGGATGGCGCCGGGGATGCCCTTCCTGCCGCACTCGGCCAGCGCTCCGGCGACCAGCGGCGCGGGGATGCAGAAGACGGCGATGTCGATGTCGCCGGGAACGTCGACCACGCTCGCGTAGCACGGGCGGTCGAGGATGACGTCCGCCTTGGGGTGGATGGGGTAGAGCGCGCCCTCGTAACCGCCGTCGATGAGGTTCTTCATCACGGAGTTGCCGATCTTCCCTTCGCCGGCCGAGGCGCCGATGACGGCCACCGCGTCCGGCTGCATGATGCGGCGCATGGCGGCCAGGATCTCGTCCTGTCCGGGACGGTAGCGGGGTTCGGCGGGCTCCTTGAGCAGCATCCGCGCATCGACCGCGCAGACGCCGTCCGCGGTTGCGAAGACGGGGTTCAGGTCCAGCTCGTGGATCTCGGGCACGTCGGTCACGAGGCGGCCGACCGCGGCGATGAGCGAAGCCAGCGCGCCCCGGTCCACGCCCGCGGCGCCGCGCACGCCGTCGAGCACGGCGGCCCCGGCCAGTTCGTCCAGCATCGCGGCGGCTTCTTCCTCGGTGGCGGGCGCGAGCCGGAAGGTGAGGTCCCTGAGCACTTCCACGAGGACGCCGCCGAGGCCGAACGCCACCAGCTTGCCGAAGACGGGGTCGGTGGCCGCGCCCACGATCACCTCGGTCGCGCCGTCGCCGGCGGCGAACTGCCGTTGCACGAGGACGCCGTCGATGGAGGCGTCCGGATGTTGCGCGCGGGTGCGCTCGACGACCTCGTGGCACGCCTCGCGCAGCGCCTCGTCGCTTTCCAGGCCGACGATCACGCCGCCGACGTCGGTCTTGTGGAGGATGTCGCGGGATTCGATCTTCGCGACCACCGGGTACCCGATCTCCGCCGCGATCGCGCAGGCTTCGTCGCGGGACTTGGCGATACCCTGCGCCGGCATGGGAATGCCGTAGGCGTCGCAGACCTGCTTGGCCTCGGCCGCCGTCAGCGCGGTGCGTCCCTCGCCCATGGCTGCCGCGACGATTTCGCGCACCGTCCGTTGATCCGACATGCAGTCCTCCACCCCGGTGTTGGCACAAAGATTAACCCGGATGTCTCGCCGAGGGCCGCTCCCGAAAGGCGACGAGGGCGGCCCTGGCCGAGTCGGGATGGCCGACCAGGAAGGCGCGGCCGCCCGCGCGCAGGCCGAGCAGGGCTTCGCGGTCGCCGCTCAGGTTGGCCACTTCCGGACAGTCGAAGCCGACCTCGCCGAACAGCTTGAGCAACTCGTTCCCCAGGTCGAACAGGTGCATGGGACGGGTGGTGATCCCGGCCAGGTCGCGTTCCGCGCAGGCGGCCGCGAAGGCGCGGAAGTACGCGGGGAGGTTGCGCTCTCGGGGCGAGATGTCGAGCGCCCCGTCCTCGACGACGCCGGGGCCCACCTGCAGCGCGGACTCGAGCAGGCCGCGGTGATACTCGCGGCGCGCCAGCACGGCGAGCCGGCCGTCACCTACCCCGAGGATGCGCGTGTACCCGTGCCTCGAGACCGGCGACCGGATTTCGCCGTCGACCTGCAGGAGGCCGAGCGGCTCGAGAGACTGGAACTCGGAGACGAAGCCGCTGCCGAGGACGACGGTCGCCCCGCCGTCGAGCGCCGACTTGCCGGTCAGCCGACGCGTGCCCCGGGCGGCGAGCACCACGGGTTCGAAACGGCGCCCCTCGATGGCGAGCACGAGCGCCCCGTCGGTGCGGTGCAGCGCCACGCCGTCGAGGCCGTCGGCGAGTTGGCCGGCGAACTCGGCCCAGGCCTCGGGCGGGACGCGGTCCGCCCCCCCGTCCGCCCGCCAGGCCGCGGCGGGAAGCACCCTGGCGGGAGCGTCGTGGGACTCCTCCTCCGCGCGATCGCACCCGGGCAGACAGACACACCAGGCGGCCAGCGCCCACGTCACCGTTCGACCGGGTTTCATGCGGCGCCACGGTACCCAAAGCGTGGCGGAACGCCAAGCGCGCCCGCGGGCGTTCCTTCAGGCGTCGACGGGCAGCGCGACCAGACTCCCCAGGCTCTCGGCCGAGGCCGGGCCCATCGCGTCGACGGCTTCGCGGAGGCGTCCTCGGCAATCGAGCACCGCATCGGCGAGTGCCACGATGCGCCGGTTCGGCCAGGCGTGGGGCGCGGCGTTGCGCAGGGCACGCGCGGAGGCGAAGGCGTCGTCGGTCGTGAGGAAGTTCTTCTGGAGAACGCGGCGGGGCTGGCATTATGGCCTGACGGGGGGGGGGCGTGGGTGGCCCGGAGGAACGGAGCAGGGAGCATGCGATGAGGTTCTCGCCGCCCCTCGCGCCCGGCGTGCTGGTGCGACGCTACAAGCGCTTCCTCGCCGACGTGGAGGTGGCGGGCCGCGGCGTCGTCACCATGCACTGCGCGAACACCGGGGCGATGCTCGGCTGCGACACGCCGGGGAGCCCCGCGTGGTTCTCGGCGTCGGGCAACCCGAAACGCAAGTACCCCGAGAGCCTGGAACTCGTCGAGGTGCCGGACGGGGCGCACACGTGCGCCGTCTGCATCAACACGGCGCGGCCCAATGCCGTGGTCGCCGAGGCGCTCGCCGCGGGGAGGATCACCGAGCTGCGCGGCGGTCCCTGGCGCCGCGAAGTGGCGATTCCCGGCGAAGCCGGCCGCTTCGACTTCGCGCTCGGAGACGCCCTGCCGACGTTCGTGGAAGTGAAGAGCGTCACGCTCTGCCGGGACGGTGTCGGCGCGTTCCCGGACGCGGTCAGCGAGCGCGCACGCCGTCACGTCGGGGCGCTCGCCCGCTGTGTCGGGCGCGGGCACCGCGCGGTGCTGCTGTTCTGCGTTCCGCACACGGGCATCCGTCGGGTGACGGTCGCGGACGACATCGACCCGCGGTACGGCGAGGCGGTGCGGGATGCCGTGGCGGCGGGCGTCGAGGTACTGGCGTACGGTTGCGTCGTGACGCCGGAGGAGGTCGCGATCGACCGGGCCTTGCCGGTCGATCTCTGACTACGCGGAAAAGCCCTCGCGGAGCGTCCGGTAGCTCGCGAGGTCCGGCAGCCGGGGCCCGACCCGGGTCACCAGTTGCGCCGCGGCGTAGTTCCCGAAGCGGGCGGCGTCCGCTGGCGCGCCGTCGAGACACAGCGCGTAGAGGCACGCCCCGGCGTAGATGTCGCCGGCGCCGGTGGTGTCGACGGCGGGGACCTCGAAACCGGCGATCTCCCGGCGGCCCGAGGGCGTCACCGCGAGGCTTCCCGCGCCGCCGAGCGTGATGAACAGGAGGGGCGCGATGTCGGCGAGTTCGGTCGCGGCGATGTCGACACGGTCGGCGCCCGTCCAGCCGAGGGCCTCCTCCTCGTTGCAGAACAGCGCGTGGACACCGTTGCCCAGCATCGCAAGGAGATCGTCGCGAAAGGCCTCGACCATGCTCGGGTCGGAGAGGGTGAGGCTCGTGCGGACCCCCTCGTCCTCGGCGATCTCCCGCGTGCGGATCGCCGCCGCGCGGCCGGTCTCCGAGGAAGCGAGATAGCCCTCGATGTACGCGAAACGGGACCGGGCGAGCGATGCCGGCTCGATGTCGTCGATGTCGAGCAGCTCGGAGGCGCCGAGAAAGGTGTTCATGGAACGTTCGGCGTCGCCGGTGACGAGGACGAGGCAGCGCCCGGACTGACCCGGCCGTTCCGGATCATGAGGCCGGACATCGACGCCGGCGGCGGCGATCTCGGCGAGGAAGTGCGCGCCGGTGTCGTCGCCCGCGACCCGGCACGAGTAGTAGCAGTCGCCGCCGAAGGCCTGCACGGCGTAGACGGTGTTGGCCGCCGAGCCCCCGCACATGCGTTTCGGGGAGCGTTCGGCGAGGGCGTCGACGAGCACCCGGAGGCGCGTCTCGTCGACGAGCGTCATGTGCCCCTTCACGACGCCATGGTCGGCGAGGAACCCGTCGTCGACGGCGTACTCGACGTCCAGGAGGGCGGCGCCGATCCCGTAGACGTCGTAGCTCATCCGGCGACTTGCGCGAAGGCGCCGTCCGCGGCTTCGAGGGTCTGGCGGATCTCGGCGTCGCCGTGCGCGCCGGAGAGAAACGCCGCCTCGAACGCCGAGGGCGCGAGGTAGACGCCGGCGTCGAGCAGCGCGTGGAAGAACCGGTTGTACCGTTCGGTGTCGCACCGGGCGACGTCGTCGAAGCTGCGGACCTCCGGCGTGGAAGAGAACGCGGAAGAGAAGAAGATGCTGAACATGCCGCAGACGCGGTTGATCCGGACGGGCACGTTGTGGCGGCGAGCCAGGGCCGAGAGGCCATCCGTCAGCTCTACGGTGCGTGCCTCGAGACGGGCGTAGAACGCCGCGTCGAGGGAGTCCAGCATGGCGAGCCCCGCGGTGGTGGCGAGGGGGTTGCCGGACAGGGTCCCGGCCTGGTAGACGGCGCCGACCGGGGCGACGCCGTCCATGATGTCGGCCCGTCCGCCGAAGGCTCCGACCGGCAGCCCGCCGCCGATGACCTTGCCCAGCGTCGTGAGGTCGGGCGTGACGCCGTAGCGTTCCTGGGCGCCGCCGGCGGCCACGCGGAACCCCGTCATCACCTCGTCGAAGATGAGCACCGAACCGCTGTCGGCCGTGAGCGCGCGCAGCGCCTCGAGGAAACCGGGCGCCGGGGGAATGCACCCCATGTTGCCGGCCACGGGCTCGACGATCACGCAGGCGATGTCGGAACCGAAACGCTCGAACGCGGCGCGGACGGCGTCGCTGTCGTTGAAGGGGAGGGTCAGCGTATGGCCGGCGACGGCATCCGGTACGCCGGGAGAGTTCGGCAGACCGAGCGTCAGCACGCCGCTGCCGGCCTTCACCAGCAGGGCGTCCGAGTGTCCGTGGTAGCAGCCGTCGAACTTGACGAGGAGGTCGCGGCCCGAGTGGCCCCGCGCCAGGCGGATGGCGGACATCGTCGCCTCCGTCCCGGAGTTGACGAGGCGGACCTTCTCGATGCCGGGCACGGCATCGACGATCCGTTCGGCCAACTGGATCTCCAGCTCCGTCGGGGCGCCGAAACCGAGGCTCGACACGGCCTGCTCGCGCACGCCGTCGACCACGGGCGCGAAACCGTGCCCCTGGATCATCGGACCCCAGGATCCCACGTAGTCGATGTAGCGGTTGCCGTCCACGTCGACCAGCCAGGCACCCTCGGCGGACTCGAAGAACACCGGCGTGCCGCCGACGCCGCGGAATGCGCGTACGGGCGAGTTGACGCCGCCGGGGATGACCCGTTCAGCGCGGCGGATGAGGCGGGCGGAGGTGTTGCGTTCCACTTTTCTGGAGCTTCCCTGCGGTTGGTGACACTTACGGTTTGACGATGACGAGAATCACGATGACGACCAGCAGCACGGCCGGCGCCTCGTTGAACCAGCGGTAGAAGCGTTCGCCGTGCGTGTTCGCGTCGTTGGCGAAGGCGCGGAGGAGGCGCCCGCAGTACCCGTGGTAGGCGTAGAGCGCCAGGACCGCGCCGAGCTTCGCCCACATCCATCCGGCGGTGGCGAAGGCGTCCCAGGCCAGCACGAGGTTCCAGATGCCGAAGACCGCGGTCAGCGCGGCGGACGGCGTCATGATGCCCCGGTAGAGCTTGCGCTCCATCACCTTGAAGCGCTCGATGCCGGGCCCGTCGGTCGCCGTGGCGTGGTAGACGAAGAGCCGGGGCAGGTAGAACAGCGCCGCGAACCAGGTGACCACGAAGACGACGTGGAAGGCCTTGACCCAGAGGATCATCGCGCCGCTCCCCGGGCGTGGGCGGGCGGTGCGGCGGACCGGGCCTGGGCGTCGGGCGTTGCGCGGTCGCCGAGGACCACGCGCACGGTTCGGGACGTCATTGTCATCCGCCTGAGGGTGCCCCCGTACGACCGGCGGGCGATGATACCGGAGGCGGGCGCCTGGGGCGCGGCTACGGCGGTCCTTCGTCCCGGGAACGGAGCGCCGCGGGCGTGGCCAGGAAGACGGATGGCTGCCGGAACAGCCTCCCGGCGGTCAGGGTGGCGACGATGACGATGAGCATGGCCGGGAGGATGATGTTGGCGTTGGAGGTCAGCTCGACGACGGCCATCAGGGCGGCGAGGGGCGCCTGCAGGGCGGCCGCCATCATTGCGGCCATCCCGAGGAGTACGTAGAACCCTTCGCTCGAAGCCGCCCCCGGGGAGAGGATCTGCCCCAGGTGACCGAGCAACCCGCCGCATGCGGCGCCGATGACGATGGTCGGGCCGATCACGCCGACGGGCATCCCGAGTCCGACGCAGGCGCTCGACGCGGCCAGCTTCGCCACCAGGATGACGGCCAGCGCGGACCATGCGAGCGTCCCGGCCAGCGCCGCGTCGACCGTGTCGTAGCCGACGCCCATGACCGCCGGCGCCACCACGGCGGCGACCGCGGTGATCGCGCCGGCGAGGATCGCCCGCGCCCAGTACGGCCGGCGTCCCATGCGCGTGAAGAGGCGCACGCACGCCGTGAAGGCGGCTCCGAGCGTACCGATGGCGAAGCCGGCGAGTACGACGAAGGGTACGTCGAGCAGCGAGTGCATGTGAATGCTGCCAACCTCGAACACCGGCGTGTCGCCGAACAGGTACCGCGTGATGACGGTCGCGGTGACGGCCGCGAGGCCCACCGGGATGAAACTCGCGACGGCGTACTCGAGCAGCACGACCTCCATCGCGAACACGACGCCGGCCATGGGCGTGTTGAAGGATCCGGCGATGGCGGCGGCGGCGCCGCATGCGACCAGGATCCGGAGGCTGTCCGGGGGTACGCCGAGACGTTGGCCGAGGATGCTCGAGGCGGTCGCGCCGAGGTGGATGGCCGGACCCTCCCGCCCGCCCGAGAGCCCGGTGGCGAGCGCAAACGTCCCCGCGAAGAACTGCACCACGGCGTTGGTGGCGGGGAGCCGTCCGGCGTGCTCGCGCAGCCGCTGCAGGACGTGGGCGACGCCGGTCCGCCGCCGGTCCTCTGTCAGCCGCGTGAGGGCGACTCCGATCACCAGGGCGCCGAGCAGCGGGAGCCCGGCCCGAAGCGCCGGCGGGAGCGGTTCGAAGTTCTCGCTGTCGCCGCCGAGGGCGACCAGGGCGGCACCGTCGATCGCCAGCCGGAACAGCGAGACGACGATCCCGGTGACGGCGCCGGCCGCGACGCCGAGCAGCGCCAGGCGCTGGAGGGGATCGGCATAGGCGAGCCGCGGGCGGAGCATGCGTTGCACCGCGCGGCGGGTGAGACCCGGGGGGTTGCGTCGCGTGGTCACTGAGGGCTTGCCCTCGGAAAGGTACGCGAGTATACCGCCAGGCATGTGACCGATCGGGGGACGCGCCGTGCGTTGGGCCGACGTGCTACCGAAAGAGCGCATGACGGTGGTGCCCGTCCGCCCGGGTCTCGGACTCCTCCGGGGCCTGGGGGCCGGGGTCGTCGGCGTGGCGTTGCTGGCGGCCGGGTTCCTGGTCCGCGATCTCGTACCGGCCGAGGCGGATGCGGTGGAGGCCGCGCCGGCCGGTGACGTGGACCGCTTCGGCGACCTGGACCTCTCGACCGTGCGGCTGGCGACGGTGGTCGAGGCGGGCGCGAACGAGCGCCTGCGCCGGACGATCAAGGAACTGCGTGACCGGATCGGCGCCCTGGAGGAGGAAGCACGCTTCTACCGCAGGCTGGTGGCGCCGTCGGAAGCGGAACGCGGATTCAGGATCGAACGGCTCACCATCGAGGGGACCCCGCAACCGGCGCGCTACGCCTACCGGCTGTTGCTGACCCAGATCGTCGACCGGCACGACTGGATCGAGGGTGATGTCCTGGTGGAACTCTCCGGCGAGCGCGAGGGTGAGCCCGAGCGGCATGCGGTAGCGGACCTCGTCTCGGACGAGGACTTCGCGACCGGCTTCAGATTCCTGTATTTTCAGGAGTTCTCTGGCGAATTCTCGTTGCCCGACGGATTCGTCCCCCGCGCGGTCGCGGTGACGGCGCAGGTGCGCGACGATGCGGGAACGCGGATACGCGAGTCATTCGACTGGTTGGTCGAGGAGGGCTGAAGTGAAGGTGAAGAACGCGAAAACCGAGCGGACGGGCAAGGACACGACGCTGATCGACGCCTCCGCCGTCGTGCGCGGGACGATCGCCTTCTCCGGGCGACTCTACGTGAGCGGCGTGGTCGAGGGAGAGATCGAGGCGGACGAAGGCAGCGGGGCGACCCTGACCGTGGGCGAGGGCGGCTTCGTCAAGGGCAACATCCGGGTCCCGACGGTCGTCATCGGGGGGCGTGTCGAGGGAGACGTGCACTCCAGCGTTCGCCTCGAACTGGGCGGCAAGGCGCAGATGACGGGCAAGGTGTTCTATCGCCTCGTCGAGATGCACGAGGGCGCGACGGTGCAGGGCGAGCTGCACTGCGACCGCGAAGCCGCGGGGGGCGGCAATGTCCACCCGCTCGAGACGACGCCGGCCGCGCTCGACGAGACGGAACGACGCTGACCGGAGCGCGGGCGGCACGCGCTCGGCGCAGAGGAGGACGCGGCACGCCGCGTATAATGCGCGCATGGACATCGAGTTCTCGGGCCGCGCCGCGGGCAAGGTGGCGTCCCTGATCGAAGACGAGGGCAACGACCTGCTGAAATTGCGGGTGTTCATCACCGGCGGCGGTTGCAGCGGCTTCTCCTACGGCTTCACGTTCGACGAGGACGTCGGCGAGGACGATGCCGTCATCGAGCGGGACGGCGTGACCATGCTTGTCGACGCGATGAGCTACCAGTACCTGGCCGGCGCCGAGATCGACTACCGCGAGGACCTTCAGGGGGCCCAGTTCGTGGTCACCAATCCCAACGCGTCGTCCACCTGCGGGTGCGGTAACTCCTTCGCCATCTGACGTCCGGGCCGCCCGGGCCGGGCGCCCTCCCCCCGACCGTCCGCGGGCTACACGGGCCCGGCGGGATACAGCGCCCCGAGCACCCGCGGTCCGGCGGCGCCGGTCACCGCCGGCGCATTCCCCGGGAGCCGTTCCAGGAAGCGATGCGCCAGCCAGGCGAACGCCGCCGCTTCGACCGCATCTCCGTCCACTCCGAGCGCATCGGTCGTCGTCACGTCCCGCGGTGACAGGCGCCGGCGCAGCCGCTCCATCAGGTCGGTGTTCCAGCGCCCGCCCCCGCACACCACGACCTCTTGCGTCGCCGGGCCCCACGACGAGACCGCTCCCGCGACGCTCGCGGCGGTGAACTCCGCCAGCGTGGCCTGGACGCCGGCCGCCGGTTCGGATCCGTCGAGGTGCCGCAGGATGAATGCGAGGTTGTAGCGCTCCTTGCCCGTGCTCTTCGGCGGTCGTTCCGCGAGGAAGGCGTCCTCCTCGAGGCGGGCGAGCAGCTCCGGGATGGCCTCGGCGCCGGCCGCCCAGGCGCCGCCGCGGTCGAACGGCTCGCCGCGCTGCTCGCGAATCCACGCGTCGAGGAGCGCGTTGCCCGGACCCGTGTCGAAGCCCGTCACGGCTTCGTGACCGAGGGCGGGGTCGCCGAGGAGCGTGACGTTGGCGATCCCGCCGATGTTCAGCACCGCGCGGCGTCGTTCGGGGACCCCGAAGAGCGCGGCATGGAAGGGCGGCACCAGCGGAGCGCCCTCGCCGCCCGCCGCGATGTCCCGGCGCCGGAAGTCCGCCACGGTGTCGATACCGCTGAACTCCGCGATGCGGCTCGGGTCGCCGATCTGGACGGTGTAGGCCGGCCGCCCGCGCGGGTCGTGGCGGATGGTCTGGCCGTGACTGCCGACCGCGATGACGGCGCGGCTACCGGCGAACTCCCGAACGGCCCGCCCGATGCACTCCCCGAGCTCCGCGTCGGCGCGGGCGACGCGGTCGAGGTGGTCGTCCACGGGGGCGGCGAGCGCGCGCAGCTCCTGCGCCAGGGATGGGGGGAGGGTTTCGACCCGGGCATCGACGATGCGGGGCATGGCCCCGGAGACATCGAGGAGTGCCAGGTCGAGGCCGTCGACGCTGGTGCCGGAGATGGCTCCTGCGTAGAGAGACGACGGCACTAGGAGCCTTCAGCTGGGGGAGCTTCCCCGACCGCTGACGCGTAAGGAAGTGCAAGCATCTCCTCCGTCGCCGGAGACGTACCTCCATGCAAGCGCATTAGCGAGAAGCGATGCGGGCTTCGTCGCTGTCGAGCAGGGCCAGCAGCGGCGCGGTGCTCTCTCCGAAGCGTTGCCGTTCCTGAGCCGGTATCGGACTGGCCTTCGGCATCTTCACGGTCCGCGGGTTGCGATGCACGCCGTCGACCAGGAACTCGTAGTGGAGGTGCGGACCGGTGGCGTAGCCGGTGGCGCCGACGTAACCGATCACGTCGCCCTGGGAAACGGCCTTGCCGCGGCGCGGCTTGCCCGCGAAGCGGGACAGGTGGAGATACTTGGTGCTGAAACCGTCGCCGTGTTCGAGGAAAACGTAGTTGCCGTTCGCGCGGTTGCGCCCGGCGACCTGGACCGTACCGTCCCCGGCGGCCAGCACCGGCGTACCCACCGGGGCGGCGTAGTCGATGCCGCGATGCGGCATGGACCGTTTGAACAGCGGGTGGCGGCGCTGGAGGTTGAAGTGCGAGCTGATGCGCGTGAACTCCACCGGCGCGCGGAGGAAACGCTTGCGCATCGCCTCCCCCTCGGGGCTGTAGAACTCGGCGCGCCCGGCGCTGTCCACGTAGCGGACGGCCCGGTAGCTATCACCCTGGTTGACGAATTCGGCCGCGAGTATGTGGCGGAACTCGACCGGCTCGCCGTTGTGGCGGCGCTCCTCGAAGACGACGTGGAAGCTGTCGCCCGAACGGATGTCGAGGACGAAGTCGATGTCCCAGCGGAAGATGTTCGTGAGCGCGAGCGTCACGCGGTCGTCCAGGCCGATGCGCTGGCCGGCGTCGAACAGCGAATGCTCGATCACGGCCTCCCGGTGGACCGTGACGAGGTCCGTTGCCTCGACGACCTCGCGGGCTACGAAACGGTCGTCCACGCGCTCGAACTCGAGCCGCTCGAAGCTCGTGGGGGCGTACGCGAAGCGCAGCAGCTCGCCCTCGGAACCCTCGACGAAGGTGAGTTCGTCGCCGGGGTGCAGGCGCGCCAGACGCTTGGCCAGCGGACCGCTATCGAGGATGCGCTGCAACTCCCGGGCGGGGATCCGGCGGCGCTGGAAGACGACGGACAGGTTGTCTCCGGAACGGACGCGCTCCGACTGGCTCGACTCGTCGGAACGGGCGGAGGAGGAAGGTGCGGTCGCGGTTTCGAGGGGAGTCGGGGGGACCCGATCGAGAGGGGGCATCTCGGCGGCGACCCCGTCCAGGATCGTATCGGTGGTGACCGTGCCGCTTCCTTCGGGGGCTCCCCGGTTCACGACCGCCACGGCGACGATGACCAGGGCGAGGATGCCCGTGAGGATAGCGTGCGATGCTGGGAACTGTCTGACGTTCAAACCTGTAGACCCGCCAGGGCGGGTCTGCAATGGACCCCGCAGCGCCTGTAAAGACCGAATTATAGCGCCCCGGGGCTTGCGTGGCACCCGTCTCGCCGGTCGCTACGGCCCCGTCGTCCGTCTGTTCCATACGCGGAAATTGGTTCGTCCGCGGAGTTCCTGATAGGTTGCGCGCCATGGCATCGCTCCTGCGTCAATGGTTCGAACGCGGCCTCGTCGCGCAGGTGTCGGACGAGGCCGGGCTGGCCTCCCACCTCGAGGACGGGCAACGGACCGTCTACTGCGGTTTCGATCCCTCCGCGGCGAGCCTGCATGTGGGCAACCTCGTGCCGTTGCTGGGACTGCGCCGCTTCCAGAGGGCGGGCCACCGGCCCATCCTGCTGGTCGGCGGCGCCACGGGACTGATCGGGGACCCGGGCGGCAAGTCGGAGGAACGGAGGCTCAACAGCCGGGACACGGTGCGGCAGTGGGCCGCCGGCATCCGGGAGCAGGCCTCCGGCTTCCTCGATTTCTCCGGCGCCGGGGCGGCGCTGGTGGTCGACAACCTGGACTGGACCGGGGACCTCCCGGTCATCACCTTCCTGCGCGATATCGGCAAGCACTTCTCGGTCAACGCGATGGTGCGCCGCGACAGCGTGCAGTCGCGGCTGACGCGGGAGGGCGCGGGGATCTCCTACACCGAGTTCAGCTACATGGTGTTGCAGGCGATGGACTTCCTGGAACTCGCCCGGCGCCATGAATGCAGCGTGCAGATCGGGGGCAGCGACCAGTGGGGCAACATCGTCGGCGGCGTCGAACTGATCCGCCGCGCGCTCGGACGCGAGGCGTACGCGGTCACCACGCCCCTGGTCACGAAAGCGGACGGCACGAAGTTCGGCAAGTCCGAGAGCGGCGCGGTGTGGCTCGACCCGTCTCTCACCTCACCGTACGCGTTCTACCAGTTCTGGCTCAACGCGGCCGATGCGGATGTGCCGGCCTGGCTGCGCTGCTTCACCTTCCTCGATGTTCTTGCCATCGACGAGGCGGTGGCCGCGGCGGCGGAGGATCCTGGCAGGAGAGGCGCGCAGAGACTGCTCGCGAGCGAGGTGACGCGGCTCGTCCACGGCGAGGCGGGGTTGGGCTCGGCCGAGCGCATCACGGCGGCGCTGTTCGGCGGGGACATCCGGGGGCTCGGGCCGGCGGACTTCGAACAGCTCCGCCTCGACGGCATGGGATGCACCGAACTGCCGGCGGGCACGGGACTGGCCGCCGCGCTCGCCGACGGGGGCCTTGCCCCCTCGCGGGGAGCCGCTCGGCGACTGATCGCGAGCGGCGGCGTCTCCGTGAATGGCGCTCCGGTCCAGGACGTGGAACACGCGCTCTCCCCCGACGCGGCCCTGCACGGGCGTTACCACCTCATCCGTCGCGGCCGGAAGGCCTGGCACCTCGCGGTCCTCCCGGTCGACGTCGCCGGGTGAGCGCGTCCCGGGGGCCTCGAAAAAAGTTCCATCCGCCGCTTGCGGGCGGGTCCGAGGGGCGTATAATCCGCTCCCCTTGGCCGTCGGGAACCCCCCGGCGACCCGCTCTTTCAAAATCGAAACAAGCCATTCGTGTGGGCGCTCGTAACGTGGAGCCTTGGCAACTCTGGGTCCGCGGAGGACGGTGCGGCGCGAGCCGTTCCCCGAGTCCGCAGGCCCGAACGATTAAAATCGAAGAGTTTGATCATGGCTCAGATTGAACGTTGGCGGCAGGCCTCATACATGCAAGTCGAACGAGAAAGTCCCTTCGGGGGCGAGTACAGTGGCGGACGGGTGAGTAACGCGTAGGAATCTGCCCGATAGTGGGGGACAACCCGAGGAAACTCGGATTAATACCGCATACGATCTACGGATGAAAGCGGGGGATCTCAACGCGCCGACGCAAGTCGGTGCGCGACCTCGCGCTATCGGAGGAGCCTGCGTTGGATTAGCTAGTTGGTGAGGTAATGGCTCACCAAGGCTGCGATCCATAGCTGGTCTGAGAGGACGATCAGCCACACTGGAACTGAGACACGGTCCAGACTCCTACGGGAGGCAGCAGTAGGGAATATTGTGCAATGGGCGAAAGCCTGACACAGCCATGCCGCGTGTGTGAAGAAGGCCCT
>JAJDTI010000106.1 GCA_022827245.1 Pseudomonadales bacterium | reverse complement strand
GCTCCCCCGACCGCAGGTCGTGCATAGCGTCTACCGCGCAGCTAAACCGTAGCCCGAGGAGCCGGATGCCCGAGTTGGGCACGTCCGGATCTGTGGGAGCCGGGGGTGGGAAACCACCCTCGGCCACCCGGCCCGTCCCGTGTCGAATTCATGCTCGAGGCCACGCGGGCGGGGACAAGCCCGCCCTTACAGCGCCGCGTCGAGCTCCGGTACGGCGTTGAAGAGGTCCGCCACCAGCCCGTAGTCCGCGACCTGGAAGATCGGGGCGTCGGCGTCCTTGTTGATGGCGACGATCACCTTCGAGTCCTTCATGCCCGCAAGGTGTTGGATCGCCCCCGAGATGCCGACCGCAATGTAAAGCTCAGGGGCGACGATCTTCCCCGTCTGTCCCACCTGCATGTCGTTCGGGACGAAACCCGCGTCGACCGCGGCGCGTGACGCGCCGACGGCGGCGCCGAGCTTGTCGGCCACGCCCTCGAGCAGCTTGAAGTTGTCGCCGTTCTGCATGCCGCGGCCGCCGGAGATGACGACCCGGGCGGCGGTCAGTTCCGGCCGTTCGGACTTCGCGAGCTCTTCGCCCACGAACTCGGAGAGGCCCGCGTCGTGCACGCTCGCCACGGCCGTGACCGCGGCGCTTCCGCCCTCCCCCGGCGCGGGGTCGAAGCCCGTGCCGCGCACCGACAGGACCTTCTTCGCGTCGTCCGACCTGACCGTGGCGATGCCGTTGCCGGCGTAGATCGGGCGCTTGAAGGTGTCGGGGCTGTCCACGCCGACGATGTCGGAGATCATCGCGACGTCAAGAAGCGCGGCCGTGCGGGGCAGGAAGTTCTTGCCCGTCGTCGTGTGGGCCGCGAGGATGTGGTCGTAGTCCGAGCCGAGTTCGGCGACGAGCAGGGCCATGTTCTCGGCGAGATGGTGCGCGTAGGCAGGATGATCCGCGCACAGCACGCGGGCGATGCCCGGCACCGAAGCCGCGGCCTCGGCGACCGCGCCGCAGTTCTCGCCCGCGACCAGCAGGTCGATCTCGCCGCCGATCTCGAGCGCCGCGGCGAGGACGTTCAGCGTGACCGGGCGCAGCGCCTGATTGTCGTGTTCCGCGACGACAAGAGTGCCCATTATTCAATCACCTTTGCTTCATTCTTGAGTTTTTCCACGAGCTCATCGACGGACTCGACGACGACGCCTGCGGAGCGCCCCGGGGGCGGCTCGACGTTGAGCACCTCGAAGCGCGGCGCCACGTCCACGCCGAGCGCGTCGGGGGTCGTGACGTCGAGCGGCTTCTTGCGCGCCTTCATGATGTTGGGCAGCGAGGCGTAGCGCGGCTCGTTGAGCCTGAGGTCCGTCGTGACGACGATCGGCAGGCTCAGGGACACCGTCTGCAGGCCGCCGTCGACCTCGCGGACCACCTGCGCCCTGCCGTCCGCGACGGTGAGCTCCGAGGCGAAGGTCCCCTGGGCGAGGCCCGTCAGCGCCGCGAACATCTGGCCGGTCTGGCCGTTGTCGCCGTCGATGCTCTGCTTGCCGAAGATGACGATCCCGGGCGTTTCCTGCTCGTAGACGGCCTGCAGGATCTTCGCGATGGCGAGCGGCTGCAGGTCCCCGTCCGTCTCGACGAGGATGGCCCGGTCGGCGCCGAGCGCGAGGCAGGTGCGGAGCTGTTCCTGGCACGCCGTACCGCCGACGGACACGGCGATCACTTCCTCGGCGATGCCTGCCTCGACGAGCCGCACCGCCTCCTCGATGGCGATCTCGCAGAACGGGTTGACCGCCATCTTGACGTTGGTGAGATCGATGCCGGTGCCGTCCGGTTTCACGCGCACCTTGACGTTGGCGTCGACGACGCGCTTCACGGGGACCAGTACTTTCATGAGTTCCTCGTACTCTCGGGGGTGCCGCGGCGAGCGCGGTATTCTCCCCGTTTGGACCCGGTGCGACAACCGCCCGGCGGGCGGCCGGGGGTGGGCGGAGGGCGTGGATGTCGCCGGGAGCCACCCTCCGCGTTGCTATACTGCCGATCGCGGTTTTTCCCGAGGAGTCCCCGTGTCCGAAGCGCAGCGTGAGTCGATGGATTTCGATGTCGTGGTCGTCGGGGGAGGCCCGGCGGGGCTCGCGGCGGCGATCCGGCTGGTGCAGCTCGGCGAGGCCTCCGGCCGGGAGGTTTCCGTCTGCCTCGTCGAGAAGGGTTCCGAGATCGGCGCGCACATCCTATCGGGCGCGGTCTTCGAGCCGCGCGCCCTCGACGAGCTGTTCCCGGACTGGGCCGAGCGCGGCGCGCCACTCGACAACCCCGTGACCGAAGACCTCTTCTACTACCTGCCGAACGACAGGAACCGCCTCAAGGCGCCCCGCTTCGCCCTGCCCGTGGACATGCGCAACGAGGGCAAGTACGCGCTCTCCCTCGCCAACCTCTGCCGCTGGCTCGGCGAGCAGGCCGAGGCGCTCGGCGTCAACGTTTTCCCGGGGTTCGCCGCGTCGGAAGTGCTCTACGAGGGCGAGCGCGTCGTCGGCGTCGCCACGGGCGACATGGGCGTCTCCGCCGCCGGCGAGCGCAAGGCGGCCTGGCAGCCGGGGTTCGAGCTGCGCGCCCCGTACACGCTGTTCGCGGAAGGCTGCCGCGGGCACCTCGGCAAGGAGCTGATGGCCCGCTACGGCCTTGCGGCGGGGACGCAGCACTATGGCATCGGGCTCAAGGAAATCTGGGACATCGACCCGGAGCGGCACGTGCCGGGCCGGGTGGTGCACACGCTCGGCTGGCCGCTCGGCCACACGGCGATCCGCGGGACGGGCGGCGGCGCCTTTCTCTACCACATCGAGAACCACCAGGTCTCCGTCGGGCTGATCGTGGACCTGTCGTACAGCAACCCGCACCTCAGCCCCTTCGACGAGTTCCAGCGCTACAAGCATCACCCGGTGGTCGCCGACGTGCTTCAGGGCGGCACGCGGGTTGCGTACGGGGCGCGGGCGGTCATCAAGGGCGGCCTGCAGGCGTTGCCGAAGACGACCTTCCCGGGCGGCATGCTGATCGGCGACGACGCCGGCTTCCTCAACCAGCTCAAGGTGAAGGGCTCCCATACGGCCATGAAGTCGGGGATGCTCGCGGCGGAGACGGTGTTCGACGCGCTAGGTCGCGGGGAGGCCGGGAGCGAACCCGGGGACTTCGACGACCGCTTCAGGAATTCGTGGCTCTTCGAGGAACTCCACCGCTCCCGCAACGTGGCGCCGATGGTCCACCGACTCGGGACCCTGCCCGGCGCCGCCTACGCCTGGTTCGACCAGCGGATCGCCCGCGGCCGCATGGGCTTCACGTTCGAGGAGCCGCATCCCGACCACGCGCAGCTCAGGCCCGCCGCCGAGGCGAAGCCGATCGACTACCCGAAGCCGGACGGCGTGCTCTCGTTCGACAAGCTCTCCTCGGTGTTCCTCTCGAACACCAACCACGAGGAGGACCAGCCCTGCCACCTGACCCTCAAGGACCCGGACCTGCCGATCCGCGACAACCTGCCGATGTTCGACGAACCGGCGCAGCGCTACTGTCCCGCGGGCGTCTACGAGGTGGTCGAACAGGACGGCGCGCCGCACTTCCAGATCAACGCCCAGAACTGCGTGCACTGCAAGACCTGCGACATCAAGGATCCCGCCCAGAACATTCACTGGGTGGTGCCCGAGGGCACAGGCGGGCCGAACTACCCGAACATGTAGCGCCCCATGGCCGGGCCCATGGCCGGGCCCCCTGCCCCGGGTGCCTACTCCTCGGCGCTTTGCTGGCCGGCGATCTCGCGACCGCCACGGGACGGGCCGCGCCGCCTGGCGCCCGGGGCCGGCTCCCCCAGTGGGTCGATACCCGCGACCAGAGCCAGCCGGACCAGGTGGGGCAGGCTGCGCGCCCCGGTCTTCGTCATGACGTTGCGCCGGTACACCTCGACCGTACGGGGACTGATCCCCAACTCGAACGCGGCGACCTTGTTCGGCCGGCCCATGACCAGTTGCACCAGGACCTCCCGCTCGCGCGGAGACAACGTATCGATGCGCGCGGCCATGGCGGCACGCTCCTGCGCACCCGCCGGCCCCCCGGGGGCCTCGCGGAGGGCCCTCGCGACGCTCTCCGTCAGCCGGTCCCGCCGCACCGGTTTCTCGAGAAAGTCGCTCGCACCGGCACGCATGGCCTGCACGGCCATGGGAATGTCCCCGTGGCCGGTGACGAGCACGACCGGCAGCTTCGCGCCGAGCCGGTTGAGGCGGCGCTGGACCTCCAGTCCGTCCAACCCGGGCATCTTGATGTCCAGCAGGACGCAGGCGCCGGCAAGCTCGTGCACCGAGTCTAGAAACGCGGATCCCGACGCGAACTGGATCGTCTCGTAGCCCGCGGTTTCGAGCAGCGCCGCCAGCGACGCGCGCACGGCCGCATCGTCGTCCACCACCACGATCAACTCACCCGGCATCCTGCCCTTCTCCTTCGTCAAAGACGGGGATCGCGACCCGGAACGTCGCTCCGTTCGCCGGGCGGGCGTCGGCGACGATTTCGCCGCCGTGGGCCTCGATGATCGTCCGGCAGATGCTCAGGCCGATCCCCAGCCCGTCGGGCTTGGTCGAGACAAACGGGTCGAAGATCCGCTCGCGCGCGTCTCGAGCCAGTCCCGGCCCGTTGTCCTCGACCGTCACCTCCACCCGTTTGCCGCGGCGCCTGGTGCCGATGATGACGACGCCTGCGTCTCCGCCGGACAACGCGTCCAGGCTGTTGCGCACCAGGTTGAGCACGACCTGCTGGATCTGCGCCTGGTCGATGAACACCGGCGGGAGATCGCGGGCGAGATCGAGCCGCAACTCGATTCCCCGGCCGGCGGAACCGAGCGTGGCGAGTTCGAGAGCCTCCTCTACGACGGCGTTGATGTCCCCCACTTCGCGCTCCGTGGCTCCCCGCCGGGTGAAGTCGCGCAGATGACGGACCACCTCGCCGGCGCGATGCGCCTGCGTCACCGCACGGTCCATGTACTCGTGGACCTGGGCCGGGACGTCGTCGCCGGCTCTGGCGAGCAGGGCGGCGCTCGCCTCGACGAACCCGACGATGGCCGCGAGCGGCTGGGTCAACTCGTGTGCAAGGCTCGCGCCCATCTGGCCCACCGCGCTCACCCGCGTCACGCGCATGAGTTCGGACTGGAGCTCATCGATCCGCCGGCGGTCCCGCCGCTGCTGCGTGAGGTCGTGCAGGGTACCGATGAACAGGGGCGGATCGGCACCCTGGCGCAGTTCTCCCACGGCCAGGCGCAGGGGGATGGTCGAGCCGTCCTTGCGCTGCCCCACCACGTCCCGACCGATGCCTATGACGCGCGGTGTGCCCGAGCGGAGGTAGTTGCGCAGGTACGTATCGTGGTTCTCGTGGTCGGGCGCGGTCATCAGCAGGTTGACGTTCTTCCCGAGCACTTCGTGCCGCGCGTACCCGAACATGCGCTCGCACGCGGCGTTGTACAGCAGGACCGTGCCGCGCGAATCGATGACGACCATGCCGTCGAGGGCCGCGTCGATCACCTCGTGGAGCATGAGTTCACTCGGGGCCCAGGCGCCCGTGGGGACCTTCCGGTCTGACATGCATGCTCCGCCATCACCCGCCGCAGCCCCGGCCGCCGGCCCGGTGGCAGGCCGTCGTCCCTGGGGAGCGGGACCGACAGGCGCATTCCCGCACCACGGGGTCGTCGGCCTTATATGCCGGGAAGACACCGGTCGCAACCGTCGCCGCGATGATCTCGTGCCCTGACCCTGGCCGTTCCCTTCCGTACTCCTACGTAGGGTTGATTCCCGAAGTGCCTGGCCTTCCCGCCGACGCTAGAGTGCGGTCGTCGTGCAACGCAAACGCAGACCTGGAGGAGGCCTCGACATGGGAAATGGAGGCGGCAAGGGATGGCTGATCGAGCAAGTAGCGATACGCTGATGTCCGGCAAGCGCGTACTGGTGGCGCTGGACGTCCTGGCGGGAGCGACACCCACCGTTCTGCAGCGCGCGGTGCAGACCTGCTCCCGGGCCGATCTCACTGTCGTGCATGTCGCGGATGAGGGGTACCTGCACTTCCCCGCCGAGGTGGCCTTTCGATCCGTGGTGGATATCCGCACGGAAGTCGTGAAGACGTTGCGGGACCGTCTCGAGACCGTGTGCGAGGAGGCCGGCATCGAGCGACGCATGTTGCTCGAGGGCCGCGCCGCCGCCGAGATTCGCCGCTACGCCGAGCAGGAGGATATCGACCTGATCGTCATGGGGGCGCACGGGCGGCATGGCTGGCAGGAGCTGCTGCTCGGCTCCACTGCAAGCGGCGTGCTGCACGGCACGCCATGCGACGTACTGTGCGTGCACATCCCCGACACCGTCCGCCCCTACCAGCAGGTCGTCGTGGCGGTCGATCTGACGACGGACTCGCGCAGGGTGCTCGGCCGCGCCGTGGACATCGCGGCGATCAGCGGAGCCCGCGTGTCGCTCGTCTCGGCGGTCAGCCCGCTCGCATACTCGTACGCCGGAGTCGAGATCGCCGCGTCCTACTCGGTGAGCATCACCGAGGAAGCGGAGGCGCAGGCCGAGGACCACTTGAGAGCCCTGGCCGACAGCTTCGGCATCGACGGCGATGTAATCGTGCGTCGCGGGCATCCCGCGACGGAGATTCACTTCGTGACGAGGGAGCTGTCCGCGGACCTGGTAGTGACCGGCACACACGGCCGCCACGGCCTGGCCCTCGTGCTCGGGTCCACGGCGAACGGCATCCTGCACGGAGCGCGATCGGACGTGCTCGCGGTGCGCGTCGGGGAAGCGCCATGACGCGTTGGCCACGCCGAACCGGGGTGGGCCGGGCGATCGACGTTACGGCGGGTTGATCGGACCAAGCACGAACCGGGCGCCGGCGCTCCAAACCTCCAGTTCTTCACCCGCGGGCGCCCCGAGGTCCACGAGCCGGTAGAAGACGCTGCGTGTCAGTCGGGCGCGCAGTCCGCCGCGGACGGTCAGGTAGGGGCGTGGCTCGCCCGCACGGTCTTCGACCTCGATCGGGTGCGCCGCGTCGGCGAGCACGTGGTCGCCGACGTTGGTCACGAAGATCAGGCGCCGCGCGCGCCCTGCCCCGTCGGACTCCATGTCGACCGCCAGGAACGGCGCGTCCTCCACGACGATCCGGAGTTTCTCCGCCGGCGTGACCAGGCAGTAGCCGTCGTCGTCCAGCCGGAGCACGGTCGAGAAAAGCGCGACCAGGCGCTCCCGCCTGATCTCCGCGCCTTCGTGGAACCAACGCCCGTCGGGCGCGATGCGGATGTCGATGTCGCCGATCCGTGCGGGGCGCCAGGTGTGGACCGGGGGCAGCTTGCGGTCGCCGGCCGCGTCGAGCAGCGCCCGGAAGGCGTTGCTCATGCCGGCGCGGAGTTCACCCGCCGATGAACTTCATGACGGTCACCTCCCCCGTGAAGACCGACTGCTTGTCGCCGAGCGCCCGGGTGAGCACGCTCTGCAGCCGCATCAGCGCGAGGTGCTCGGGCGCCTCGAGGAGATCGCGGATGTCGTGGTGGCGGGCGTTCGACAGGCACCCGTAGAGGAGCCCGTTGGACGAGAGGCGCAAGCGCGTGCAGGAACTGCAGAAGGGCTCGCTCTCGTTCGCGATGATGCCGAAGTGGCCGCGTCCCGGGACGCGATAACGGATCGACGTCGAGTCGTACGGGGCGTCGGTGCGGGTGAACTCGTAGCATTCGCCGATGGCGCCGAGGATGTCGTCCATGCCGATGAAGTCGCGCTCGTAGCGGGCGTCGAACTTCAGGTGCCCCATGTTCATCAGCTCGATGTAGCGCAGCTCGATGCCGCGGTCGAGGCAGTAGTCGAGCATGGGCACGATCTGGTCGGCGTTGGCGGTCCGCATCGGCACCATGTTGACCTTCACCTTGAGGCCCGCCTCGAGCATGGCGTCGATGCCGGCCAGGACGGTGGCGAGGTCGCCGGAACGGGCGATGTGCCGGAACCGGTCGGCGTCCAGGGTGTCGAGGCTCACGTTGACGCGCTTCAGGCCCGCCTCGACGATCAGCGGCGCCTTGCGCAGCAGGAACTGGCCGTTGGTGGTGACCGCGACGTCGGTCAGGGGCAGCGCCATGACCGCCGGCAGGAAGACGTCGAACTTCGGCGAGAGCAGCGGTTCGCCGCCGGTGATCCGGAGCTTCTCGATCCCGGCGGCCGCGATGAGCAGGCGCACGGCCCGGACGAGGCCCTCCCCGGAGAGCTCGCGTTCGGCGGCCTGCAGGCGCTTGCCGTCGGGCACGCAGTACGTGCACGCGTAGTTGCAGGCGGCGGTGAGGCTCACCCGGAGGTTGCGGAAACGGCGCCCCTGGGCGTCAACGATCATCTCAAGTTCCGGAGTACGCGTCGCACCGCGTATGGCACGGGGCCATCATACCGCACGGGCATGCAGGGCATCGCGCAGCCGCGCCGCGAAGTCGCGCGCCCAGAACACCCGGTTGGAGCCCTTGAGCAGCACGACATCGCCGGGTTCGAGTACGGCGGTGAGCGCGACGGCGTCGAGGGCGTCGGGGGACTCGACGAACCCGAGCCGGCGCTCCGGTTCGAGGCGGTCATGGAGCCCCCGCATCCCGGCTCCGACGCAAAGGACCCGGTCGATCCGTGCGCATAGCGGGACCAGGGCGGCATGCAGCCGCTCGGAGTCCTGGCCCAGCTCGAGCATCTCCCCGAGGAGTGCGACCGTCCGGCCTTCCGCCTGCTGTTCCGCGAGGTCCCGCAGTGCCGCGGACATGCTCGCCGGATTGGCGTTGTAGCTGTCGTCGATGAGGGTGACCTGCCCCGCCTGGATGCGGTTGCCGCGCCCGGCGGGGACGGCGTCGTCGGCGATGGCCGCCAGCCTCCGGGGGTCCGCGCCGAAGGCCACGAGGACCGCCGCCACCGCGCTCAGGGAGAGCGCCCGATGCGGTCCGCCTCCCGGGACATCGGCGCACACGGTTCCGGAAGGAGTGGTGATCGTCGCCTGGCGTCCGTCGAAAGCCGCGAGCCGCACGTCGGCGCCGGCGCCCTCGCCGAAGGTGATCACGGACACCCCGCGGTCGAGCCCGGTCCGGTCCAGGGTGTCGAGGCACACGAGCGTGCCGTCGGCCCCCAGTCCTTCGGCGATGGAGAGTTTCTCGCGCCGCAGTGCGTCGATCCCATCGAAGAACTCGATGTGCGCGGGGTGCACGTTCAGTACCACGGCCACGTCCGGCCGCGCGAGGCGCGACAAGGGCGCGATCTCGCCCGGGTGGCTGGTGCCGATCTCGTAAACGGCGAAACGCGCGTCGGCGGGCGTGCGGGCGAGGGATAGCGGCACGCCGAGGTGGTTGTTCAGGCTGCCCGGCGTCGCGAACGCGCCCAGCGCCTGGGCGAGGAACGTCTTGGCGGTCGTCTTGCCGCTGCTCCCGGTAATCGCGGCCACGCGCGCGGAGGTCCGCGTTCGCGCCGCCCGGCCCAGGTTCCACAGCGCGTCGAGCGTGTCCCGGACGACGAGGCGGGGACCTCCGCCGGGCATTTCGCGATGCACCAGCGCGCCCGCGGCGCCGGCGGCGTACGCCGCTTCGAGGAAGTCGTGGCCGTCGCGGGGGGAAGGCCGCGCGCCGGGGAACCTCGGTCCGGGATCCCCGCTCAGCGCCACGAACAGGTCGCCGGGAGCAAGGTTGCGCGAGTCTATGTCGACGCCGCGGACGGCGGGTCCGTCCACCGGGTCCGCGCCGAGCGCCTTGCAGAGTTCCGGCCAGGTCCACAGGATGCCGTCGCGCATCGGCCCATCTTAGCGGAAACGACCGGGCCGCCCGCCGAATCCGGACTGCGGGCAGCGCCGCAACGCTGCCTTGCGGTGGAGCGCCGCCGTCGGCTTGCGGGCCGCACGGCGACCCCTGAAAATGCAGGGTCCCCGCTTACGCCACGGTGCTCCATGTCCCTACGAAACACGATGCGCGGATTCTTCGCGGGCGTTGCCCGCGCGTTCGCGTTCCTCCGGGTGGCCATCGCCAACCTTTTCGTGGGCCTGCTGTTGCTGGCCCTTTTCGCCGCCCTGGTGATGGGCGGCAGCGGAGGCGTCGACGTACCGGACGACACCGCGCTCGTGGTGGCTCCCAAGGGCGCCATCGTCGAGCAGACGGGTACTCCGGATCCCGTGCCGGCGTTGCTCGGCGTCGGCGGGTCGGGCCAGGTCGCCGCCGCGGACCTGCTGCGGGCGATCGACCGGGCGACCTCCGACGACCGGGTCGCCGTGCTCGCGCTGGACCTCTCCGACCTCCTGTACGTGAGCGCGGCGCACGTCGAATCGCTGGGCGCCGCGATCCGGGCCTTCCAGGACGCCGGGAAGAAGGTGATCGCCTCGAGCGAGCTGTACACCCAGGACCGCTACCACCTGGCGAGTTTCGCCGACGAGGTCTACCTGCATCCGCTCGGACAGGTGGCCCTGCCCGGGTACGGGATGTACCGCGACTACTACTCCGGACTGCTCGACAAGCTCAAGGTCAACGTGCACGTGTTCCGCGTGGGCACCTACAAGGCCGCGGTCGAGCCCTTCACGCGTCCGGACATGTCACCCGAGGCGCGCGAGGCCAACCTGGCGCTGGTCACCGACCTGTGGGACAGCTACGTGAACAGCGTCGCGGAGAACCGGAACATGACGCCCGAGGCCTTCCGGCGTTTCGCGGACGAGTACGACGTGCTCCTCGGCGAAGTCGGCGGGGACCCGGCGCGCGCCGCCCTCGAACACGGCCTCGTGGACGAACTGCTGACCCCGGAAGCGCTGCGGGAGCGACTGGCGGCCGAAGTCGGCGAGGAAGACGCCGAGGACCTGTCCCGCACGGCGTTCTCGAAATACCTGGTCGCAACGGGGCCGGAACTGCCGAAATCGGGGGACCGGATCGCCGTGGTCGTCGCGGAAGGCGCGATCCAGATGGGGGACCAGTCCCGCGGCAGCGTCGGGTCGGACTCGACGGGGCGGCTCATCAGGCGCGCGCGCGAAGACGATTCCGTCAAGGCCATCGTGCTGCGCGTCGACTCGCCCGGCGGCAGCGCCTTCGCCTCCGAAGTGATCCGCCAGGAACTCGAACTCGCGCAGACGGCGGGCAAGCCGGTGGTGGCCTCGATGGGCGGCGTGGCGGCGTCGGGCGGCTACTGGATCTCCGCGACGGCGGACGAGATCTGGGCGTCGCCGACCACCATCACGGGGTCCATCGGCGTCTTCTCGATGGTCCCCTCCCTCGAGGAGAGTTTCTCGTCGATCGGCGTTACCCGCGACGGTGTCGGCAGCACCGCCCTCTCCGACTCGTACGACATCTTCTCGGGCGTGAGCGACCGCATGGGCACCATCCTGCAGGCGAGCGTGGACCACATCTACGAGCGCTTCCTGAACCTCGTCGCCCGCGGACGGGACATGTCGGTGGAGGACGTCGACGCGATCGGGCAGGGACGCGTCTGGACCGGCCGCAAGGCGCTCGAACTCGGACTGGTGGACGGGCTGGGGGATCTCGAGCGGGCGGTCGAGGCGGCGGCGAGGCTCGCCGAACTCGACGACTACAGCGTCCGGTTGATGGAGAAGGAACTCTCTCCCGGGGAGCAGTTGCTCATGCGCTTCGCGGAGAACCTCGGGTTCGCCGAGTCGGCCGCGGGACACTGGATCCGCCGCGCCCTCGCCGGCGTGGAGGAACTGCACGCCCTGAACGACCCCGGCCACGTTTACGCCATCTGCGCGAGCTGTCCGCGGGGCTGACCGGCTGCGCTGTCGGCACCGACTCGGGATACGTTATAGTCCGAAGAGCCTGAAACTCCTGCGGAACGCGGAGGTCCAGCATGGCCGACGAATCGCTGCACTTCAGGACCATCGTCGAACTCGCGGGCCTGATCGAGTCCGGGGAGATCTCGCCAGTCGAGGCAACCCGCGCCCAGCTCGACCGCATCGGAGCGCTTGACGACCGGCTGCAGAGCTATGCCACGGTCATGGCGGAGTCCGCCATGACCCAGGCCAGGAACGCCGAGGCCGAGATCGCCGGCGGCCGCTACCGGGGTCTCCTGCACGGCGTGCCGATCGCGGTGAAGGATCTCTGCTTCACCACCGGTGTCCGAACCATGGGCGGCACGCGGGTCATGGCCGACCAGGTCCCCGATTTCGACGCCACCGTGGTCAGCCGCTTCAACGCCGCCGGAGCGGTGCTGCTTGGGAAGCTCAACCTGACCGAGGGCGCCATGGCCGGCTACAACCCGGACCGGGGCGTACCGGTGAATCCCTGGGATGCCGACGCCTGGTCCGGGGCCTCCTCGAGCGGCTCGGGCGTGGCGACGGCGGCGGGGCTCTGCTATGGCTCGCTCGGCAGCGATACCGGCGGCTCGATCCGCTTTCCGTCCGCCTCCTGCGGGGTCGTCGGCATCAAGCCGACGTGGGGCCGGGTAAGCCGTTACGGCGTACTCGCCCTGGCCGAGTCACTGGACCATGTCGGCCCCATGACCCGCAGCACCGCCGATGCCGGGATCGTGCTCCAGGCGATCGCCGGGCCCGATCCCAACGACCCGACCTCGCTGCCGGCGCCGGTGCCGGACATGCTCGAGGACATCGAGCGTGGTGTGGCCGGTCTCCGGCTCGGCTTCGACGAGCGCTATGCCACGGAGGGGGTCGACCCGGATCTCGCGCAGGCGGTGGCGGATGCCGTGAAGCTGCTCGAGGACCTCGGCGCCGAGATCGTCGAGGTACGCCTGCCCGTACTGGAAGAGTACCTGGCCGCGTGGCCGGTACTGTGCTCGGCGGAGGCCGCCCTCGCCCACCAGGCCACCTATCCGTCCCGCCGGGACGACTACGGACCCTGGTTCCAGGGCTGGCTGGACCTGGGTGCGAGCGTGAGCGGCGTCGACTATGCCAGGGCGAACAACCTGCGCGCCGAGTGCAACGGGCGGATTCGCGACGCGGTGGCGGGCACCGACGCCCTCGTCTGCCCCTCGATGCCAGGACCGGCTTTTCCCGTCGAGGACCTGGCGCCGTTCGCCCCACTGCCGGAAGAGGGCCTGGACATGAGCCTGTTGCGCTTCACGGCGCCCTGCGACTTCAATGGTACGCCAACGCTCTCGGTACCCTGCGGACTCAGCCGCGACGGACTGCCGCTCAGCGTCCAGTTCGTCGCCCGGCACCTGCAGGAGCCCCTCCTGTGCCGGATCGGACACGCCTACGAGCAGGCGACGGAGTGGCACAGTCTGCATCCGCCGGTCTGAGCCGGTTGCGTCCCGATCAGCCTCGACGGGGGCCGGTATGAAGCTGGGAGAGTTTCGGATCGAGGACTTCGAGACGCAGGGCGGCGCAACGCTCGATCTCGATCTGGTCTACGCCGTCCACGGAGAGCCGAACGCGGCAAGGGACAACTGCATCCTCGTCCTCACGTCCTACTCGGCCACGCATGAAGATGCAGAGGACCTGTTTTCGGCATCCGACGTGCTCGACCTCTCGGACTACTGCGTCGTCGTGATCAACATGCTGTCCAACTCGGAGTCTTCGTCGCCGAGCAACACTCCGGCTCCGTTCGACGGTCCGCGGTTCCCGTTGATGACGGTGCACGACAACGTCCGGGCGCAGCATCGGCTCGTGACGCAGGGACTGTCGATAGAGCGACTTCGCCTGGTGATGGGCTTCAGCATGGGCGGCCTGCAGACCTTCGAATGGGGCGCCCAGCACTCGGACATGGTGGACGCGATTCTTCCGATTTGCGGGGCCGCCAGGATTTCGCGCCACAACTCGGTGTTCCTGGAAGGCGCCCGAGCGGCCATGGAGGCAGACCAGAACTTCCGTGGCGGCGACTACCGGTCGACTCCCGAGATCGGCATGGAAGCGTTCGCCAAGGTCTACAGCGGCTGGGTCTTCTCCCAGGACTTCTTTCGGGAGGAGCTGTACAGGAACATGGGCATGGACTCGGTTGCGGACGTCATCGAGTTCATGAAGGGGTACTTCGGGCGCCGGGAAGCCAATGACCTGCTCGGGATGCTGGCGACCTGGCAAGCTGCGGACATCGCCAGCAACGACAGGTTCCAGGGCGACTTCGATGCGGCCCTGGAAGCCATCGCCGCCAGGGCGATTGTGATGCCGGGCAGCACCGATCTCTATTTTCGCGTCGCTGACAGCGAGTACGAAGTCAGCAGGATGCCGAACGCCGAACTGCGCGTCATCGAATCGAAACTGGGCCACGTCGCCGGGAGCGGTCTGGACCCCATCGGCAAGGCGGCGATAGACGAGGCCATCGTGGACCTGTTGAGCCGTCCATGATGACCGGACGAGATGGATGACCGGAGCGGTGATCCCGGTCGACAGCGGCTATCGAACGGTGGGCTCGATCCTCAAAGGTTCAGCCGCAACTCCAGGCCCAGCAGCCGCGGCGGTTCGTAAACCGCAACCGGAAACACCGAAGCACCGATGATCGTCCTCTGCGCGCGCTTGTCCGAGAGGTTCCGGCCGAACAGGGAAACGCTGTTTTCGCCCTCCCCCCAGCGCCAGGTAATCGACCCGTTGATCATGGTGGTTCCCGGCCGATAGAACATCGCTGCGTTGCTCTCGCCGAAGGTGTTGTACCGGGACTGATAACGTGCATCGAGCCGATACTCCAGGGTCCCTCCCATCATCTCCGGGCTGTAGCGCACCGCGCCAAACGCCGTGAGCTTCGGCGCCATCAGCACGTCAAGGTGCGAGTTGTCGGTGACCATGCCATCGTTGTTGAGGTCCACCGAGAAGGACGCCCATTCGGCGTCGAGCACGCCGAGCGCGAAGTCGACCGTGAGGTTGGCCCCGAGCAGCAACGAGGACTCGAACTCGAACCCGCGGATCTCCACGTTGCCGAGGTTCTCGTTGACGGGCTCGTTGCCTCTGCCCGTGGCGTTCGTACGCCGGACGAACCCCACGAGGTCTTCATAGTCGGCAAAGAACACCGCGGCCGCGACCCGTAGCCGATTGTCCAGCAGATTGGCCTTGACGCCGGCTTCGTAGTTCGTCACGTACTCCGCCTCGTATGGGCCGACGTTCTCGGGCACGGTCGCACGGCTCGTGAAGCCTCCGGCCTTGTAACCCGTCGAGATCGTGAGGTATCCCATCAACGACTCGGAGTGGTCGTACTTCGTGCCGAGCTTCCACGTGGGCTGATCCCAGCTCGTCTCCGGCTCCAGTACGATCGGAGGCCGCTGCGGCCCGGGTGGCGGTAGCCCGAAGTTGGTGACACTCGCCCTCTTCTCGTCCTGGGTAAGTCTGCCTCCGGCTATCAGGGCCCACCGGTCGTTCACGTGGAAATCGGTCTGGGCAAACGCCGCGATGCTGTTGGTGCGCTGCCTGGCAACGGTAATCCGGGCCGCGTCCGGGAAGCGGAAAGTCGGCGAAAAAGGCGGGCCGATGTTCTGGTAGAAGAAGCGGCGCGACTTCTCCCGGAAGGCGAATACGCCCAACACGTAGTCCCAGCGCATGCTGTGGGCATCATGGAACCGCAACTCGAAACTGCTCTGCGCATGGTCGATGTCAAAGCCGATGTTCACGTTCAGGTTCGGATTCCTGCCTCGCGCGGGGGGCTGGCCGCCGGCGCGGCCGTCGAGGTCCGTGTAGAGAAGAAAGTCGCCTTCGTGGGAGTTCGCCGCCATGGAGAGGGTGCCGGCCCCCAGTTCGACGTCCGCAAGCAACGTGAGGCCCCTTTCCTCCGAGTGATTGAATCCGTCGGTGTCCATGTTGACCCGATGGACATCGCCATCCGATGTCCCCCGCGGATCCTGAATCAGGTTCGACGTGGCGATACCGTCGGTTTCCTCGTCGACCTCGTAGTAGGTCCAGGTGACCTGGGCGTTGGTCATGCGGTGGTCGACCTTCAGCCGCAGGGTGTCCGAGTCCTGCGCGCCCAGCCGGTTGCCGTTGAAGGCGTTCGTGACGTGCCCGTCGTAACCCCGGTTCGAGACCGTGAGGCGGGCCCGGAGGGCGTCGTCCAGCAGGGCGCCCGTTTCCGCCGACAACACGTACTTTGCGAGGCCGTACTCACCCAAGCCGGCGCGGGCTGCCACGCCGGAGTCGGGACCGGGTTCGCTGGTGATGATGTTGACGGTCCCCGCCAGACTGTTGCGGCCGAACAGGGTGCCCTGGGGCCCGCGCAGCACTTCGATTCTCGCGACGTCGATCTGGTCGTGCCCCAGGCCCGTCACGCGGGCGTGGGGGATGCCGTCGACCAGCACCTGCGTCTTCTGGTCGGCAAACGGGTCGGTATCGAAGAATCCGATCCCCCTGATCGCCAGGCTTGCCGTGTTCTGGATGAACACCATGCCCTGGAAGATCACGTTGGGAGCCGTGCCGTTGAGATCGACGATGTTGTTGGCGCCCGACTCCTCGATGTAGGAGCCGGGAAGCACCGAGACCGACGCCGGCACGTCCTCGAGGTTCTGCTCCACCTTCTGTGCGACGACGACGATCTCTTCGAGGCCACGGCTCTCGGCAGCGGATGTCGCGAGGCCGCAAGACAGCAGAGATGCCTGCAGCGCAATGTGAAGGAGAGTTCGGTGCCTGCGGGTCTCTATTCGGTCGATGACGCTGCTTCCTGGAGTATCCCGTCGAGCAATGCGTCCATGTCGTCCTGCAGGCCCGCATGGATCTGCCGGCTCGTCGCGATCAGCTCTTTTTCGGACGCAATCAGAGGCAGTCTTTGCCGGAGCGAATCGAAGACGTTCGACTCGCCGTTTCCGAAGGCTATGAACTGGCGAGCCAGCGGAATCAACTGCGCATCCAGTTCGGCGCCTCCTTCTCTCTCGAGGAAATCGATGCTCTTCTCGAGACGGTGAGACGCCGTGATGAACCGCTCTTCGCCTTCGCCGATCAGGTCTGGCTCCGTCATGATGATGGCGATGATCAATCCGGAGAACGTACGGAACAGCGAGTTGTACGCCGACGCGAGGTGCCAGTAACGGAGGAACTCCAGACGGGACAACGGCTCCGCGTCGACAGAGCCGCCATCCCTGAACTCGCTCCTGCCCGTCAGCATGTAATACAACTGGTTGTCCAGGCTCGCGACGACCGCGGGCTCCAGCCGATAGTCCACGAAGCTCCTGAGCTCCGCCCGCTGACGTGCCGCCGATTGCAGGGCGCGGGCCAGTTCAGGGCGCCCGGCGTGGATTCGCTCGATGGCGGACCCCAGGCGATCGATCTCGGGGTACAGGTGGGCGACCGCGGCTTCGTAGCCAGCGGCGCCCAAGGCGTCCAGCCCCTGACGCATGCCGGAGAGGTGGGCCCCAACAGCGTCGCCGGTCTCCGGGGCCTCGCCGATCGGCGTGGTTGCCGTGGTGGGACTCGATGCACGGGATGTGGCCGCCGCCGCGTGGCGACTCACCGCCAGGGAGGCCTTCAGCGCCTTCGCCGCATCGAGGTTGGTCTCGGCGAGTTCAAGGTCGGCGACAGCCTGTTCCAGAACGGCATCGATCTCCGTCCGCAGGGAAGACGAAACTGCGTGGACGGCCTCGACGAGCCCGGCTTCCTGTCCGTCCAGGCGCAAGCGGGTCCTCATCAGGTCGATCAGGTTCGTCTCTCCGTACGCCGCGTCCACGAGGTCCCCGGCAAGCGGAACCAGCGCGGGATCCAGACCTTCGAGATCGGTGGCGGAGAATCCCTCGATGTTCTCCCGGAGCTGGTACATCACCAGGTTCACGTTCTCTTCGACCGTGCCCATGAACTCACGGTCGGGCAGCCTGGTAGCCACTTCCAGCGCTATGTACCCCTGGTCGACCTGCTGCGTCAGGAGGGCCAGACGCGCATAGAGAAGCAGGTCTTCGACCGAGACGGCGCCGCCGCCAAGAACGCGATAGAAGAGGTCGTCCTCGCTCGCAAGGGCGGCCGGCAGGAGTTGCCAACTGGTGGCGGCGATCAGCTCCTGACGGTTGGTCCGCGAGTCGCGCAGGACCCGCGCCAACTCCCGCCGACCGTCTTCGACCTGGCGGGCCTTCTGCAGCAACTCGTCGAGCGACCGGCGCATTCGCGCCGCCGCATCCTCGTGACCGACGCCGGCGAGCACGTCAAGCTGTCGCCGAGCCTCCGCTCCATTGGCGTCGATGGTCACCCTCGACGCCGCCATCGTCTCCGCGGACATGTCGGCGCCGGTCCTCGCGGAGGCCGTGTCGGCCAACGATCTCGCGTGTCGAGCCAACGCCAACGCGGCGACGGTCGTACGGACGTGAGGCCCTCCGTCGTCCGCGGGATCCGAACTCTCGACGGCGGCCCGTCCCGGGGCGGTGGGTCCGGCGGCGAGCCCGAGCACGACAAGCGCGACGACCGCGAATCTCGCCGGCGCGTGAAGGCGGTCCATTACGGTGTCTCTTCGAGATCGACCACCGGCACGAATCCGCCGAGTTCGTCGATCACGGTCATGATCACTTCGTCGGAGCCCTGGTTGTCGCCCGGACCGTATTGCAGGTCCAAGCCGGAAAGATCGATGGATTGCGACGTCCGGAGGGCATCGAGGAAGCACGCGCGGGTCAGGTCTTCACAGGCTTCGAGCCCGACGATGGCCAGTCGTCCAGCCAGGTACCCTTCAAGGGAGACGAATCCGGGCTCGGCGTTCGCGTCCAGGGCGCCGAGTGCGGCGAGGTACTCCGCAACGACCGGTGTGTCGGCGTCGTCAGGCGCCGGCACGACCTGTGTCATGAAGACGCCGGCCGCTTCTTTCCCCAGCTCACGCGCCAACGCGTTGCCTCCGACGAACGAGACTGCAAGGAATACGGGATCGATATCCGTTCGAAGCAGGGAAATCGCCCTGGCCACGGGTTTGTAGGCGCCAATCATGATGACGGCTTCCGGACTGGCGGCCGCGATGTGGAAGACCGCGGCCTTGACCGCGCTCGAGTTGCGCTCGTAATACCAGGTCGCCACGGGTTCAAGTCCACGCCGCTCGAGGGCATCGAGCACGCCGGTCAGGCCTGATTGGCCGTAGGAGTCGTTCTGGTACATGACGGCCACTCTCGTGACTCCGAGGTCCTCCGTAAGGCGCTCGACCATGTGCTCGGTTTCCTGCGCATACGACGCGCGCAGATTCACGACGGACTCCAGTTCAGGGTTCCGCAGGAAGCCGGCGCCCGTAAAAGGCGCCAGGAAAGGCACCACCGCGGAATCGACCAGGGGCGCGGCCGAACGCGACGTTGGTGTCCCCACGGCTCCGATCAGTCCGAACACCTTCTCCTGCATGATCAGGTCACGCGTGCTCGCGTAGGCGAAGCCCGGTTCGTACCTGTCGTCCCTCGTGACCAGTTCGAGAGTCCGGCCATGCACGCCGCCGGCCTGGTTCCGTTCGCGGAACGCCGCTTCGATGCCCATGCGCATCGCATGTCCCAACGCTTGCGCAGGACCGCTGAAGGCGGCGGACTGCCCGAACACGACACGGTCCTCGAAGACCCCTGGATTCGCCTGGTCTTCAGCCATGGACGCGGCAACTGGTGGAGGCGTTTCCGGTGCATTGGCCGTCGGGTCGCCGTTCGGCGCCTCGCCCGAACAGGCCGCCAAAAGGACAAGCGCCGCCGCCGTGAGGAGAGACGCCATTGCCACTTCCCCAGGGGAAGACAGAACGCCCTTGGAAGGGGTCATGGGTGTTGTTCCTCTCGAGAACCGCGAGTCGTGCAGGGGCACGAGCCTCGGCTGCCGGTACTGAGATGCGGCCACGCTATTGGCCCTTCCCGTGCTTGTCAAGGAGGTGGCCGGTCAGCGGCCCGGCCCAACCCGGGGTTGCGTTAGTCTTGTGCCATAGGGGGAGTCATGACCGACTGGAAGCGAAAAGAGGTCCGCCTGCCGGACCTGGTCGAGCCGATCAGCCACTACACCGATGCCGTCCGCTTCGGGAACCTGCTGTTCATTTCCGGAATGGTGGGCGTGGACGCGGAGGGGCGGGTGGCCGGCCGGGGGGACGTCGTGGCGCAGGCCAGGGCGACGTTCAGCAACATGGAACGCATCCTCGAGGCCGAGGGCGCGAGCTTCGCCGACGTGCTCAAGGTGACGGTGTACCTGCGGAACGTCGAGGACCGCGCCAGGATCAACCCGGTGCGGGCCGAGTTTTTCGGGGACGCGCGGCCCGCGAGCACGCTGGTCGAAGTGTCGAAGCTCGTCGCCCCCGAACTGCTGATAGAGGTCGAGGCCATCGCCGGACTGCCGGAGTAGGTTTCGTCTCGGCGTTACTGGCTTCGCGCCGGGAACGGAGTAGAGTGGCACGCGTCATGAAGCTGACTCCGGAAGAGCTGGCCCGTTTCGACGACGAGGGCTACGTGTTCTGGCCCGACTGTTTCTCGGCCGACGAGGTCGCCGTGCTGCGCCGGGCCGCGGACGAGGTCTACGCCATGGACCGCGAGGAGGTGTGGCGGGAGACGAGCGGCGTGGCCCGCACGGCGTTCGCCGCGCACACGTACCACGAGGCCTTTCGGCGCCTCGGCCGTCATCCCCGCCTCATCGAACCGGTGATGCAGCTCGTGGACGGGCCGGTGTACATGCACCAGTACAAGGTCAACGCCAAGGCCGCTTTCGACGGCGAGATCTGGCAGTGGCACCAGGACTTCGGCACCTGGCACCGCGACGACGAGATGCCGGAGCCGCGTGCGATGAACATCGCGGTGTTCCTGGACGAGGTGAGCGCCGCCAACGGGCCGCTCATCCTGCTGCCCGGGAGCCACAGGCACGGAGTCTTCGAGGCCGGGCACGACCTCGAGACGACGAGCTATCCCCTGTGGACCCTCGACCGCGCCACCGTCACGCGGCTCGCCGAGGAGGGCGGCTGCGTGGCCCCGACCGGACCCGCCGGCGGCGTGATCGTCTTCGCCTCGACCATGGTCCACGCGAGCGCGCCGAACATCAGCCCGCTGGACCGCAGCATCGTGTACCTGTCGCTCTGCCACGTGGACAACCACATCCGGCGTTTCAAGCGTCCGGAATGGGTGGCGCACCGCGACTTCCGTCCCATCGAGCCCCTCCCGGACGACTGCATCGCCGAACTCGCGGTCTCCGAAGCGGCCGCCTGAGAAGCCCATGTACCTCCAGGAGCAGCTCCGCGAGCGGGCCGCTGCTGCGCGGCCGGTGCGGGTCGCGCTCGTGGGCGCCGGCAAGTTCGGGTCGATGTTCCTGAGCCAGGTACCCACGACGGCAGGGCTCGAGGTATCCGTGATCGCCGATCTCGACCCGGACCGCGCCCGCACCGCCTGCCGCACCGTGGGCTGGAGCGATGCCCTCCTCGCCCGGACGCGCTTCACCGACGATGCCGTCGCGGCCGTGGGTTCCGACGACGTCGATGTCATGGTCGAGGCCACCGGCAGCCCGACGGCCGGCATCGCGCATGCGCGGGCCGGTTTCGCGGCCGGCCGCCACGTCGTGATGGTGAACGTGGAAGCCGACGTGCTCGCGGGCCCGCTCCTCGCGGCCGAGGCACGCAGCGCCGGAGTCGTCTACTCGATGGCCTACGGCGACCAGCCGGCCCTGACCTGCGAGATGGTGGAATGGGCGCGCGTCAGCGGTTTCGAGGTCGTGGCCGCCGGCAAGGGCACCAAGTACCTGCCCTCCTACCACGGCTCGACCCCGGACACCGTCTGGGAGCACTACGGGCTCACCGCGGAGCAGGCGCGCGCCGCGGGCATGAACAGCCGGATGTTCAACTCGTTTCTCGACGGCACGAAGTCCGCGATCGAGATGGCCGCCATCGCGAACGCGACCGGCCTCACGCCGCCGCCCGACGGCCTGCGCTTCCCGCCCTGCGGCCAAGACGACCTCGCGCACGTGCTACGGCCGGCGGCGGACGGGGGGCAGCTCCATCACCGGGGTCAGGTCGAGGTCGTCTCGTCCGTCGAGCGGGACGGCCGCCCAGTGCCGAACGACCTGCGCTGGGGCGTGTACGTCGTCATCGAAGCGCCCAACGACTACGCGGCGGCCTGCTTCCGGGAGTACGGCATGAACACCGACGCGTCGGGCCGCTACTCCGCGATGTACAAGCCGTTCCACCTCATCGGGCTGGAGGTCGGCGTGTCCGTGCTCTCCGCCGGTTTGATCGGCCGGCCGACGGGCATGGCGCGGGACTTCGCCGGCGATGCCGTGGCGACGGCGAAGCGGGATCTCGCGGCGGGGGAGCCCCTCGATGGCGAGGGCGGATTCACCGTCTACGGCAAGCTCCTGCCGGCACGGACGTCCCTCGCGCGCGGCGCGCTGCCGATCGGGCTCGCCCACGGCGTCACCTGCAGGCGCGCCATCGGCGCCGGCGAGATCCTCGGTTGGGACGACATCGACTGCGACCCGACCGTGGAGGCGGTCCGGGCGCGGCGGGACATGGAGGCGCGGTTCTCGTAGGGGCGGCCCTTGCGGCCGCCCGCGCCGGAGTCGCGCAAGCCGTCAAGGCGGGAGGGGACAAGCCCCTCCCCTACCACGCCCGTCTCTGCGATGAACCTCAGAAGAGCCGGATGCGCGTTCGGGTCGGACCCTTGGACACCCGGGCCTGGCGGCGGCGCCGCATGCGTCCGTGCAGTTCGCGCCGCTTCTGGGTCAGCCACTGGTCGCGGGTGACGTTCGGGTCGCGGTTGCGGGACGCCTCTTCGCGCTGGTAGCGGCGGAAGTCCTCGAAGGCGTCGATCTCGGGCTTCAGCTCCCGGACGATGAGTTCGATCATGATCGCGTCGTCGAGGTAGCCGAGCACGGGCACGCTGTCGTGGATGATGTCTTCCGGATTCGCGAAATAGGAGAGCGCGGACAGGACGTTCCGGCGTTCCTGGGCCGGCAGCTTCCACTCGCTGTCGCGCAGCATGTCGACCAGGCTCGAGACGCGCCCGATGCGCTGGGAGACGAAGTTCGGCACGTTCCCGCCCTGCACCACTTCGATCATCGCTTCCGCGCGGCCGATGACGTCCTCGGGGGCGGCGCTCTTGGCGCTCGCCTGGGCTCGCTTCATGGCGGTGCGGAAGTACGCGAGGTCCTTCTCCTCGAGATCGAAGGTGATGCGAAGCGACATTGCGCCCTCCCGTGCCGATTGCGCGGCGACTATACCATCATCGGTTTTCGGCGAGCCGCAGCGCCGCACGCAGCCTCCGGCGCCTTATCGGACCGCCTCCCGCATCGTGACGAACTCCTCCGCCGCCGTGGGGTGGATGCCGATGGTCCGGTCGAAATCCGCCTTCGTGGCGCCGGCGTTGATCGCGACGGACAGGCCCTGGACGATCTCCCCCGCCTCGGGGCCCACCATGTGCGCGCCGACCACCCGGTCGGTGTCCCCGTCCACGAGCAGTTTCATCATCGTGCGCTCCTCGCGGCCGGTGAGCGTGTGCTTCATGGGCCGGAACGTGGACTCGAACACCCGCAGGGCGGGAAAGCGCTCGCGGGCGCGCTCCTCGGTGGGGCCGACCGTGCCGATGTTGGGCTGGCAGAAGACGGCCGTCGCCACGCTCTCGTAGTCCACCGTCCGCGCCTCCCCCCCGAACAGGTTGTAGGCGATGCACATGCCCTCGGCGATCGCGACCGGCGTGAGCTGCACGCCTCCGGTGACGTCGCCGATGGCGAAGACGTGGGGGACGTTGGTCCGGTAGCCGGTGTCCACGGGCACCGCCCCGGATTCCGTGCGTGTGACTCCGGCATGCTCGAGGCCGAGGCCGGCGCTGTTCGGCGCGCGGCCCGTGGCGTACATGACGAGGTCCACCTCCAGGGCCTCGCCGGACCCGGTCCGCACGACGAACGCGTCGCCGTGCCGCTCGATCGCCGTGACCTCGGTGTCGAAGCGCAGGTCGATGTCCTTGTGGCGCAGTTCGTCCGCCACGAAACGCCGGATGCCGCCGTCGAAACCCCGCAGGAAGAGCGGTCCGCGATAGAGGAGCGCCGTCTCGGCGCCGAGGCCCCGGAAGATGCCGGCGAACTCGACGGCGATGTACCCGCCGCCGACGATCGCGACGCGCTCCGGAAACCGCTCGAGGTAGAAGGCCTCGTTCGAGGTGATCGCGAACTCCGCCCCGGGTACCGTCGGCACGCTCGGCCAGCTTCCGGTGGCGACGAGCACGTGCTCGGCGGTCACCGTCTGGCCGTCGATCGCGATGCTGTGCGGGCCGGTCAGTTCCGCGCGCGCATCGATCACCTCGGCGCCGGCGCCCTCGAGCAGGTTCCGGTAGATGCCGTTCAAGCGCTCGATCTCGCGGGTCTTGTTGTCGCGCAGCGCCGGCCAGTCGAAGCTGGGCGGGGCGCTGGTCCACCCGTACGCGGCGCCGTCCGCGAAGTCCTCGGCGTAGTGGGAGCCGTAGACGAAGAGCTTCTTCGGCACGCAGCCGACGTTGACGCAGGTGCCGCCGAGATAGCGTTCCTCGGCCACTGCGACCCGCGCGCCGAGGGCTGCGGACATGCGCGCCGCCCGGGTGCCCCCCGACCCGGCGCCGATGACGAAGAGGTCGTAGTCGAATCGCATCGTTCGTGATGGTGGTACGGTGCCCGCCGCGACGTGCAGAGGGCGCGCGGAGTATTGCAAACCGGGCGGCAAACCGCGAACCTTCGGCCGCCGCTGACCGTCGTCGGGACGGCGCCGTTCCCTGGGGGCAGCCATGAATCTCACCGTGTTCGGAGCCGGCTACGTGGGGCTCGTCACCGGCGCGTGCTTCGCGGAACGCGGCAACCGCGTCGTGTGCGTGGACATCGATGCGGACCGTGTCGCCGATCTCGAGCGCGGCGTCGTGCCGATCCACGAGCCCGGCCTCGCGGACTTGCTGGAGCACGGGCGGCACACGGGCCGGCTGACCTTCACGACGGACGCCGCGGCCGGCGTCGGTGCGGGTGACATCCTCTTCATCGCGGTGGCCACTCCGCCCGACGAGGACGGCTCGGCGGACCTCGGACACGTGCTGGACGTCGCCGCGGCCATCGGCCGGCACATGGATGCGCCCAAGATCGTCGTCGACAAGTCCACAGTCCCGGTCGGCGCCGCCGGGCGCGTTCGCGAACGGATCGCGGCGGCCCTCGACGAGCGCGGCGTGTCGGTGGACTTCGATGTCGTCTCCAACCCGGAGTTCCTCAAGGAAGGCGCCGCCGTCGCCGACTTCATGAAGCCCGACCGCATCGTCATCGGCAGCGACAGCGCGACGGCCGCCCGGAGCCTCGAGCGCCTCTACGCCCCGTTCAACCGGAATCGGGACAAGGTCGTGCACATGGACGTCCGTTCGGCCGAACTCACGAAGTACGCCGCCAACGCGATGCTCGCGACGCGCATCAGCCTCATGAACGAACTCGCCAACCTGGCGGAACGCCTCGGCGCGGACATCGAGTCGGTGCGGCGCGGCATCGGTTCCGACCCGCGCATCGGGCCGAGCTTCATCTATCCCGGCATCGGCTACGGCGGGTCGTGCTTTCCGAAGGACATCCGGGCGCTCATCCGCACCGCGGAACAGGCCGGCTGCGACGTGGACGTGCTCCGCGGGGTGGAAGCCGTGAACGTGCGCCAGAAGGCGCTGCTGTTCGAGAAGATGCAGGCCTACTTCGCGGACGGCCTGGCGGGACGCACCCTCGCCTTCTGGGGCCTCGCCTTCAAGCCCAACACCGACGACATGCGGGAGGCGCCGAGCCGGATCCTGATGGAGCGGCTGTGGCAGGCCGGCGCCACCGTGCGCGCCTACGACCCCGCGGCCCGGGACGCGGCGCGGGGCATCTACGGAGAGCGCGATGACCTGGTGCTGTGCGACAGCCGGGACGAGGCCCTCGAAGGCGCGGACGCGCTGGTGGTGGTCACCGAGTGGGCGGAGTTCTGGAGCCCGGACTTCGAGGCGATCAGGCGGTCCCTGAAGACACCGGCGATCTTCGACGGCCGCAACCTCTACGATCCCGCCCTGCTCCGGGAGATGGGATTCGATCACTTCCCCATCGGCCGCCCGCCGGGCTGACGCGCCGGTCGATGAAGGTCCTCGTCACCGGCGGCGCCGGCTACCTCGGCAGCCACACCGTGCTGGAACTCCTGGCCGCGGGCCACGAGGCGGTCGTGCTCGACGACTTCTCGAACGCGTCGCCCCGCGCGATGTCGGCGCTCGGCATGCTGGCCAATCGCGAGATCGCGTGGACGGAAGGGGACATTCGCGACGCCGGCTGTCTCGACGACGTACTCGGTGGCGGCGGCTTCGACGCCGTCATGCACTTCGCGGGGCTCAAGGCCGTCGGCGAGTCGGTCGAGGAGCCGCTACGCTACTACGGTACCAATGTCGCGGGGACCGCGTGCCTGCTCGAGCGCATGGAAGCCCACGGGGTGCGGACGCTGGTCTTCAGTTCCTCGGCCACGGTCTACCGGGTCGCCGACACGGAGGACCCGGCACCGCTCGGGGAGAACGCGCCGACCGGGGCGGAGAGCCCCTACGGGCGCACGAAGCTGATCGTGGAGGAGCTGCTGCGGGACCTCTGCGCGGCGAAGCCGGACTGGCGCGTCTCGGTCCTGCGTTACTTCAACGCGGTCGGGGCGCATCCGAGCGGCGTGATCGGGGAAGACCCGACGGGCGTGCCCCGGAACCTGCTGCCGTGCATCGCCCAGGTGGCGGTCGGCCGGCGCGAACTGCTGGAGGTGTTCGGGAACGACTACCCGACGCGGGACGGCACCTGCGTGCGCGACTACCTCCACGTCGTCGATCTCGCCCGGGCGCACATCCGCGCCGTGGAGTACCTCGAGCGCCGGCCCGGATTCGCCGTGCACAATCTCGGCACGGGACGCGGGCACACGGTGTTCGAGGCGATACGCGCGTTCGAGCGGGCGAGCGGGAAGACGATCCCGTACCGGATCGTCGGCCGCCGTCCGGGGGACGCACCCGTCACCCTCGCCGATCCGGAACGCGCCCGGGAAGAACTCGGCTGGACCGCGGAGTGGGACCTCGACCGCATGTGCGCCGACCTGTGGCGCTGGCAGTCGACGCATCCGGAGGGTTTCGAGTAGCTCGAGCGAGGCCCCTCCCGCCTTCCCCTCCCGCCCCCCTCCTCCCCCTTGATACTGTAATTTCGTACAGGTACTCTGAATGGCCCTGTATGAAAAGACAGCATCCCGATGAGCGCTGTGCTCGATCATCCGGACCTCTGGCGCGCGCGTCGTCTCGTACGCCGTCGCGACCGTTCTGGTCATCCGACCGGCTTTCCGGAACTCGACGCCGTACTGCACGACGGCGGCTGGCCGTCCGCCGGCCTCGCGGAGTTCCTGTGCGACACCCCGGGCGTCGGTGAACTGCGTCTGCTGCTTCCCGCGCTCGCGCGACTGAGCCGGTCCGACGCGCGCTGGATTGCCTGGGTCGCGCCGCCGTTCACGCCGTATGCGCCGGCGCTCGCCGGCTCCGGCATCGATCTCGAACGGGTCCTGCTGATCCATCCACGGGACCGGCGCGATGCGCTGTGGGCGACCGAGCAGGCGCTCAGGAGCGGTGCGTCGAGCGCGGTCCTGGCCTGGCTGGACGAATCCGGCCTCGGCCCCACCGGTATCCGGCGGCTCCAGCTCGCCGCGAAACAGGGCAGCGCGTGGGCGAACCTGTTCCGTCCCGCGATGGCGTCCGCGAAGCCCTCGATGGCGGAACTTCGCGTCCTGGTCGAGGACGAGCCGAGCGCACGCTGCGACCGGACCGGCCTCACCGTGCTGAAACGGCGCGGCGGGTGGGCGACTTCGCGCCTGGTGCTCGAATTCGACCAGGGTCCTCTCCGGTACGAACCCGAGGCCCTGGCGGAGCGGATCGGGTCCTGGCGCCGGGATGGCACGAAAGAGTAGGGAGAGACGTCGTGCTGTGGTTCGCTGTGCACTTCCCGCGTCTCGGGCTCGAGATATTCGAGCGCCGGCATCCCGAGGAGACCGCCTCTCCCGCCGTGCTCGTGGAGGACCGCCGCGTGCGGCTTGCCAATGCCGAGGCGCGCCGGGCCGGCATCGTTCCCGGATCGACGCTCGCCACAGCGCATGGCGTCGCCTCCCGGCTCACGCATTTCGAACGCGACCTGCCCGCCGAACTCGACCGGCTGCACTGCCTGGCCGAAGCCGCCTACCGCTACACCTCCCACGTCAGCCTCTGCGCTCCGGACGGACTGGTGCTCGACATGCACGGCAGCCTCGCCCTCTTCGGCAGCCGCTTTGGCAGCCTCTTCGACAGCATGGATGCCCTCGCCGACGACATCGCGCGTCTCTTCCGGGATATCGGACACGCGGCGCAGGTCGCGTTCGCTCACACCCCCGCCGGGGCGCTGACCCTGGCGCGTTCGGGAAAGCGGCCGTCGTTCGGGGGCGATGTGCCGGCCGGGTCGCTGGACGCCTTGCGCGACGTGCCGCTCGCCTGCGCCGAGATCCTGCCTCGCGACGTGGAACGGCTGGCCAACATGGGCGTGTTCCGGATCGGGGAGTTGCTGGCGCTGCCACGCGACGAACTCGGGGCGCGCTTCGGTAAGGCGCTACCGGAGTACCTGTCGCGCCTTACCGGCGAAACGCCGGATCCGCGGACGCCCATCGTCCCAGGGGAGACGTTCGCGTCCTCCGTGCACCTCATCGAAGCCGTCTCGAACAAGCAGACGCTGCTGTTCCCCATGCGGCGCCTGGCCTCGGAACTGGCGGCGTGGCTCGCGGCCAGGCAGCTCGGCGTGCTGCGACTGACCTGGGGGTTCCATCCCCTGCATGGAACGCCCTGCCGGGTCGAGACGCGGTTCGCGCGCCCCCGCGGAGACGACCGGGGCATCCTGGACCTCGTCCGGCTGCGCCTCGAACAGGCCGAACTGCCCGAAGAAACGATGAGTATCGAACTGGTCGCGGACGAAACCGCTCCGCGCGCCAGCGCCGCCGACGGTCTGTTCCGGACGCCTGACGTGGAGCAGCGGAACCCGCCCATGGACCTGGTGGACACCATCGGAGCGCGGCTGGGCGACGCGGCGCTGACCGGACTTGCGCTGGCCGACGACCATCGTCCCGAGCGCGCGTGGACGGCGCGGCGTCCGGGATCCCAATCCGGCCCGGCCCCCGGCGAACCGGCGCATGGACGGGGAGAACTGCGTCCGCTCTGGCTCTTCGACCCGCCGCGTCCGGTACGCATCGGCCGGTTCCGCCTGCTGGCCGGCCCGGAGCGCATCGAATCCGGATGGTGGGACGACGCCGTGGCGCGGGACTATTACGTCGCCCTCGGAGAAGACGGCGCCCAGTGCTGGCTGTTCCGGACGCGGAACGGGATCGGCG
>JAJDTI010000058.1 GCA_022827245.1 Pseudomonadales bacterium | reverse complement strand
CCCCGAGCAGCGGCTCGAAGCCCGCCTGCACCTTGCGGTTCCCCGTGGCCGTCAGCGTCGCCATCGTGCGTCCGTGGAAACTGTCGTCCACCACCACGACGGCCGGCGCCGCCACGCTCCTGGAGTGGCCGTGCAGCCGCGCGAGCTTGATGGCGGCCTCGTTGGCCTCCGCGCCGGAGTTTCCGAAGAAGACGTTGTCCATGCCCGACAGCGCCACCAGCCGCTCGGCCAGCCGCTGCTGTCCGCCGATCCCGTACAGGTTGGAGGTGTGCAGCAGCCGCCCGGCCTGCTCGGCGATCGCGCGGGTCACGCCGGGATGCGCGTGGCCGAGCCCGGTCACCGCGAGCCCGCACAGCGCGTCGAGGTACTCCTTGCCGGTGTCGTCGTAGATCCGGGCGCCCTCGCCGTGATCGAACGTCACGTCGTATCGCCCGTAGGTGGGCATGATCGCTGTCATCTGGCCGGCTCCTCTTTTTCGCACCGGTCGCATCGCACCGGTCGCATCGCGCCGAAGGCATCGCACCGGAGGCGCACGCTCGCCCCCAAAACAAACCGGGCAGCGGTCAAGCTGCCCAGAAACGGGCGACTATAGCGGAGATTCGCGGCAGTTCAAGGGGGGTTGCCAGTGCGCTTCCGGGCCCGGGGCGAGACGCCGCGAGCGACGAAGCGAAAGCCGCTACCGCAGGTTGCTCTCCATGTAGAGCATCAGCTCCAGCACGCGGTCGAGCAGTTCGCCGGACGAGGCGCCGGGGAAGTTGCGCAGGACCAGTTCCTTGACGAAGAGCCGCGCGATGTAGCGCAACTGGGACGCCCGCGACTGCGACGCGAACACGAAGTCGCGATGGCCGCTGTTGATGACGATCAGCTCCCGGTCGACCTCGTAACGCGAGCGCCAGAGCTGGCCGGGCGCGTTCTCGTAGGTGTAGCCCGGCAGTCCCTGTCGCGCCGGTCCGCCGTCGCGGCTGGCGACGAGGGAGTCGGTGACGGTGACGAGCGCCTTCGCCTCGCACACGACGTCACCCTGCGTCGCGACCAGCTTCACCGTCACGAGGCCCGGCTCCTCGGGCGCCTCGAAGCGGACGATCTCCGCGTGGGGGTCATCGAGCGCGCCGCCCCCCTCGAGCACGTGCCAGGCGAAGACCACGCCCGCCTCCACCTGCCGGCCCGAGCGGTCACGGCACAACGCGCGCAAGGACCGGCTCGCGCCCACCTTCACGACGGACGAAGCGGGCGATATGCGGACGCTTTGCAGCGGACCGGCGATCTCGAGGAACGCCTGGGGCGAGGCCGCCGCGTCGTCCGCGTCCGGGGTCCCGGTGTCCGAATCGTCCCGGACCGGCATCCCGCTCTCCACCGCGGACGGCTCGAGGGCCGGTGGAGGGCCCGTTCCCGCCCTCCGTCCGGCCCCGCTCCGATGCACCTCGAACCAGTCGTACTCCTCCGCCGGCAACGCCAGCAGCGCTTCACGGAACGCCCGCCGGATGGACTTGAGCGTACGCTCGCTGGTGCGTTCCTCCTCGGCCCGCTTGACGTCCCCGATCAGGGCCTCGAGCCGCTCCCGCACCGACTCCATGCCTTCGCGCAACGCCTCGAAAGCCTCGTCGCGAATCACGCCCGTCCGGGTCCCGGGAGTCAGGTTGACGAACGGCGCGTCGACCACTCCATCGATGTAGCCGCTGCTCCACGGACCGTCCTGGAAACCGTCGAAGGCGGTCAGTTCGCCGACGCGGGTACCGTTCCGGCACAGCGATACCCCCCGCTCGGGCGAGGGGTCGTCGAGATAGAGTTCGAGCTTGATCTCGCCGAAGCCCGTCATCGGGTTGTCCAGCTCGTGAATGAGCCGCCCGTCGAACTCGCGGGGCGACACCGTGTAGGACCGGCGGGCCGTGCGGTCGCTGATACGCACCTCGACGCCGGACTGGCGAATGCGGTCGCGCAGCTCCGAAGCCAGGTACCAGTTGAGCTTCTCGCCGCTGAAGTGCCGGACCCCGCGCAGCAGCGGCCGGATGTCGAGGGTGGCGCCCGGTTCCGCCACCAGCGCGCGCCGTACCCGGACCGTGTAGCCCTCGTCGCCGCGGCGCATCGACATCTCGTGCACCCGCCCGTCGGCCGCCGGCGAAGCAAGCCGCAGGTGCTCGCCCAGCGTCCAGAAGCTCAGGAGCCCGATGCCGAACTCGCCCTGGATGCCCTGCGCGCCGTCCCGCTTCAGGCGCTTCTTGATCGAGTCGCAGATATGCGTCGCGACGTAGCGGAAGTCCGGCGCGCCGGCGGCGTCCCGGCGCACGCCTTCGCCGTCGTCGATGACCTTGAGATAAGGCTCCTTCCGCTCGCGCCCGCGGACGACCTGGATGTGCTTCGCCCCCGCGTCGATACTGTTCTCGATGAACTCGGCGACGGCCTTCAGCGGGTTGTCCTGAGACTGCGCGATAATGCTGATGGCCGACCAGTGGTCGCCGATGCGGAGCTTGCCTCGCGTGTCCTGTCGTCGGGCCATGGGGCGCGGCACATGCAAAAGCAGCCAAGCGTTGCGGCACATCCGGGCAAAGTCAATCGTCCCTTGTCCGCGCCCGAGCCACGCCGGGACGCCCGTTCAGGCGTCGTGCACGCCCGCAACGAACCGGGTCAGGCCCTCCTCCAGCATCGTGCGCGGACAGCCGAAGTTGAACCGCTGGAAACCCGCGCCGCCGAAGCGCGCCCCGTCGGAGAAGCCGAGGCCATGACGCTCGAAATGGCCGGCGGGATCCTCCAGGTCGAGTTCCCGCACGTCCAGCCAACCGAGGTACGTCCCCTCCACGTGGGTCATCTCGACCCCCGCGAGGCCGGCGACGGTCTCCTGCAGGCGGTCGCGGTTCCCCCGCAGGTAGCCGTTGAGGCTCGGGAGCCAGTCGGTACGCTCGCGGTAGGCCCACAACGCCGCGGCGTACGCGAGCGGCGACAGGTGCGCGATCAGTCCCGCCCGCGCGCGCAGGAAGGCGCGGCGCAGTCCGGCGTCGGGGATGACGGCGACGCCCACCCCCAGGCCCGGGATGTTGTAGCTCTTGTTGGGCCCGAAGAGGGTGATCGTCCGCAGCTCCGGGGTCAGGCTCCCGACGCAGGTGTGCGAGGCGTCGGGATCGAGCACCAGGTCGCAGTGGATCTCGTCGCTCACGAGCGTCATGTCGTGCCGCAGGCAGAACTCCACCAGCGTCTCCAGTTCGTCCCGCCGGTACACGCGGCCCGTGGGGTTCTGGGGGTTGCAGAGCAGGAATCCGCGCGTGTCGGGCCTGACGGCGGCCTCGAACCGATCCCGGTCCATCACCCAGCGTCCCCCCTCCCGGACGAGGTCGACGACGATCCCCTGCTTGTCGACGTGTCCCGGGACCGCCAGGAACGGGAAGTACACGGGCGCCGGAATCAGGAGGCTGCCGCCACCGACCGCCCGGCCGGCCAGGTTCAGGCCGGGTACGACGCCGGGCAGCCACACCAGCCAGTCGGCGACGACGGTCCAGCCGAAACGGCGCTCGAGCCAGTCGATGAACGCCGCCTCGAGCTCCGGCGGCGTCCGCGTATAGCCGAGGACCCCGTGATCGAGACGCTCGGCCACGGCCGCCAGCAGGCCGGGCGGCGCGCGGAAGTCCATGTCCGCCACCCAGAAGGGCAGGATTTCAGGGCCGTAGAGCGACCACTTGGCGCTCCACGTGCCGGTTCGGTCGACCAGCGTGTCGAAGCCGTAGGCGGTCATCGATGCGCGCGGCGCTCAGTCGGCTTTCGGATCCGTGCCGGCCACCGCGCGGTCCTTCGGCGCGCTGTCGTAGGCGCCCCGGAAGTCGCGGAACGGACCGTCCCGCCACTCGAGCGCGGCCTTGAGCCCGTCCTCGCGCACCCTGCGGCCCCACTCCTTCGCGGCGGCCCGCTGGGCGCTCAGCGCCTGGATCTCGGTGCCGGAGTGCAGCGCCGTGCGGATGCCCATGGTCTCGTACTGCCGGTTCACGGCGCGCTTCGTGTACATGAGCATCTCGTTGTCGATGTACCCGAGACGCCGGGCGAAGCGCTCCGTGAACTCGTCGAGTTCCTCCTTCGGGACCGCGTAGTTGGCCCAGCCGAGCCGCGCCATCTCCTCGCCGGAGACGGAGTCCCCCATGAACGCGAACTCACGCGCCTTCGCGGGCGGCAGGTGCCAGGGCGTCCAGAGCATGTCCATCGTGGTCATCGCGCGCACCGGCGGATAGCCGATCTGGGCGTCCTCCGCGACGATGCGGAAGTCGCAGGTCGTCGCGAGCTCCGTCCCCCCGGCCAGGCAGTGGCCCTGGATCTGCGCGATCACGGGCTTCGCGAGTTCCCAGACGATCCAGTTCGTCATCACCACGTGGCGCGCCCACTGCGTGGCGCCCGGGTGGGTGCTGCCCGTGTCCGGGAGTTTCGAGCGGTGGCTCACGAACCGGTCGTCCCCGGCGGCCTTCGCGGGGGACAGGTCGTACCCCGCCGAGAAGGACCGGCCGGCCGCGCGCAGCACGACCACGCCGACGGCGTCGTCGTGCTCCGCCTCGCGCATCGCGTCCATCACTTCCGCACGGAGGTTGTTGCTCAGCGCGTTCAGCTTCTCCGGCCGATTCAGCGTGATGAAGGCAAGACGGTCGTCGGTCTCGTAGAGGATGTCGCGGTAGTCCATCGCTGCTGCTGCCTCGCTGTCCACGGGGGATGTGGGCGAGCATGCCACATTCGTGGCCTGCGCCTGCGCGTTCGGGAGAGGGGAGCCGCCTTGCGGCGGTGGGTCCCGATCAGTGATAGACGCCGCTGTCGTTGCGGATGACGAGGTTCGGCGACTCGTCCGTGATGTGCGTGTCGCGGTCGGCGTTCACCCGGGCAAACGCGTCGTCCACGGCCCCGGCGAGACACGCGGGGCACATGCCTTCGGCCAGGAGGTCTTCGACGACCATCCCGAGCAGGTCATAGACGGAGATCGTCTCTTCGTGCTCTTCGTTGAAGCGCCAGAGGGCGTCTTCCACCAACCGCGCCACGGTCTCGGCGCGGGTCGAGTCCCGCATCGTGCGCTGCTCGTCTTCCGTCATGGGTGCTCCGTCGATCCGGACCGATCGGGGGCCGATCGGGCCGGGGGATTCTAGCAGACGGGGCGCGACGGACGGCCGCGGGAGCGACGGTGCCGATCCGCGCCGCGTGACGCTTGTTCCACCCTCCTACGTATGGCCATCGCGCCTTAACATAGCTTTGGACATTGGCGTACAGACAGGTCCGTCTCATGGCCATCTCCCTCACTGTCACCGCCAAGGGACAGATCACCCTCCAAAAGGAGGCACTCAATCATCTGGGCGTCCGACCTGGAGACCAGCTCAGTGTCGACCTGCTCAACAATGGCCGTATACAGCTTCGACCGAAACCGGTCGAGCCCGCGTCGACGGTTTTCGGGCTGCTGAAACACGCAAGTACCCGGCCTCTTTCCTCGGAGGAGATCAACGAGGCGACCGCGGCTGGCTGGGCTGGCGAGGAGTGAGGGTCACGGCCGACTGACGGCCACCCCCTCCGGCGCCCGCGGCTCGACGCACCGGACGTCCCATGCCATCATCGACGATCTCGTCCGTGGCGGGCCGGCGTCCCGTCACGGCCTTCGGAAACAAGGCCTTGCAGGGGGAGCCATGAGCCATGACATCGTGATCCGGGGCGGCCTGGTGGTCGACGGTACGGGTAGCCCGCCAGTCGCGGCCGATGTCGCCATCGACGGCGACCGCGTGACCGCCGTCGGCCGGGTCGACGAGCCGGGGCGTCGCGAGATCGACGCGCGCGGCAAGTACGTGACGCCGGGGTTCGTGGACATCCACACCCACCTCGACGCCCAGCTCGGCTGGGACCCCGCCGCCACTTCCTCCTGTTACCACGGCATCACGTCGATCGTGCTCGGCAACTGCGGCGTGACGTTCGCGCCGTGCAAGCCCGAGGACCGCGGCTACCTCGCGGAACTGATGGAGTCCGTGGAGGACATTCCGCGCGAGTCCATCATGACGGGCCTGCCATGGAACTGGGAGACCTACGGCGAGTATCTCGACGCGCTGGAAGCCATGCCCAAGGGCGTGAACGTCGGGGGCATGGTCGGACACTGCGCCGTGCGCTACCACGCCATGGGCGAACGCAGCCTGGACGAGGAGCCAGCCGGCGCCGACGACATCGCCCGCATGCGCGAACTGGTGGACGAGGCGGTTGGCAGTGGGGCGCTCGGTTTCTCGACTTCCCGTACCTTCCTGCACCGCGTTCCGGACGGACGCCCGGTTCCCGGCACCTACGCCGAGCCCGAGGAGTTGCTCGCGTTCGGACGCGTGCTCGGCAAGCACGGCGCCATCTTCGAGGCCGCGGCGCGGCTCGGGGAACGCGACGCGCCGCACCTGCCCAACACCCGCCGCGAGGTGGCCTGGCTCGGCCAACTGTCGCGCGAGAACGGCGTCAACGTCACGTTCGGCCTCGCCCACAGCGAACGCCGCGAGACGTTGTACCAGTCGGTGATCGACTTCGTGAACGAAGAGAACGCCGCCGGCGCGCGGATCCGCCCGCAGACGACGTCGCGTGGGATCGGGGCGCTCTTCGGCATCCAGAACCGTCCCCCGTTCTCCTCGCCGTCCTGGCAGGCCCTGGCGCCGCTGGACCTCGGCGAACGGCTCGCGCGCCTGGCCGACGCGAAGGAGCGCCGGCGCCTGGTCGAGGAAGTCGACCTGGCCGAGGTCGCCTTCGACCTGGACCGGCTCTACGTGCTGCTGCCGGGCCACGTCCGCTACGACATGAATCCGGAGGACTCGCTGGGGGCGCACGCCCGTCGCCGCGGCGTTTCCCCGGTGGACGCATTCATCGACCTGAGCCTCGAGACCGACGGGCGCGCGGTCTGCTACCACGCCTTCCTGAACCCGCGCATGGACACCGTGGAAGCCATGCTTCGCCAGCCCGTAGTGGCGATGGGCCTCGCGGACTCCGGCGCCCACGTCGGGCAGATCATGGACGCCAGCCAACCGACCTGGCTCCTGTCCTACTGGGTGCGCGAACGCGGCCTCTTCCCCATCGAGGAGGCGGTCCGGCGCTGGACCTCGGACACCGCCGATCTCTTCGGCCTCTCCGGTGTGGAGGAGGGCCGCGGCCGCCTCCACGCGGGGGCCCTCGCCGACGTGAACGTGATCGACCTCGACGCCATGGAGGTCGGCCTGCCCGAGTACGTCCACGACTTCCCGGGCGGCGCGGGGCGCTACGTCCAGGCCGCGAAGGGCTACGACTGCACGTTGGTCAACGGCGCGGTGTTCATGGAGGACGGGAAGCCGACGGGGAACCTCGCCGGCCGGATGCTCCGCCGCGCCTGACGCATCGTCCCCGAGGGGACGCTCTTCATCGCCCCTGCCGCCGGCAGGGGGACGGCTCCAGCCCCTGCCTGGCAGGTGTCCCGCGCCCCGTCGCGGACATTTCGCCGTTCTCGCCAAACTGTGGCGGCCATTGCCACGACTCTCCTTATCGGGGCTCCTGCGGCCGGGCACCACCTGGCCAAAATCAAGGACTTGCCTGAACTGGCACGAATGCTGCTCCGCGTTGCGCGGAGAGCGGAGCAACATGTCACTGATCCGAACGTTCGTCGAACACCGCCTGGCAGCCAACCTGGGCATGGTGCTCATGATCCTCGCCGGGGTGTGGGCGATCGCGCAGCTCACGGTCCGCCTGAACCCCGTGCAGAACCTGCCCTGGGTCTACACCGACATCGTCTGGCGCGGAGCGAGCGCCGAGGACGTCGAGAAGCTGGTCACGGCGCCGCTCGAGCAGCAGCTCAAGAACGTCCCCGACGTGAAGACCGTGCGCAGCGTGACCCGGGACGCGGCGACCCAGGTACGGGTGGAGCTCGAACCGGACGCCGACATCCAGGAGGCGGTGGACCGCGTCAAGCAGCGCATCGCGCAACTGCGGAGCCTGCCGAGCGAGATCGAGCCGCCGGTCATCTACTCCCTGCGTCAGCGCGACCTGGTGGCCGCCGTGCTCATCACGGGCGCCGGCAGCATCGAGGAACTCATCGCCCTCGCTCGCGACATGGAAAACGACCTGCTGACGGGCGGCGTCGACCACGTCGAGTTCATGGGGTTGCCGGTCCAGGAAATCGCCATCCAGGTGGACACCCGCACCCTGTTCGAGCTCGGCATCACCTTCGAGGAACTCGGGGCCCGCCTCTCGATGCTGTCCATGGACGCGCCGGCCGGCACCGCCGGCCGCGGGCAGCTCGCCCGGCAGTTGCGCAGCCTCGACCAGCGCCGCGCTTCCACCGAGTTCGAGGAACTGCCAGTCCGGACCGCCGACGGCAGTCTCGTGCGCCTCGGCGACATCGCCCGCGTCGAACGGCGGCCGCTGGTCGACTACCCGCAACTCTCGGTCGGCGGCGCGCCGGCGATCGCCCTGTTCGTCCGGCGCGACCTCGAGACGGACTCGCTCACGGCCGCGCGCTCGCTCAACGCCTACCTCGACGCGCTCCGTCCGACGTTGCCCGAGGGCGTGCACCTGACGCTGTTCCTGGAGGCCTGGCAGTTCATCCGCGACGAACTCAGCCTGATCCTCTGGAACGGGTTCACGGGGCTCGTGCTGGTCATCGCCGTGCTCATGGTGTTCCTGCGCCTGCTGCCGGCGTTCTGGGTGACCGTCGGCATACCCGTGACGTTCATGGCAGCGCTGCTGGCCTTCTACTACCTCGGCGGCACCATCAACGGCATCAGCCTCATCGGCCTCGTGATGGCGCTCGGCATCGTCGTGGACGACGCCATCGTGGTGGGAGAGGAGGCCCTCAGCCATTTCGATGCCGGGAAGTCCCCGGCGGAGGCGGCGACCGCCGGCGCGACCCGGATGCTCGCCCCCGTGATCGCCTCCTCCCTGACCACGCTCTGCGCCTTCAGCGTGCTGCTGACCGCGGACGAGGCGCCGATCACCGAGATCGCGATCATCATGCTCGTCGTCATCGCCGCTTCGCTGGTGGAGTGTTTCCTGATCCTGCCCGGACACCTCCGCCACGCCTTCGAGCGCGTCCAGCGCCGCCCGCCCAGCCGCGCGCGTCAACGGTTCGACGCCGCGTTCGCGCGCTTTCGCGAACATCGTTTCCGGCCGCTCGTGCGTCTCGCGATGGACCACCGGGGCACCGTCGTCACGGCGGCGTTCGGCCTCTTCGCCGTGATGCTGCTCGCCTGGACGACCGGGTGGATGAAGACCCAGATGGGCCTCAGCCTCGATTTCGAGCAGGTCCGGGCCGACGTCCGTTTCGTGCCGGGCGCGGCGGACGGCGACAAGGAAGCCTTCCTCGCCCACCTCGAGGACGCGCTCGCGGCGACGGACGCCGGGCACGGCGGCAACAACCTCGTCGCGCACCTCGTCGTCGCCAACCACGCCCTCCTCGACGGGGAGTCGAAGACCGGTCCGCAGTTCGCTTCCGTGCAGGTCGAGATGACTTCCCCGGAGCGGCGGGACCTCTCGGCGGACGCGTTCGCCGCCGCCTGGCGCGAGCAGGTACGGCGCACTCCGTCCGTCGATGCGCTCGGGATAGCCCGAGAGCGAAGCTGGTTCTCGGACTTCTCCATCCTCATCAAGGGCACGGACGTCGAGACCCTCAAGCAGGCCGGCGACGAGGCGATGCGCGAACTCGTGACCCTCGACGGAGTCTCGAACCTCCGCGACGACCTGCCCTACGGCAAGGACCAGTGGCTGCTGAGCCTCAACACGGCCGGCCGGTCGCTCGGACTGTCCACCGGCGAACTCGGCCGCCAGTTGCGCGCCGCCTACGACGGGCGCCGCATCCAGATCTTCCAGGACGGCGACAACGAACTCGAGGTGCGCCTGCTGCTCCCCGAGGAGGAGCGTACGGACCTGCGGCGCATCCAGCAGTTCCCCATCAAGGCGCCTGGGGGCGAGATGCTGCCTCTCGCTGCCGTCGCGGACCTCTCGGTACGCCGCGGCATCGACGCCATCCACCACCACGACATGGAGCGCACGCTGCACGTGCGCGGCGACGTGGACGTGGGCAGGATCACCGGGCGCGAGGTCGTCGCCTATTTCGACGCCAACATCCGCGACCGGCTCGTCGAACGCTACGGCGTCAGCACCGGTCTCGACGAGATCAGCCTCGCGGAACAGGAAGCCCTGAGCGACGGCATGCTGCAGTTCCTGCTGGCGCTCGGCCTGATCTACGTGGTGCTGGCCTGGGTGTTCGCGTCCTGGACGTGGCCGCTCGCCGTGATGTCCGCGATTCCCCTCGGGCTCACCGGCGCCCTCCTCGGACACGCCGTGATGGGCCTCCACATCAACCCCATGTCGTTGCTCGGCCTCTTCACCCTGACCGGCATCATCGTGAACGACTCGATCATCCTGCTCTCCGCCTACAAGCGGCTGGTCGCCGAGGGCGTGCCGCCGGAGCAGGCGATCGAGGACGCCGCCTGCCTGCGGCTGCGGCCGGTGCTCCTGACCTCGGTGACCACCGTGGCGGGACTCTTCCCGCTCATGCTCGAGCAGGCGCCCATCGCGGCCATGTTCACGCCGCTGGCCGCGGCCATCTGCTTCGGGCTCGCGTACGGGACGGTGCTCGTGCTGGTCGTGATTCCCGTGATGCTCTCCCTCGTCATCTCCGGTAGCGAGCGGCTGGCGAGAGCCATGGGCCGCGCCGAGCCCCGGGCCGCCTGAGGACCCCACCAATGCCAACCCAGTTAGTACGTCTCGTCGAGTGGCTCTCCCGCGTACCGCGGAAGAAGCTCTTCCCGGTCGTCGCCGTGCTCCTGACGATGCTGACCGCGACGGCCCTCGTCGCCTTCGCGCCGGAGCCGGACCGCCGGCCCGCGGAGAGCCAGGCGGTCCCGGTGACGAGCCTGGTCGCCACGGTGGACACGCGCTCGCCGGAAGTACGGCTATTCGGCCGCGTGGAGACCCCGAACACGGCGCGTCTCACGGCCCTGGTCACGGCGCCCGTCGAGTCGCTCCGGGTACGCGAAGGAGACCGGGCCGCCCGCGGGGACGTGCTCGTGCAGCTCGACGGAACGGACACCGCGCTGCTCGTCCGCCGCCGCGAGTCCGACCTCGTGGATGCGCGCGCGAGTCTCGACGCGCTCAAGCTCGCCGGCGCCGACGACCGCGAGGTGCTCACGCACCAGGAGGAACTGCACCGCCTCGCGACCGAGAAGGTGGCCCGCTACCGGCGGTTGCGCGAACAGCGCACCATCGCCGAGGAGACCCTGAAGGCCGTCCTCGAGGAGCATCACGCCCAGGCCATCGCCCTGTCCCGGCAGCGCCGTCTCGTGGCCGACTTCGAACACCGCCTCGCGAGCGCCACGGCCCACGTCGAGCGTGCCCTCGCGTCCCTCGAGGAGGCGCGCGTCGCCCACGAACGCACGCGCATCCGCGCACCCTTTCCCGGCCGGGTCACCCGCATCCCGGTCGCGCCGGGCGAGCTCGTTTCCCCAGGGACCACCGTCGCCGAGATATACGACGACGGCGCCCTCGAGATCCGCGTCCAGATTCCGAACGTGCATCTCCCCGCGGTCCAGTCCGCGCTCGCCGCCGGCGATCGGCTCCCCGTCGTCGCGGACCTCGGCGACCGACAGGCCCGCGGCGAACTCGAGCGCCTCGTCGGGGCGGTCGGGTCCGGACAGTCCGGCGTCGACGGCCTCGTCCGCCTCGCCGCGGGCGCGGCGCCGCCGGACCTCGGTCGCGCGGTCAGCCTGACGGTGACGTTGCCGCCGGTGGCGGGGGTCGTCGCGCTGCCGGTGCAGGCGGTCTACGGCGAAGGGCGGGTGTTCCTGATCGCCGACGGCGTCCTGTCGGGCGTGGAGGTGGAACGCGTCGGCGCCGCCACCGGCGAAGACGGAGCGCAACGCCTGCTCGTCCGTTCCGCCGCGTTGCACCACGGCGCGCGGGTACTCACGTCGCAGTTGTCGAACGCGGTGACGGGGTTGCGGGTACGGGCGGAGGACGCGGGAGTCAGTGCCGTCGGTGGGTGAAACGACCGGCCACTATCGGCGGCTGGCCGAGCTCCCGGTCACGCGGTGCCAAGGCCCTCCACGCGATGCCGCCAACGCGAGTCCGCGACCCGACGCACGAACGCTTCGTCAGCGGTGACCAGCGACGTGTCCTCGCGCTCGGCGAGCGCGAGATAGAGGCAGTCGTAGACGGGGTGACCGAGCCCGTGCGCGACCCGGAAGGCCTGTTCGTACAGTTCACCGGCAGGCGTCAACGTGTCGAACCATCGTGGCAAGGCGGCCAGAAGCGCCTCGGCCTGGGCGAGCGGGACAGCCCCGGTTCTCACCCGCTGCCACGCGACATTCGCGCACTCGACGAGGATCAGGTCGGGGGCGAGCAGCGATGTCTCCGCCTCGGCCATCGTGCGCGCGGCATCGGAGAGCTCTTCGGCAAAGAACCACTTGCAGGCGACGCTTGCGTCGACGACGCGGCTCACCGGCTGTCCCGGTACGCGCGCAACAGCGCGGTGCTGTCCGGGAGAGGTCCCGGCGTCAGCGCCCGAATGCGATCCGCTTCGCGGAGCAACACGTCACGGCTCGGGCGCGCAGCCCGCGTCAGGATCAAGCGAAGCTCCGCTTCGAGGGAGCGGCCCGCGTCCCGCGCCCGTCTCTTCAGAGTCCGCACGACCGCGCGGTCCAGGCCGCGCACCACCACCTGCGCGGTGACGCCATCCGGACCAGAGAGGGTCGTCCGCAGATGCGTGTTCCCTTTCCGCTCGAAGATCACGGAGTCCAGGTCCGGGGAAGCCGGTCTCGCGCGCCAGCCCGCTTCCATCCATGCCCGAGCCTGCGAGTGTGTTCCGTCGTTGCCCCACCACGCCGGATGCGTGCGCGCGCTCCGAGGCAGCGGCTTCGCGATGATCCGCTCGATCTCGGCGAGCGCCAGCGTGCAGGAGTCCCCCTTATGGCTGCCCAGGAACTCCGCCAGGGGTTCGTACTTCGTCATCGGCTTCGTCGATGGGGAATGAGAAGGGAATGATATCGTCCCTATCCCTTTCAGTCACGCGAGGTGGTTCTCGACGGCACCGCTCAGATCACGCGCCACCAAGGGGCGGCGAGGACGTCGGAGGCGAGCCACTCGACGGTCTCCCCCGCGTGCAGCAGCAAACCCGATCGGGACTGCTCCGCGTACTCCCGCCGGAACGCGCGCAACTGGGTGGTATCGCGCAGACGCGGCCTGGTCGTCGCCTTGACCTCCACGGGAAGCAGCGTGTCGCCGGCTTCCATGACGAAGTCGACTTCGGCCCCCCGCGCCGTGCGCCAATAGCTGATCTCCGCGGGCTCCAGTCGCGAGTCCCGCCACGCCACGAGGTCGCAGAGGACGAGATTCTCGAGGTGTCCCGGCGTCGGTTCGGAGTTCGCCAATCGGAGCGCGAGACCGGTGTCGGCCCAGTACAGTTTCGGGGACTTGATCAGCCGGGTGCCCCTGTTGACGGAGTAGGCCGGGAGCCTCAGCAGCAGATACGAGGCTTCGAGCAGGTTCAGATAGCGATGCACCGTAGGCTGGGGCAGCGAGATGTCACGTCCGATCTCCGTCTGGTTGGCAACCTGCCCGACGCGCACGCAGACGGCGCGCATGAGCCGGCGGTAGTCGACCAGCGACGCGACGGACGACAACGCGGTCAGGTCGCGTTCCAGATACGTGCGTATGTACCCGTCCAGCCAGATCGAGCGTTCCCGGGAATCGGTGAAGTGCAGGGCCGGGTGGGGGAAGCAACCCCGTTTGGCGACGGACATCCAGTCCGCGGGTCTGGCGGGCTCCGATTCCAGGAGCTCGGGCCATTGGCGGTCCGGGGTGGCCAGGAGATCTCCCCAACGGCCCGCGCTACCCAGGCCGAGCTGCTCGCGCCGGGTCATCGGCCACAGCGTCAGGTAGCTGGCACGCCCCGCCAGCGACTCCGATACCTGGGCCATCAAGGCCAGATTTGCGGACCCCGTGATCAGGAACTGCCCCGGCCGGCCGGGACCGTCTTGCCGGTCCTGATCGATCCTGTACTTGATCGTCCGGAGAAGCGCCGGCACATGTTGGATCTCGTCGATCGTTACGGGCTCGCCCTCGGGAAAAAGGCTGTCGGGGTCCCTTTGGGCAGCTTCCACGAGGTCGAAGTCGTCCAGCGAGAAAAACCGTCGTGGCCCGGGCGCGAACGCTCGCGCGAGCGTGGTCTTGCCGGTCTGTCGTGCACCGGTCACCACAACGGCAGGCATCGTGTCGAGATGCACTCGCAGCGGTTCGGCCAAGGCCCGTGTGCGTAAATCATTCACGCACTCAATGATAGTCATTCAAAGAGTGGTTGGATACCGCATCGCAGCCGTCGACCAGGGATTCAGGAGCGCGCGACGCCCGTTAGCCCGGATAACTCACCGATGTAGTGGAAAAAGGCTGTTTCCCGTGGCATAAGGGCTGTGCGATCAACGTCTTACGCCAACAAAAGGAAACAGCCTTTGGACACACAGTGTAGCGGCGCACAGCTCGATTTCCAGCCCTT
>JAJDTI010000063.1 GCA_022827245.1 Pseudomonadales bacterium | reverse complement strand
TGGAACTGCTCGCCGGAGAGCGCTACCGGGAGTTCCTGCAGCCCGACCTCGAAGCGCGGGGCGTGGTCGTCCGCGTGCCGATGGCGGGTCTGCGCATCGGCGAGCAGATGGCGTGGCTGGACGAACGCGTTCGAGGGGCGGGGGACGCCGGCCAGCCGGCGCCGGGTGACCTCCTGGACTGAGCGGGGGCTCGCTGTGCGTAGCTACGACGACGGAACTCGCCAGGGGCGTCACCGGGCGGTGTGCATGCCGCCCCGGCTGTAGGCGAGCTTGCGCGACGCACGTTCGGCCAGCACGCTGGCCAGGATCTCGCCGGCATCGATCCGCGGCGCCGGGTCCCCGAGCACGCCCGCCACGCGCCCGTAGTTCAGCAGGTAGCGCGACCCGTCCCGGGTGCGCTTGAGGAAGCCGCAGTCCACCATCCGCCGCCGCAGGGTGACGTGATCGATGCGCGCGCGGACCGAAGCCAGCCAGTCGATGAGCAGCTCGTTGACCTCCTTCTCGGCGTAGGGATGCCGCCGGACCAACCCGCCGGCAGCCACCGCGAGCACGATATCGAGGCGGCGGGGGTGGCTGGGGAATCCCAGCAGGCGGCCGGACCGAAGGATCCTCCGGAACAGACCATCCGCATCGTCCCAGGTTTGCATTGGCTGCGGGAGGTAAGGTCGCCTACCCCTTCAACGCCTTGTTCGTCAGCGTCGTCACCTCGACGTCCACGTTGTCGATGTCCTCCTGGAACTTGAGGATCACGTTCAGCGTGTCGCGCACGAGCTGCGGGTCGAGGGACTCGGTGTGCAGCAGCAGCAGGGTGCGCGCCCAGTCGATGGTCTCGCTGATCGCGGGCACCTTCTTGAGGTCGAGGTCGCGCAGGTCCTGGATGAAGCTCACGAGCTGCCGGCGGAGTTCCGGCGGGATCTCGGGAACGCGCGCATGGATGATGCGCTGCTCGAGGTCCGCGTCGGGGAACGGGATGTAGAGGTGGAGGCAACGGCGCTTCAGCGCGTCGGAGATCTCGCGCGTGTTGTTGCTGGTGAGGAACACCATCGGCGGCTCGCGGCTCGCCTTCACCGTGCCGATCTCCGGGATGGACACCTGGAAGTCCGACAGGATCTCGAGGAGCAGGGACTCGAACTCGTGGTCCGACTTGTCCACCTCGTCGATCAGCAGCACGCAGCCGTCCTCTTCGCGCAGGGCCTTCAGCAGGGGCCGCGGCTCGAGGAACTCCTCCGAGAAGAAGATGTCGCCGAACTCGTGCAGGCGGGTGACGGACTCGGCGAACCCCTGGGCGCCCTGCAGCACCTCGTCCAGGGTCTCCTTGAGCACCTGGGTGTAGAGGAGCTGCTTGCCGTACTTCCACTCGTAGATGGCCTTCGCCTCGTCGAGACCCTCGTAGCACTGCAGGCGGATGAGCGGCAGGCTGAACATCTCGGCGGTGGTCTTTGCCAGTTCGGTCTTGCCGACCCCCGGGGGCCCCTCGATCAGGACGGGCTTGCGCAGGTGGTAGGCGAGGTAGACGGCGGTGGAGATCTGGTCGCTGCAGATGTAGCGGTGGGTCTCGAAGCTGTCCTTCAAGGACTCCACCGACTCGGTCAACTGCGCGATGTTGGTCGCTGGCTCCGCCACGTCTTCCCCCGCGCCTTTGCGCGACACAAAGCATGCTATTATCGCCATGCGCTTGTCGGATGTATACCGACAATCTCGTTTTCCCTGTGCTTTCAATAGGTTGCAATAGGAGGAGGGCGGTCTTCGGCCCTTCGGACCCGGTGCTGCGCCAAGCCACCGGGGAGGCCGTATGAAGGCCCCTGTCGTCGCCCTCTCGCGCCGCGTCGTCGACGCCCTGCGCGACCTCGCGCCCATCATCGGGGTCATCGCGTTCTTCCAGATCGTGGTGCTCCAGCAGCCCTTCCCGAACTTCGGCAGCGTGTTCGTCGGCCTCGTCTGCGTGGTGGTGGGCCTGACGCTCTTCATCCAGGGCCTCGAGAGCGGGCTCTTCCCCCTGGGCGAGACCATCGCGCACGCGTTCGCCCGCAAGGGCAGCGTGACGGCGCTCCTCGCGTTCGCCTTCTGCCTGGGGTTCGGCACGACGGTCGCGGAGCCCGCGCTGATCGCCATTGCCGCCGAAGCCGCCGACGTGGCCTCCGAGGCGGGCGCCATCGCCGCGGACGAAGCCGCGCGGGGCGACTACGCGTTCAACCTGCGCATGGTGGTGGCCCTGTCCGTCGGCGTCGCCATCGTCCTCGGCGTCCTGCGCATCGTGAAGGGCTGGGCCATTCACCGGTTCATCATCGGCGGTTACGTGCTCGTCACGGCGCTCACCGCCTTCGCGCCCGACGAGATCGTCGGGGTCGCCTATGACGCGGGCGGGGTGGCCACCAGCACGATCACGGTGCCGCTCGTGACGGCGCTCGGCGTCGGCCTCGCCAGCGCCATCAAGGGCCGCAACCCGATGACCGACGGCTTCGGCCTGATCGCCTTCGCGTGCCTGAACCCGATGATCTTCGTGCTCACCTTCGGCCTGGTCGCGTGAACGCCGTCGTCGATTTCGTCTTAGGCTTCCTCGACACGGTGGCCGGCACCGTGTTCGACGTGGCGCCGATCGTCGCCATTCTCGTCATCTTCCAGTTGGTCGTGCTCCGGCAGTGCCCGCCGAACCTGCGCGGCATCGTCACCGGTTTTGTCCTCGTGCTGCTCGGCCTCGCCCTGTTCCTGATCGGCCTCGAGCAGGCGCTCTTTCCCATCGGCGAGACGATGGCGCGCCAGTTGACCGAGGCGAGCGTCGGCGACGTGTCCGCGGAAGCGGGGGTGGCTGCGGGGGTTGCTCTGGAGGTGACTCTGGAGGTCGATTGGCGCGACTACATCCTCGTGTACGTCTTCGCCGCCGCCATCGGCTTCGCGGCGACCGTGGCGGAGCCGCCCCTGATCGCCGTGGCGCTGAAGGCCGAGCAGGTCTCCGGCGGCGCGATCGGCGCCTGGGGGCTGCGCATCGCGGTGGCCGTCGGCGTCGCCGTCGGCGTGTCCCTCGGCTGCTTCCGCATCGTCACCGGCACGCCGCTGCCGTGGTACATCATCGCCGCCTACGTGGTGGTGATCGCGCAGACCTTCCGCGCCAGCAAGACCATCATTCCGCTCGCGTACGACAGCGGCGGCGTGACGACCTCCACGGTCACGGTACCGGTCGTCGCGGCCCTCGGCCTCGGCCTCGCGGCCAACGTGCCGGGCCGCAGCCCGCTGATCGACGGGTTCGGGCTCATTGCTTTCGCGAGCGTCTTCCCCATCATGTCGGTACTGGGCTATTCCATGGCAGCGTCCTGGATCGCCCGCCGGCGCCAAGCCAAACGTTCCATCGAGGATGCAGCATGAAGCTGAAACTGATCTTCGCGCTGGTCGACGACGAGCGCACCGACGCGGTGATCGACGCCGCCCGTGCGGCCGGCGCGACGGGGGCCACCGTGGTCACCGGGGTCCGCGGCGAAGGACTCAAGCCGCAGAAGACCTTCCTGGGTCTCGACCTCAGCACGAGCCGCAACGTGCTGCTGTTCCTGGTGTCGGCGGCGCGGGCGCACGAGATCCTGATCGCCATCGGCCAAGCGGGCGAGTTTGACGCGGAGCCGGGCACGGGAATCGCCTTCCAGGTCGACATCGAGGACGCGATCGGCCTGCGCACGCAGTTGCCGTCCATCATGGGTATGAAGGAACCCGCATGAGGGAGCGCCCCGTGCTTTGGCGGGGAGCCGTTGGCGCGGCCATCGTCTGGGCCGTGGGAACGGCCGCATCGGCGGACGTGCTCGTTCATGCGGGACGGCTTCTCGACACGGCCGCCGGCGAAGTCCGGGAAACGGTCACCGTCCGCGTCACGGGAAACCGGATTGCGGAGCTGGCGCCTGGTTACGTGGCCCCCGGCGAGGACGACGAGGTCGTGGACCTGACGGGCGCGACCGTCATGCCGGGCTGGCTCGACATGCACGTGCACCTGTCCTCGCAGCAGTCGCCGACCTCCGCGGTCGACCGTTTCCGGCTGGACCCGGCGGACGCGGCCCTGCGGGCGACACGCTACGCGGAGCGGACGCTCATGGCCGGTTTCACCACCGTGCGCGACCTCGGCACGTATCAGCGCGTCGTCCAGGCGCTGCGCAGCGCCATCGAGGGCGGCTGGATCGTCGGTCCGCGGGTGTACACGGCGGGGAAGAGCCTCGCGACCACCGGCGGCCACGCCGACCCGAACGTCGGCGTCAACCAGGAACTGACGCGCGACCTGGGGCCGACCGACGGTGTCGTCAACGGCGCGGACGACGCTTACAAGGGAGTACGCGCCCGTTACAAGGAAGGCGCCGACCTCATCAAGATCACGGCGACCGGGGGTGTGCTGAGCGAGGCCAGGAGCGGCGAGAACGCGCAGTTCACGGTGGCGGAGGTCGAGGCTATCGTGGCGGCCGCGGCGGACTACGGCTTCAAGGTGGCCGCCCACGCACACGGCCCCGAAGGCATGAAGCGCGCGGTCCTCGGCGGCGTGCACTCCATCGAGCACGGCACGTACATGACGGACGAGGTCGTGGAACTGATGAAGGAGCGGGGCACGTACCACGTTCCCACGATCATGGCCGGCAAGTTCGTCGCCGAGAAGGCGGAGATCGACGGCTACTTCTCGGAGCTCATCCGCCCGAAGGCGGCCGCCATCGGGCCGTTGATCGCGGGCACCTTCGCCCGCTCCTGGCGCGCCGGGGTCCCCATCGCCTTCGGCACGGACAGCGGCGTGTCGCCCCACGGCGACAACTGGCGCGAGTTCGTCTACATGGTCGAGGCCGGCATGCCGCCGATGGACGCGTTCCGGTCGGCGACCGTCGCGGCGGCGGACCTGCTCGGCAGCGACGAACTCGGCCGCCTCGAACCGGGGATGCTCGCCGACATCGTCGCGATGCCCGGGGATCCCCTCGAGGACATCGCGCTGGTCGGCAAGGTGCACTTCGTCATGAAGGACGGGGTGATCCACAAGCGGCCATGAAGCTCGACTGGCGCGTCTGGCTCGGCGTCGGTGCGACCGCCGTCTACCTGCTGCTCGCGCTCGCGTACGTAGTAGCGCAGGGTTTCGAGGAGTTCATCTCGCTGCCCGCGGACAACCTCGGCAGCTTCCTCGAGGGCGCCTTCGCGCCGCTCGCGTTCCTGTGGCTCGTCATCGGCTACTTCCTGCAGCAGCGCGAACTGCACGAGGCCAGCCGCGCGCTGCGGGCCCAGCACGAGGAGATCCGGATCGCCAACCGGCAGACGGCCCTGCAGACGGAGAGCCTGAAGGCGAGCGAGGTGCACGCCCGGCAGCAGGCCTACGTCGAGCTGGCGGGCCAGATACGCGCGCAGCTCGGGGCCATCGCGGGACTGCTGTACATCTCGAGCCAGGCCGCGGACGCGGACGCGGGCGGGACCGTGAGCGTCGAGGAACAGGGCCGCCTGTTCAAGGAGCTGAGCGCCAACGACACCGAGGTCTTCTCGCGGGAGATCATCTACTTCTACCAGCTCACGCCGGACGAGTCACTGCGCTACGATTTCTTCTACGGCACCCCGATCCGCGCCCGGCACTCGAACCACTTCGCGCAGACGTTCGAGAACCTCCTGAAGCGCGCCGAGGAGGCGGACGAGGAGTACGTGTTCCGCAACGCGCTGCTCTACAACGCCCACGGCATCGTGTACCGGATACTCATCGACTACCGGGAACAGGCGCCGCCGGAGCTTTCGTCGCCGGAGACGACGGGGACGTACTTCGACCTCCGCCTGCCTGGCGAACCGGACTGAGCGGCGCCGTGGCCGGTCCCCTCGACGGCGTCCTGGTCGTCACGCTCGAACAGGCCGCGGCGGCGCCCATGGCGTCGTGCCGGCTTGCGGACGCGGGCGCCCGCGTCATCAAGCTCGAGCGTGCCGAGGGGGACTTCGCCCGCGGCTATGACACGGCCGCGAACGGCCAGTCGAGCTACTTCGCGTGGCTGAACCGGGGCAAGGAGTCGCTCGCCGTCGACATCAAGGACCCGCACGATCGGGCGCTGGTCCACCGCATCCTCGCGCAGGCGGACGTCTTCATCCAGAACCTCGCGGTGGGGGCCGCGGCGCGCTCGGGCCTGGGGTCGGAGGACCTGCGCGCGCGGTTCCCCCGGCTCGTGACGTGCGACATCTCGGGCTACGGGGAGGAAGGCCCGTACGCGGGCATGAAGGCGTACGACCTCCTCGTCCAGTCGGAGTCGGGCCTGGTGTCGGTCTCGGGGCCGCCGGGGGAGTACGGCCGGGTCGGGATCTCCGTCTGCGACATCGCGACGGGCGTCTCGGCGGCGCTCGCGATCACCGAGGCGCTCTTCGAACGCGCCTGCACGGGCCGCGGCAAGGCCGTCAAGCTCTCGCTCTTCGACACGATCGCCGACTGGATGGCCGTCCCGCTCCTGCACCACGACTACACCGAGCGCGGCCCGGACCGCGTCGGCCTCGCGCACCCGTCCATCGCCCCGTACGGCGGTTTCGAGACGGCCGACGGCGTGACGCTCGTCATCTCGATCCAGAGCGACCGCGAATGGCGCGACCTCGCGGCCAGGGCCATGGAGCGGCCGGACCTGGCGGCGGATCCGAAGTACGCGACCAACGGGGACCGCGTCAGGCTTCGCCCGGAGGTGGACGGCGCGGTGGCGGCGTTTTTCGCGGGACACACACGGGAAGAGATGGAGACCCGCCTGCGCGAAGCCCGCATCGCCTACGGCGCGGTCAACGATCTCGCGGGCCTGTCGTCACACCCCGCGCTACGGCGCTGGACGGTCGGCAGCGAAACGGGAGACGTCGCCCTGCCGGCGCACCCGGACGCCGCGCGAGACCTGCCCGAGGACGTGGCGATCCCCGCCCTTGACGAACACGGGGCGGCGATCCGGGCCGAGTTCGGATGAATCGTCCGATCCGAAGCCTGACAGGCCCCGCTCTGCTGGCGCGACCTAACGGTCGCGTTTGGAGTTTCGCTGACGCGAAACTCCTACGGCGCAAGCTCCTGGCGCTCATCCGAGGTCGAGAGCAAAGCGCAACGCTGCCGAAACCCCCGACATCTTTTCCTCCGACAGGCGCGTGATCGTGGCGCCCAGTCGCGCTTGCGGCACGGTCTGCACGTGGTCGCAGTTGACCGCGCACTCGCGCGGCATGCCGTCGCCAGGAGACAGGACGACCTCGCTCGGGATGTCCCGGATATGCGTGGTGACCGGCGCGACCGTCACCTCGCCAAGGCTCGCGATGATGGAGTCGCGAGTCAGGATCACGACGGGACGACGCTTGTCCGGGGCGGCGAACCGATACCAGCGGACTTCGCCGCGAAGCATCAACGCCACCAGAGCCGTCGCCCTGGCGGGCGCCGGCTCTGGCCCCGGCCCAAAGCCGTTCCAGCACGGCGTCGGGCATCGCGCTCTCCCGCGAAGTCCGACACTCTGCTAGCCATCGCTCCAGGCGTCGTCACCCCACGCGTGGTCGGATTCCGGAATGTCGAACTCGCCCGGCACGGGGGGCACACGCCGATATCCGGCGACGTGGCGCTCTTCGAGTTCCTTCTCTTCCTGACGGCTGAGTGCCTCCCTCAACGCTTCCCTGGCGAACGCGGAACGCGACGTGCCCAGCCGCTTCACCCGGGCATCGATGCGTTCTACGAGCTCGCTCTCCATCGTCATTTGTATGGTCTTCATAGCGGTACAGTATAGCTATATCAACAGTCATTCCCATGGCTTTCACCGCCGCGGGGACGAAAACAGGGCGCGTTTCGGGTAAGTTCCCTTCCGTCGCATACCACGGGAGTTTCCATGCCGTCGCGCCGCGAACTGATCCAGCTCACCGATGACGAGATCCGGGACTACCTGGCCACGGAGAGGACGCTCATCATCGTCTCGAACGGGCGCGACGGGTATCCGCACGCGATGCCGATGTGGTTCTGGGTCGACGGCGACGGCTGTCTCTACTGCTCGACCTTCGGCAAGAGCCAGAAGGTGATGAACTGGCGCCGGGACCCGAAGGCGACGCTGCTCGTCGAGAGCGGCGAGGAGTACGCGAAGCTGAAGGGCGTCCTCATCTACGCGACGACGGAGATCATCGACGACCCGGAGCAGGTCATCGACGCCATGGTGGACGTGAACGTCGGCGACCGCGAACTCTCGGCGGAGGAGTTCGCGAAGCTGCGCGAGGAGGTGGCGCCGCGGGCGAACAAGCGCGTGCTCCTCAAGTTCACCCCGGAGCGGTACGTGACCTGGGACCACGCGAAGCTCGGCGGGCGCTACTGAGCGCGGGAAGACCGGGATGTCGGCGGTGACGGAACACGACTACTTCGACGTCGCGACGGGTGTCCTCGACCGCAGCATCTTCGCGGACGAGGACATCTACCGCGAGGAGCTCGAGCGCATCTTCGCCCGGGCGTGGAACTTCATCTGCCACGAGTCCCAGGTCCCCGAACCGGGCGACTTCTTCACGAACTGGATCGGCGAGGACGAGGTCGTCGCCGTCCGGGGGCGGGACGGCGCCGTCCGCGTGCTGCTGAACACCTGCCCGCACCGGGGCAACAAGGTGTGCCGCGCCGAGCTCGGCAACGCGAAGCGCTTCATGTGCTCGTATCACGGCTGGCTCTTCGACCTAGACGGCGCGCTCGTCGGCATGCCGAAGGAAGAGGTCTTCTACCGGGGCAACCTCGACAAGCGGGCCTGGGGGATGACGGCGGCGGCCCAGGTCGCGAGCTACCACGGCTTCGTCTTCGCGACGCTCGACGCCACGGCGCCGCCGCTCGAGGATTACCTCGGCTGGGTCGGGCGGCTCGGCCTCGACTTCATGGCGGCGCAGGGCGAGGTGGAGTTCCTGGACGGCGTGCAGAAGAACCGCGTGCGCTGCAACTGGAAACTCGCCGTCGACAACGTCCACGACTGGTACCACGTCGGCGTCTCCCACGGGTCCTCCCTGCGCGCGGGGCTGTTCGACGAAGAGTTCCTCGGGCCCATGGACCAGATGGTGCTGCTCGGAGAGTACGGCCACGGCATCTCGGGCCCGGGGATCACCGAACGGCAGTACGAGGAGTCCGTGGCGCGCCTGGACGCGGGGGAGCGCAGCGTCTGGTACGACGCCATGGTGGCCCGGCGCCGCAGGGCGTCGGCGGAGGAGGCCCTCGGTCCGGTCGGCCGCAGGTCCTTCGGGCATCCGAACATCTTCCCGAACCTCTGGGTCTCGACGAGTCCGCAGGTCTGCCTGCGCATCCCGCGGGGACCGCTCGAGACCGAACTCTGGTGGTTCACCTACCAGACGAAGGAGATGAGCGAGGGCCAGCG
>JAJDTI010000069.1 GCA_022827245.1 Pseudomonadales bacterium | reverse complement strand
GATGATCTACGAGTGGTCCGTGTTGAAGAAGCCGAGCGTGGTGGGGCTGGTGTCGGGTGCGGTGGCGGGGCTGGTGGCGGTGACGCCGGCGGCTGGCTACGTGTCGCCGGCGGGGGCGATCGCGATCGGCGTGATCGCCGGTTTCAGTTGCTGCTGGGCGTGCGCGTGGCTGAAGTACAGCCTGGGCTACGACGACGCGCTGGACGTGTTCGGCATCCACGGCGTGGGGGGCCTGCTCGGCGCGGTGCTGACGGGGGTGTTCGCGCTGGAGGAGATCGGCAACGCGCCTGGGGCGGTGGACGGCAACTTCTGGCAGGTGTGGATCCAGCTCGAGGGGGTGCTGGCGGTGGCCGCCTGGAGCGCCTTCGGCACGGTGGTGATCCTGTACCTCATCCGCCTGTTCACGACCCTGCGCGTGACCCCCGAACAGGAGGTCGAGGGCCTCGACTACAGCCAGCACGGCGAAGCCATCGGGGCCGACCTGTGAAATCACCCGGACCCGCAGCGGCGTTTCCACGGTCGACAGGAGGTCATGCCCAATGAGACTGCAGGACATCTGCGAAGAGATTATGGAAGACGTCGACGGCGCCCTCGGCTGCGCGCTGGTCGATCTCGGAACGGGGTTGCCTCTTGCGATGAAGGTCACCTCGGACACGCTCGTCGACAGCGGCGCCATGGAGATCCTCTCGGCCGCGGGCGCCGAGTACTTCCGGGGCGAGGTAAATCACCAGCTCGAGTCGGCGATGGGCGGGAAGGCCGCCGGGCCTTCCGGGGACACGGGTTTCGTCGAGGAGATCCAGACCACGACGGAGGACAGCTACCACTTCATGTCCATCGTGCCCGGCAACGAGCAGACCGTGCTCATGCTGATCACGGACAGGACCGCGAACCTGGGCCTCGGCTGGGTGGCCATGCGCCGTACCCTGCGCCGGGTCCAGGAAGGCACGCGGCGGCCCGCCAAGCGGCCGGGATCCGCCACCGCACCGGGGCCGGCCTCGCCGGCGGCAGAATCACCAGACAGCGCGGCTCCGGTGAACGGCAACGCCAATCGCTGGAAGGGGCGGCGCGGAATCCGCGGCCGCTGACCCCAGCCGACAAGCGCCTCCTCCATGGTCGCCCGCGCCAGCCGCGCGGCGTCCGAGCAGTTGCAGTATCGGGAGCAGACTCACCATGACCAAGGTCAACACGCGCCGCGGCGCGATCGAAGGCGTCGCCGACGGCGACATCCGGGTCTTCCGGGGGATCCGCTACGGACAGGCCCCCATCGGAGACCTCCGCTTCAAGGCGGCGCGGATGGCGGGGCCCTGGCAGGGACCTATGACGCGACGAAGATCCGCCACCGTTCCTGGCAACCGCAACCGGAGGGCATCTTCACCGAGCTCCTCGAGCGCGACCCGGTCGAGTACTCGCGCGCGGAAGACTGCCTGTTCCTGAACATCTACACGCCGGGGTGCGACGACGGCCGGCGGCCGGTCCTGTTCTGGATTCACGGCGGCGCCTTCGGCTCCGGTTCCGGCTACGACTACAACGGCACCGCACTGGCCGCCCAGGGCGATGTCGTGGTGGTCACCATCAACTATCGGCTGGGGTTTCCCGGCTTTCTCGACCTCTCCGCCTACGGCGACGACTACCGGGGCTCCGCGTCCAACGGAATCGGAGACCAGGTGCTCGCGCTCAGGTGGGTAGCGGAGAACATCGGCGACTTCGGCGGTGACCCGGGCAACGTGACCATCTTTGGCGAGTCCGCCGGCGGCGCTTCGGTGAACTGCCTCATCGCGGCACCCTCGGCCGACGGCCTTTATCACAGGGCGATCGCCCACTCCGGCACCATGGCCACGACGCCGCCGATTCCGATCGCGACGTCCCTGGCGGAGCACCTCGGTGTCGGCACCGACGGCCTGCTGGACAAGCTGGCCTCCCTTGATGGCGAGGAACTCCTCAACGTCCAGATGGCCAGCGCCCTGCCGTTCGGCGCCGTCGTCGACGGGACGATCGTCACGCGCCCCACCACGCAGGCAATCGCGGAGCACGGCGCGCGTTGCGTACCCTACATCGCCGGTTCCAACGCGAACGAGGGCACGCTGCTGTCCCTGGCCGTGCCCGAAGAGGGTCACGAGGCGATCACCCCCATGATCGCGGCCATGGCCCTCGATGGCGCCGACCCGACCGCGTACCTCGAACGCCTGCGGACCGCCTATCCGGACGCGTCCGCCACCCGACGCTTCGAGCACGTCTGGAACGACATGTTCCGCCGTGCCTCCATCACGGCCGCGGCGGCGGCCACCGCCGCCAACGACTGCGGATGGCTGTACCGTTTCGACGTGCCCACCACCATCAGGGAAGGTTCCCTCGGGGCCACGCATGCCTCCGAGATCGCGTTCACCTTCAACTCCTTCAGCCGCCCCGACCTCCCCGGCATCGTCATGCACGACGGCAACGATCCGGCGGTCGCGGAACTCGCCCGGAAATGGTCCGACACCGTGCTCGCGTTCGCGAGGACTGGGAACCCGAATGGCGGCGGGCTACCGGAGTGGCCGGTCTACCGCGCCGACGAGCGCCAATCCCTGGTGCTCGATCGAGCGTCCTACATCGCGGACGCTTCCCTGGACACGCAACAGAGAGCCCGCTGGGAGAGCCCGTAGGGGACGGGCTCGTCCCGTCCCGCCTCGAATTCACGCGTGGACGTGATCTAGTCGTACCAACCCGTCGGCGTGTGCATCATCTTCGCGGCATCGGGTCCTTCCTCGCCCCACCCGTAAGGGTGATCGAGGCCCAGCAGGCGGCGGAAGCGCTCATCGTTCGCGCGGCGCTCCAGCACTTCCGGGGGCACTTCTCCCCGGTGACGCTCCTGAACAGCGACATGATGCCGCGCGAAGTAGTGGGCCAGGTTCATCCGGATGCCCGGGATCTGCCGCTCGTATGACCCGTGCCAGGTGTGGCCGTGCCACACCGCACAGTCCCCGGGCGCCATGTCGAGCGGTATGGCCTCGGGATTGGCCTGATCCCCGCTCAGCGCCATCTCCGAGAACGACGGCTGGCGCGCGCGCCTGTGGCTGCCCGGCACGATCGCGGTCGCGCCCCCTTCGCGGCTATACGGGGTGAGCGCGTAGTTGATGTTGGCCGTCTGGGCGTAGGTCGGAAACGGCTGCGGTCCCAGCGTGTCGGCGTGCAGCGGGAGCACGCCCGTCGGGCCAGGACCCTTGAAGAAACAGCTGATGCTGGAGACCAGGCAGCTCTCGCCGACGAGGTAGCTGACCAGGGCCAGCGGCTGCTCGGCCATCAGGATCTCCTCGAACACCTCGTCGTCGTACAGGACGTAGCCGACGTTGTCGAGGCTCGTGCCCATGGGGCTCTGGAAGTCCTCGTCGGTCGCCCTGTCGGGATCGACGGGCTTGCCGATGCGCGCTTCGACCCGCTTCAGGATCGCTTTCTTCGCGCGTTCGACCTGGTTCCCGGACAGCACGCCCCGAACGATCGTGTAGCCCTGCGCGTCGAGTTCGATCAGGTTCTGATTCAAGCCCAGCCGGTCGATGGTGGCCAACGTGCGCGCCAGCGCCTGCTGGTCGGGCGTCTGGATCGTCTGTGCGGACATGCTGTCGTGCTCCTTCGGCGTTCGTCGCCATCCTCGGTCACCGCGTCCCACCGGCTTCCGATATCCCGGGATGGATTAGGCTATGGCCGCTTCACGAGCGCGGCAGCGTGCTCGCGCGCCGACTCCGATGCTGCTTCGCAAGAGGATACCAATCGTGGCCGAACCGGAAACATCGACGTCCGCTCCGCCAAGGAAGGAGAGCGAGCCCGATCACTTCATGGCGACGCTCCCGCCGTACCACGTGTCGGAGTCGCTCAAGCCCCGTATCGACGAGCTCGACCTGTGGGGCTGCATCGAAGACCTCCGCGACCGCGGCTACACCGTCGTCAAGGATGCCGCGCCACCGCCTCTGCTCGATGAACTGCGCGAGGTCATCCACACGTTCGCGGATCGGTCGGAGGGCGAGGCCAGGGGGATCGCCGCCGCCATGCTCCTCGGACGTCATCCCGTGGTGGACCGGGTCGTGACGCTGCCGAAGATCCTCGCGGTCGCCGAGGCGAGCGTCGGCATGGGTTTCCGCGCCGGTCAGATCAAGGGTTCCGTCAAGCGTCAGGGCGACGCCGGCCTGTTCATGCATGCCGACCAGAACTGGATCCCGGCTCCGTTCCCCGCGCACAACCTCTTCCTGACGTTCTGCATTCCCTGCGAGGGCATGACGGAGGCCGGAGGCGCCACCCGCGTGGTCCCCGGTTCACAGCGCCTGCGCCGGCATCCGCGCCGCGACGAGATCACCGACCCCGTGACCATTCCGGTCGAGGCCGAGAAAGGCTCCGTCGTGGCCTGGGACGGATCCGTCTGGCACGGCAACGGCCCGCGCACGATTCCCGGCACGCGCACCGTGTTGCACGCGACGTTCCAGCGCCTCTATACGCAGCCGATCGACGACTACACCCACCTGCTCAGGGACGATGCGTACGTGGCATCCGCCTCCGAAGCGCTCCTCGGCATCATCGGCGCCCACGCCTTCTTCGGCACCGCGACCGAGGTGAGCGGCGGCGTCGACATGCGGAAAATCGTGCAGTGCTCGCTCATGTCCAAGCAGTAGCGGCGAGTCCCGGCCCACACGCCTGCGGAGCAGCAGGCCGCGCTACGACCCGACGTTCCCCAGGCTGGTCGTCATCTGCACGAACGCCGGTCCACCCACGATCACCATGATCCCGGGCAGCAGGAAGGCGATGGACGGCACGATCAGGAGTGTGGGCAGACGTCCCATCTTCTCCTGCATGCGCGAGATGCTCTGCACGCGGATCGAACTCGCGAGCTTGCGCAGGGCGTCCGCGAGGGGCGTGCCATGGCGCTCGCTCTGCGCGACGGTTACGGAGAGGTCCCTGAAGTCCTGACTGTCCAGCCGCGCGGCCAGCCTGCCGAGCGCATCCTGCCGCGTGCGTCCGTGCACGCTCATGTCGAGCGAGGCCTGACCGAGCTCCTTGGCCAGGTCGGGCTGAAAGGTCTTGAGGTTGTCCACGGTCCGCCGCAGCGCGCGATCGAAGGTCAGGCCGGACTCCAGGCACACGATCATCAGGTCGAACGCGTCCGCCAGCCCGCCGTGCACGCGCCGGAAACGCGCCGCGGCGATCCGGGTCACCACGAGTTCCGGCAGGAGGTTGAGCATCACCCCGCCGAGCAGCCCGCCGACCAGGCCGATCCCCCACCCGAGCAGGCCCGGCCACAGGGGCGGCAGCACGGCGAGGCCCACGGCCAGCCCGACGATGATGCAGGCGAACTTGAGCCCGAGCACCACGGCGACCGCGTTCTCGGACCGCATCGCCGCGCGTTCGAGCCCAACCGCGATCTTCTCGCGATCGTCCTCGTTGAGCGGCATCAGCCCGCCCAACGACGCGGCCACCCGGCTCGCCCCACTGCGCACGCCGGCCGCCACCCGCGCGTCGACCCCCGTCCCGACGCCGCCACCGGTCGCCAGCCGGAGGCGGCGCGTCATGCGGACGCGCTGGACGAAGACCGCCAGCAGCGAGAAAACAGCGCCGCCCACGCCGAGGATGGCGGCCAGCATGACGATATCGGTCCCCGTCATCGCTGGGCGCTCCGAATCATCAGCCAGGAGACCACCAGGCCCGCGACGATCAGGCCGGCGCCCATGCCGAGCAGGTGGCGGGCTTCGCCGAGGAGCACGTCCACGAGCGCCGGCTGCAGCGCGGCCTGGATGGACACGGCGAGCACGGGGACCGCGGACAGGATGATCAGCGTGATCCGCGACTCCGCCGTCGAGGCCTTGATCCGTGCGCGGTTGTCGAGGCGTTCCCTGAGCATGTCGGCGAGGTTGGCCACGGCTTCTGACAGGTTGCCGCCGGTACGCGCCTGCGTCCCCATGATGGCGGACAGCATCGCGAGCTCGCTCACGCGCACCCGTCGCGCCTCGCGCTCCATGGCGGCCGCCAGCGGCACGCCGAACTCCGCCTGGAGCTGGATGTTCCTGAGCGACCCCGCGAGCGGCTCCTCCGCAGCGGCCGTAACGGACGAGAACGCCTGGCCGGTCGCGATCCCGAAGTAGACCATCCGCTGGAAGTCCTCGATCGCGGGCAGGAAGCGGTCGTTGAAGGCGTTGCGCTTCGCCGTCTCGAGCATCAGTCCCACGCTCCAGCCGAACGCGCCCCCGATGGCGAGCGCCAGAAGCGTGGCCAGGGGACCGGACAGGCCGAAGAAGGACAGCAGCGGGACCAGCGTAGCGCAGGCGACGACGGCCGTGACCGTTGCGATCGCGGCCGTGCGGACACCCCCCGAGAGGGGATAGCGCCGCTCCAGCATCGCCACGAGCGCGCTCTTCGGTTCGCTGACCCCTTCCTGCGCTTCCGGGACCGCCACCGTGCCGGCCTCGTCGGCCTGCAGCATGTCGGCGAAGAGCCCCAACCGCCGCCTGACGCGCGACCGCGTCCGCAGCGCGCCGAGTGCGGAAGCGCCGATCGTGACGAGGCCGACCAGGACGGCGGCGATGACTATGAGGGTGTTCTCCACGCCCGACGTGCTCTACGCCCCGGCCCGGGGGCGGCCCAGGCCGGCCTTCAGCAGGTCGCCGAACCCGAGGTCCTCGACCCGCTCCGTGAACGACGGCCGCCCTCCGCTGCACTCGAAGCGGTCGGCCCCGACATCGTAGGACCAGATGTCCTCGAGCACGGGCACGTCGCCCTCGAGCCCGACCACGTCCGTGATGGACACGATGCGCCGCCGTCCGTCCTTGAACCGTGCCACCTGCACGATCAGGTCGACGGCCGACACGACCTGGTTGCGGATCGCCGACAGCGGAATCTCGCCAGACGCCATCATCACGAGGTATTCGAGACGGCTGATGGTGTCCCGCGGGTTGTTGGCGTGCACGGTGAACATGGAGCCCGGGTGACCGGTGTTCATCGCCTGCAGGGCTTCGAGCGCTTCCGGACCCCGCACCTCCCCCACGATGATCCGGTCGGGGCGCATCCTGAGCGCGTTTTTCAGGAGGTCGCGCATGCTGATCTCACCCACGTGCTCCGACGTCGGCGCCCGCGTCTCGAGGCGGACGACGTGCGGCTGCACGAGGCTGAGCTCCGCCGCGTCCTCCAGCGTCACGACACGTTCCTCCGGCGCGATGTTGCCCGACAGCGCGTTCAGGATCGTCGTCTTGCCGGCCCCCGTACCGCCCGACACCACCACGTTCAACTGGGCGCGCGTCGCCACCTCTAGCATCGTCGCCATGTCCCGGTGCATCGCCCCGTTGCGGGCGAGTTCCTCGACCGTGAAGCCGCCCTTGCGGAAGCGCCGGATCGAGATCGCCGCACCGTCGATGGCGAGCGGCGGCGCGATGATGTTGACCCGTGAACCGTCCCGCAGCCGCGCGTCGCACATCGGGCTGAGCTCGTCCACCCGGCGCCCCACCCCCTGCGCGATCCGCTGCGCGATCTGGGTGAGGTGGTCGACGTCGCGGAACCGCACCTCGACCCGCGACAGCCGGCCGCGCCGCTCCACGTACACGGACCCCAGGCCGTTGACGAGGATGTCGCTGACCTCCGGGTCCCGAAGCAGCGGTCCGAGGGGCCCGAGCCCCCGCATCTCGTCCACCAGCCGCTTCGCGAGCGCCGCGTGGGTCCCCCCCACCGGCGGCGCGTCGGGCGCGCTCTCGAGGCTGTAGAGCATGCTGGTCACGAGCTCGGTGAGTTCGTCGTCGTTCAGCGTCGACGCGCTCTGCGAGTCGAGCGCCTCGAGCACGCGCCCGTGGTACCAGGGCACGATCGCCTCGAACCGGCTGAACGCCGCGGCCTCGGGGGCGCCGTCCTCGGCCTGCGGCCGCGCGGCCCGCGGCTGGAACTGGCCGCCGCGGCGATGTCGGATCGATTGCGCCATTTTTCTACCCCCGACCACCTACCCCCGACCACCTACCCCCGAGCACGTACCCCGAGAGGACGGCCATACGCACGCACCGACCACGATCGCGCAACCGGCGTCATGGCCTTTCCAACTACTACTTCGAAACGCGGTTTCGGCGCCAGGTACGGCAAGCCGGGCGCACCCGACTGCCCAGCGCGGGACATCGTGAAACCGCCGGCTTGCGATTATACTGCGCGGCCATTTCGTCCAAAAGCCGCGCGGCTTCCTGATACGTGTCTCGCGCCATCGCTCTTGCAGTGTGTGCGATGCTCGGGGCCGCCTGCTCGCTCCTCCCCCAGGAGCGGGAGCGGCCACGGGCGGAGCAAATGGAACGCGCCGTCCTGCCGATGGCGCGGGCCGCGCTGGATGCAGGTCAGGTGGAGACGGCCCGGCGGCTCTACCGGCGTGTACTCCAGGTCGACTCCGACTCCGTCGACGCCCGCATGGGGCTGGGCGACGCCGCCGTGGCGAACCGGGAGTCCGCCGAGGCGGCACGGTGGTACCTGGCGGCCCTGGCAAACGCAAGACGACCGGAGGAGCGCCACGCGGCACTCCTGGCGCACGGTCGAGCCGCCCTGTCCGCCGGGCAGCTCGAAGCCGCCCGCAAGAGTTTCGCCAGGCTGACCGAGCCCGACGAACAGGCGCCGCAGCCGGTCGTCGCCTGGGGCTTCAACGGTCTCGGCCTCACGCTCCTGCTGGCCGGGGACCTGCGTGGCGGCGTGGCCGCCATGGAGCAGGCAGTGCTGCGTGCGCCCGACGACGCCCGGTTCCAGGGAAACCTGACGCGGGCCCTGGCCATGCTGACCGAATTCGACGACCCCTCCACGGACCCGGGACCCGCCAACGCGATGGCCCGTGCCCGCGAACAGATGCTTCCGATCGAAGCTCTCCCCGGCGTCGAGCCGGTACCCTCTCCCTCCCGCAGTCCCCAGCCTCCCTTGCCCGAGGCCCCGGCCCCCGCGGAGCCGATCGCTGGCGACCCGGAACCGCCGGATGCGGCTGCCCCGCCCACGCATGACGAACCAGGCGAGCCGACGGTCCAGACCCTCCCCGGGCCCCCACCGTCGCCGACGCGGGTGGCGACGACCGAAGACCTGCCCGACCTGCCCGACCTCCCCGAACCGGAGCCGCCGCCGAGCCCGGAGGCACCGGCCACCATCCAGGCCGTCCGCGCGCCGGATCCGGAGGACGAGCCCGATTTGCCCGGCCCGCCCGAGCAGCAGCCCATCGTCCTCCAGGAAGATGCCTGGACGATCGTGCAGCCCGCCGCCTATGGCTCGAGGGCACGCGCGGAACGGCTGTCCGAGCGCCTGCGGGAACTCACGGACCACCCGGTGTGGGTAAGCGAGGGCCGGACGCCCGGCGGAGCGACGCTGTCCCGCGTCCGCATCGGCCCGATCCCCTCCCGCGACGCGCTCGTGGCGCTGGGGACCACCCTGGAGGCGGAAGGCTTCCGACCGTTGGACCTCCCGGCCCCCGCGAAGAAAACGGGGCCTCCGGCCGGCGCGCCCCCGCTCCTGGTCACGGCGGACGGCGAGCGTTACGTGCAGGCGGGGGCGTACGCGGTGAGAGCGGCGGCGGAGGAACTGGCCGGGAGGCTGGCGCAACTCACCCGGCACGGCACCGATGTCAGCGAGGCCGCGCTGCCCGGCGGCCAACGCGTGTACCGGGTCCGCGTCGGGCCGATCGGGCCCGGACAGGCGCTCGACGAACTCGCCGACGCACTCGAGGCCCACGGCTACGGGCGGCTCGAGATGCCTCTCGAGCCCGGGAAGCAACCGCCGCCCCCAGCGCATGGGGACCAGCCGCCCATCATCGTCCGCGAAACGGACCGACGGTTCGTGCAAACCGCCGCGTACACCACCGCCGAAGCCGCCGAAGAGGCCGCCGAGCGGCTCCGCGCGATCGTGGACCCGCCCGTAGGGGTCGACGAAGCGCGCCCTGACGGCGATCGCATCCTGTACCGGGTGCGCATCGGCCCGGTTCCCTCCTACGAGGAACTCGTCGGCGTCGCGGATGCCCTCGAGGTCGCCGGCTACGGCGTCATGACCGTACCGGGCCCCGGCGCGGCAGACCCCGCGGCCGGCGAGGTCCGGGCGGCCGCCACGCGATTGAGACCCCCTCCCCTCGTCCTGCGGGAGGCCGGCGAGCGCTTCCTGCAGGCCGGCGCGTTCGCGGTCCGCGCAACGGCCGAGGCGCTCGCAACCCAGCTGCGGGACCGGGTTCCGACACCGGTGCGCGTCACGGAAACCGTGCACGCCGACGGACGCGCGCTGTACCGCGTACGCGTCGGACCCATCGGTGAGACGCCGACGACCAGCCTGGTCGAGGCGATCGAGGCCGCGCGGCGGACCGGCGACTGACGCCGGTTTCGCCGGCGCCCCCGGGCGGCGAGCGCTCGGCCCGGCGTCACTCCCGGGCTTCCGCGCCCGGCGCAACCTCCACCGGCGGCGCCCACACGAGTTCGGCGACCAGCGAGGTCGGGGCTTCGCCCCGGTAAGGCACGTGGCGCTCGCGCGCCTCTCCCTGCACCAGACCTTCGGCGATCAGCCGTTCGACGTTCCCGCCGAGCATCACCACCCACTCGTTGTCCAGCCGGGCGCCGACATGGGCCAGGTCCGCGCTGTACACGACCCGATAGTTGGGTCGCCGCCACTCCATCACGCCGAGCGCCCGCGGTCGCGCGGTTCCCTCGTCGGGGGTACGGATATGCACATCCAGCCACACCCCGGCACGCAGGAACGCCTGGCAGATCGCCGCGTGCGACTGCGGGCCCACGAGGCGGCGCAGTTCGTCGTAGACCGGGTGCGCGGGACGCACGCCGAGCCCGCGCAGCGAGTCCAGCAACGGCATCGCCTCGATACGGTCCGCGTCGGCCGCCGCCCCAAGGGCCTGCACCTCCTCGGAAACGGCGCGGAGCGCGCGCTTGGGGAAGCGGTGCTGGCTACCCCGACGCCTGCCGGCGGCATCGCGAAGCCGCGGCTCCCGCTCGTACAGCCGCAAGACGAAATCCGTCCGCGCATAGTCGCTTTCGAGCGCCTGCCAATGGCCTACGATCAGCCCTAACAGTTCCACCAGTCTGCGGTCGCGTATGTGATCGAGGCTGCTCACCTCCTGTGACGCGGACTCCGGCGAGCCGGTGCCGGACCGCGGCGGGCCGATGTAGAACTCGAGGTCGAGCGCGTCGCAGATCTCGGCGGCGCGGTCCACGGATGGCGAGCGTCCACGCAGGACCGAGCGAATGGCGTCACGGGTCAGGCCAGCGCCGAGCGCGGCCCGGATGGCCGAGGTTCCTCGTCGCGTCAACTGCTGCTCGACGATGGTGCGGAACGATTCCATGTGGCGAATATGCCACGACTGCAAGCGAATCGTACAGAGGCAATTAGACCACGATACGTTGACTTGGTGGTGTATTTACCACATGGTGCGGGCATGTCCCCGGACGACGTGATTCGCCTCGGTCGCGCCTATGCGCGCTCCCGCGGGCTGGCGCTTTCCACGGTGGGCCGGCTCGCCGGTGGACAGGGCGCCTTCTTTCAGCGCGTCGCCGCCGGGCGTGTCACCATCCGCCGGGCGGATCGGGCCGTGCAGTGGTTCTCCGACCACTGGCCGGCGCAACTGGCCTGGCCGGAGGACCTGCTCCGGCCGGAGCCCCAACCGGGCTCGCTTGCGGCTTCCGCCGTCGAAGACGACGTGGCCGAGGATCCCGTAAAGGCCGTCCGCGCCGCCCTGGACCTGGCAAGGGCGCGCACCGAGGCCGGTGACCGGGAAGGCGCCCGCAGGGCCGAGGCTGCCGCGGTCGCCGCCGGCAGCCGCCTGCGCCCGGATGGCCGGATCGCCTCCGTCCCCGCCCTGTGCGATGCCCTGCACCTGTCGCGCGACGTCTACTACGACGTCGTGCGGCGTTTCGCCGGCCGCCGCGGAATCGGCCGGCGAACCCGTTGCGGCTCCGCGAGCGATCGCATGCTGCGAGCGCTGGCGAACGCCGGGGACACTCGCTTCGCGCTGTTTCGGGCGCGTCTCGAGAGCACGCCGGAGGCCCCTTCGAGGACTGCACCCGAACCGTTGTCCGCCGGATAGCGGCTCGAGGCGTGGCACGGTGTCGCCGAGTGGAACGGCCTGACCACGACCAGCGAAAGCAACTGATCGCCGCTCAGAACGAGGCGTTGATGCTCCTTTCGGCGTCGCGAATGTCGGCCATCAGTGTCGCGAAGTCCGGCGCCGAGAGGGACAGGAGACCGGTGGCACGCATGGAGTCGTAGCCGGCGCGGAGAGCATCGAGTTGGTCGCCGTCGGGTACAAGGCGGAACTCGCCGGCAAGGCAGCGGTCATAGTGCGTGTAGCTGGCAAAGAAGAACACCTGTTTGTGCCGGACAACGTCCTTCAGGAGGTCTCGGTCGGTGAGCGCGTTTCGGCCGATCTCGTGCGCGAGGAGGCGGTCGATGTCGAACCAGTGGCGGGCGAGCTTGTCCGCACGGTCTGCGAGGCGGCGCCGATGGCATTCGACATGGATGAGGGTGGCCTTCTCCCAGAACGTCCGGACGGGTGAGAGCACGGTGACGCTGGCGCGGGGGTAGGCCAGTTCGGGAAGAAGATCGGCGAGGTCGGGGACGACCTCGTGCCGTTCGTTTGGCTCGATGACGTTGCGCCCGCCGAATTCAAGCAGCACGTTGGTCGGGAGATGGCTGTTCGAGGGTTCGAGGTCCGACGGATACTCGAAACGGAGCGTCTCGCCGTCGACGCGGATGTCGTGCAGCCCGGCGGTGGCGAGTCGCTCCGTCGCGGTTTCGAGAGCCGGCTTGACCACCTCCCGCACGTAGTCCGCGACGCGCGACCGGAGACGGTCACTGAACCGGCCGATGGCGCTCCTGCTCGCGTCAGGATCGAAGGGATCGAAGTGGTCGTCGAAGTACCGATAGTCGAGCGTCAGGTCGACATCCTCCGAGAACCTGTCGATGACGCGATAGACCTTCGACAGCGACGTGCCGCCCTTGAAGGCCATCGGATGGTGGCCCGCGATGCCGAACAGGGCATCGAGCGCCCAGCAGATCCAGACGTCCTTCTCGAGAAGGTCGGCCTGTCGGCCGGCACGGGCGGCGATGGTCTGCAAAATGTCCGTCCGGTCCCGAACCGGTAGTGAGAGGAACTCCTCAGGCATGGACCGGCCGCGGCTCGACGGCATCGAGGAGCCTGCCCATCCATACCGGCACCTGCGCGGAACGGAGCTTTCCGAACGCTTTGTATCCGATCGCCGCCCGGATGGCGGACACGGTGTCGACGGTGGCGCCTTTCTTGCCGACGTACCACAGGGCGGAAAGGGCGAGGCCAGCCTCCTCGCCGGCGAACTGCAGGCGCCGGGGATTCGACGTGTGAATCATCCGAACGATCGTATTGCCGACCCGGATCGAACGGCTGGACGCACTCGTGTGGTACACGGGGGCGACGGGCGCCTGAGTACTGAGTCCGAGGCGTCGAGCGGCCTCGGCACCGTGGATCTGGATCGTTTCGCCGCTGGCGTCAGCCAGGGCCTGGACCACTTCGGCAACACCGGGCAGGACGTTGCCTACGTACCGGCTCTTGCGGGGGCGTACGAAGATGCCCCGGGCGAGACGCTCGATCTCGCCTCGCTCGACGAGGCGCCCGAGCGCGCGGTCCACGCTTCCCCGGGGACCGAGTGCCGCGAAACGCGACGAGGTGAAGGGCTTGCCTCGCGGAGTGTCGGCGAGGCGACTGCGAATGGACTCAGTCGTGTTCATTGGACCATGCTCTACGGTCCGAAAAAATAGGTGTTTTCCAGACCGATTGCAAGGGTTGTCCGGACGGGAGACCGAAGCCCATAGCCGAGTCTGGGGACACGGCACCTACGCTGCCGGTCGCTACGCTCCCGTCGCCGGACGTGCCATGCGAGTGGACGGGGCTTTCCCGTCGGCGCTCGGGTTGGCGGGGGCGCGACGCGAGTCCCACACGGGCGACGACAGGCGTCGCCCCTACTCTCCCGCGGTCCCGCTCCTCGGGCGCACGATGCCGTGCTCGGATGTCCGGACGGTGTCGACAAACAACCGCACCGCTTCCGACTCCGCCGCCGCATCCGCGAGCGCCGCACACGCCTCGGGGACCGTCAGGCCGTCGCGGTATACGACGCGATACGCCCGGCGCAACGCGCTGCGCGTCGCCTCCGGTACGCCGCGCCGCCGCATGCCCTCGATGTTCAGGCCGACCGCGAGGGCGGGGTTGCCGGCCACGGTGACGTAGGCCGGAATGTCCTTGGTGACGTAGCAGAACGCGGCGACGTGGGTGTGGGCGCCGACGGTGCGGAACTGCAGGATGCCCGAGTAGCCGCCGATGTTCGCGTGGTCGCCCACCGAAACATGGCCGGCGAGGGAAGCGTTGTTCGCCATGATGACGTGGTCGCCCACCTCGCAGTCATGGCCCACGTGCACGTACGCCATGAAAAGGTTGTGATTGCCGATGACCGTGGCGCCGCGGTCCTGCAGCATGCCGCGGTGAATCGTGACGCCCTCGCGGATGACGTTGTCGTCGCCGATCGTCAGGGTGGTCGGTTCGCCACCGTAGGCCAGCGCCGGCGTGTCCTCGCCCACCGTAGCGAACTGGAAGATCCGGTTGCGGCGGCCGAGCACGGTCGGCCCCCTGACGATCGCATGGGGTCCGATGCGGCACCCGTCTCCCACCACCACGCCGGCCCCGATGACGCTCCAGGGCCCGATCTCGACATCGACGCCGAGTTCCGCGCCCGGATCGACGATCGCGCGTTCGTCGATCACGGCGCCGTCTCCCGTTCCGTACACAGGATATCGGAGGCACAGGCCAGCTCGCCGTCCACGAAGGCCTGGCACTCGAACTTCACGAAGGACCGCCTCTGGCTCGTGATCGACGCCGTCATGTCCAGCCGGTCCCCCGGCACCACCGGACGCTTGAACCGCGTCTTGTCCATGCCGACGAGGTAGTACAGGTAGCCGTCCGCCGGCTTGTGGCCCCGCGTCCTGAACGCCAGCACGCCCGCGAGCTGCGCCATCGCCTCGACCACCAGGACCCCGGGCATCACCGGATGCTCCGGGAAGTGCCCCTCGAAGAACGGCTCGTTGATGGAGACGTTCTTGTACCCGGCGATGTCCTTGCCGACGTTCAGCGCCGTGACCCGGTCCACCAGCAGGAACGGGTAGCGGTGCGGCAGGTACTCGAAGATGTCGCCGATTTCCATCATCGCGTCCCGACCTCCTTCTCCAGCCGCGCCAGCCGCTTGGCCATGCTGTCGAGCTCCGCGAAGCGCAGGGCGCTCCGCTTCCAGCGCCGCGTCTTGCCGTGCAGCGTCCCGCCCGAGTAGACACCCGGTTCGTCAATGGAACTCGTGACGTGCGTCGTGGCGCTCACCGTCACGCCGTCGCAGATCTCGACGGGGCCGTCGCCCCCCACGCCGACGCCGCCGCCCAGCACGCAGTGCCGTCCGATACGCGTGCTCCCCACGATGCCCGTGCAGCCACAGATGACGGTGTGGGCGCCGATGTCGCAGTTGTGCCCGATCTGCACGAGGTTGTCGATCTTCACGCCGTCGGCGATCACGGTGTCGTCGATCGCGCCCCGGTCCACCGCCGACAGGGCCCCGATGCTGACGTCGTCGCCGATCGTCACGCTCCCGACCTGGGCGATGGCCTGGAGGCGGCCGCGGGCGTCCGGGGCGAACCCGAAGCCATCCGCCCCGATTACGGCCCCGGAGTGCACGATGCAGCGCTTGCCCAGCCGGACGCCGTGGTACAGCGTCGCGTTCGCCAGGATCGCGGTGTCCGCCCCGAGGACGCTCCCCGCGCCGACGCAGGCCCCGGGGCCGATCGAGACCCGCGCCCCGAGTTCCGCGTCCGCCATGACCACCGCTTGCGGTCCTACCGACACGCCGTCGCCCAGCCGCGCGGAAGGATCGACCACGGCATGCGGATGCACACCGGGCTCCGCCGCAGGGCGCGTTTCGAAGAGCGTCGAAGCGACCGCGTACGCGTGATAGGGGTTGTCCACCACCAGGGCATGGGTAGGGCACGCTGCCACGTCCCCCCGGGCGAGGATGACGGCGGTCGCCGACGTCTCCGGGAGGAAGCGCCGGTAGGCGGCGCTCGAGAGGTGGGTCAGGTCACCCGCTCCGGCATGTTCGAGGGAGCCGATGCCGCGCAGGACCGCGGCGGGATCGCCCACGATCTCGGCGCCGATGCGTTCGGCGATCTCCGCGAGCGTGAATCCCACGGCAACGTCCGGGTGCGTCGCGCCGGACCCGCTATTGCTTCTCGTTGAGCTTTTCGGTGACCTTGCGGGTGATGTCGTGCTTGGTGTTGACGTAGAGCAGCCCGGAACGCTGCAGCACGACGTCGTAGCCCTCGATCTCGATCAGGTCCTTCAGCACGGCGTCCAGCTTGGGCGCCATCTGCCGGAGGATCTCCTCCTGCCGATCCTGGACTTCCTTCTGCAGCTTGTTGGCGCCGAACTCGAGGTCGAGACGCTTGTCCTCGATGTCCTTGGCGATGCGACGCTTCTCGTCGTCGCCCAGGATCTCCGCGTCTTTCTCCAGCTGCTCCTGCAGGGCCTGGATTTCCTCCTGCAGCGTCTGCAGCTCGTCCTGCTGCTCCTGGAGGTCCTGCTGGATCCCCTCCGCGAGCCCCTTGGCTTCCTCGCTCTCGCCCAGGGCGCGCTGCACGTTCAGCACGGCGATCTTCAACTGGGCGGATGCGTCGACGGCCGCCAGCGTGCACGCCGCCACCAGCATCGCCGCCAGGCCCTTCAACAACCTCTTCGCCGACTGACTGGCCACACCTGTTCTCCCTTCAGACAAAAACCTGCCCCATAGGGGGATCGTCCCCGGCGACCGCGCCGGGGACGCCCATTTTAGCCCGGATGCCGGGGATACTGGTGCCTAGGGCCGGAACTGCAGCGTACGGGGGGCCAGCCGGGCCGGCTGGGAGACGATCCTGTACGCGGTCTCGACCCACTCGCAGATGAGCCGCCGGGTATCGCGGGGATCGATCATCTCCTCGATCTGGAACTTCGACAGCGGGCCCACCGGCCCGCGCGCGCTCTCGATGCGGGCCATGAGTTCGGCACGGAACGCCGCCGGATCTTCCGCCTCCGCCAACTGGCGCTTGTACGCCGCCTCGATGCCGCCCTCCGGCGGTATGCCCCCGACGTCCGCCGCCGGCCAGGTCACGCGCACCGACGGTTGGGAGCGGGGCGTGGCGTAGTTGTTCCCCGCCACGCCGAAGCTGCGCCGTATCAGCACCGTGAAGATCGGCACCGTGACCTGGGCGAAGGCGACCATCCACTCGCCGCCGCGCCGGATGGTCCCCGCGACCTCGTGCTCGAGCCCGACGGCGAATCCCGGGTTGTCCACCAGGTTGAGGATCGGCAGGTGGAACAGGTCGCAGAGGTCCTGGTGCCGGGTCAGCTTGCGGCAACCGTCCGCCGTCAGCGCGCCGCCGTTGGCGTGCTGGCTGTCGGAGGCGAGGATCCCGAGCGGGTAGCCGTTGAAGCGGGCGAAGCCGGTGATCTGGTCCGTGCCCCAGAGCGGGCCGACCTCAAAGAACGAGTCCCGGTCGGCCATGAGGGCGATCGCGCGGCGCATGTCGAAAGTGGTCGTGCGCTGGCGCGGCACGAGCGTGAACAGCTCCTCGTCCCGGCGGTCGGGCGGGTCGTCCGAGTCCGGCGCTGCCGCCGGCGGCGTCTCGTAGACGCTGGAGGGCAGGTAGGACAGGAACCGCCGGGTCATGGCGGCGGCCTCCTCCTCCGTCTCGGCCAGGTTGTCCACCGACCCGTTCCGGCAGTGGATGTGCCAGCCGCCCAGGTCTTCCTTGGTGATGTCGTAGCCCATCGCGTGCTGCACCACCGGCGGTCCCGCCACGAAGAGCTGTGCGATGTCGCGCACCATGACGGAGAAGTGGCCGAGCACGGCCTTCGCCGCGCCGATGCCCACGACGCTGCCGAGCAGCATGTTCACGACAGGCACCGTGGAGAGCTGCTCGGTGTACATCGAACTGCCGAGGTGACCCGGCAGGAACGAGCCTCCGCCGCCGGCCACCCGCGGCCGGCCGGCCGTGATGGCGCCGCTGCTCTCCCGCGCCGTGCTGTCGCCCTCCTTCTTCTGCTCCGGCACCATCGCGGCGACGCTCCCGCCGCCGGACGAACCGTCGAGCAGGCGGACGGAGGGGACGCGCATCTCCAGGGCCAGGCGGTCCAGGTAGCCGCTCTTCGCGCCGATGGCGCCGTCCGCGTGGCCCCCGCGCGAGGTGAAATCGTCGGCGCACACGATGCTGGAACGGCCCTCGATCCTGCCCCATCCCCCGACATGGTTCGCCGGCGTGAAGGCGGCCACGGCGCCGTGCTCGTCGTACGAGGCAAACCCGGCAACGCTGCCCACCTCGCGGAACGAGCCGTCGTCGAGGAGCAGATCGATGCGCTCCCGGCAGGTCAGCTTGCCCCGGCCGCGCTGCCGCACCACGCCCGGGTCCTCCGACCCCGGGGCAAGCCGCGCGTCGGCCAGGCGGCGCATGGCCGCGACATCTTCGAGCACCGGCGCCCACGTCTCCCGCGGCGATGTCCTGACCCCGTCCGCCGCGGCCCCATCCGCAGGCGCGAGCAACGCCACCACCTGGCCCGCGGTGACCGGGTCACCCGGGTTGAGCGGCAGCATGGCGGACACGACTCCGTCGCAGGGCGCGCCCACGACCGTCTCCATCTTCATGGCGCTGATGACGAGCAGTGCGTCCCCCGCGCCGAGCGCGTCACCCGCCCTGGCTTCGACCGCCACGACGGACCCCCCCAGCGGACACGGGACGGACACGTCGTCCGCTCCCGCCTCCAGCGGCGGGAGCGTGGGGGAGTCCGGCCCCGAACCCGCCGCGCCCTCCCCGCCCGGTCCGTACCCGGCGCGCGCGGGCGCCCGGGTCTCCAGCAAGGCCAACGCACCTCCGTTCGCGGGTTCCGCCGCAGCAAGCAACTCCGGTTTCTCGGCCAGCAGCGAGGTCCTGGCATTCCCGGCACGCACCTCCGGATCGGCAAGGATCGCCTGGAGCTGGGCCAGGTTGGTCGGGACACCGGCGACGTGGAACTCGGCTAGCGCGCGGCCGGTTCTTTCCATGGCCGAGGCCAACGAAGCCTCGGAGGTGGACGTGCAGACCACCTTGGCGAGCAGCGGGTCGAACTGCGGGGGCGGCGTGTATCCGGCGTACCCGCAGGCGTCGACGCGGATGCCGCGGCCGGACGGCTCCTTGTACGCTTCGAGCGTCCCCGCAGCCTGCGCGACCACCCGCGCCTGGACCGCGTACTTCCCGGTCACGGCAGGCGCCTCGGCAAGGCCCAGCGACGCGAGCGACACCCCGGCCGCGAGCAGGAACTGCGCCTCCACCAAGTCCACGCCGGTGACCTCCTCCGTCACCGTGTGTTCCACCTGGATGCGTGCGTTGGCTTCGATGAAGAAGTGCTCGTCGCGCTCGGGCAGGACCAGGAACTCGATCGTGCCGGCGTTGACGTACTCGCCCGCGCGGGCCAGCTCGACCGCATCGGCGTGGACGCGCTCGCGCAGCGCCTCCGGGAGCCCGGCCGCCGGCGCCGTCTCGAGGACCTTCTGGTGACGTAGCTGCACCGAACAGTCGCGTTCGCCGAGGTGTACGACGTGCCCGCCGGCGTCGCCGAGCACCTGTACCTCGATGTGCCGCGGACGCTCGACGAGGCGTTCCACGAACACGGCGCCGCTGCCGAACGCCGCCTCCGCCTCGCTCTGGCACCGCTCGAACGCTTCGGCCATGCCGGCCGCCGACTCGACGACCCGCATGCCACGCCCTCCGCCCCCGGCCGCCGCCTTGAGCATCACGGGGTAACCGACCGTCGCGGCGACTTCCTCCGCCTGCTCCGCGGACGCGAGCGGCCTGGAGCTTCCCGGCACCACCGGAATGCCGAGCGACCGCGCGAGGGACCGCGCCAGCAACTTGTCGCCGAACAGCGCGAGCGCCGCCGGCGTCGGGCCGACGAACGTCAGGCCGGCCGCCCCACAGCGCTCGGCGAACGCGGCGTTCTCCGCGAGGAAGCCGTAACCGGGATGCACACAGTCGCAGCCGGTCTCGAGCGCCACCCGGATCAGCGCCTCCGCGTCCAGGTACGCCGCAACCGGGTCCCCGCCCGGCGCACCGATCTCCCGTGCCTCCGTCGCCACGCGCGTGTGCAGCGACAGGGCATCTTCCGGCGCATGCACCGCCACCGACTCCATGCCGAGACCCGCCGCGGCTCTCGCGACACGAATGGCGATCTCGCCGCAATTGGCTATGAGAACCCGTTTGAGCGACGACACCGGCACCCTCCGTCGGACCAGGGGACAAGGGGTCGGAGACTGACCGAGCCTGTGCGTGTTGTCCAGTCGCGACCACGCTTGTGTCAACGCAAAGTAGAAATGTCCGCTTTTCTCCAAAGTAGAAATGTCCCCTTTCGGATCAGGACGTTGGGCCGGGGGTTGGAGGTGTGCGAGGGGCAGGGAGCGTTTTCCACGGGCCGTCCACGGGCGCGGTCCCCAACACCAGAGCGTCGGTGGGCGGGCGGTGGAAAACGCGGCGCCACAACGTCGCACGCCTTGACCTGGGCGACGTGGCCGCCCGCCGACGGCTCCTAATGCACGCAGCCGCGCGCCGGGGCTTCGATGATCTTCTCGACTCTCCCGTCCCGCACGCCCACGAACCGGTCCCAACGGTTCACGGTCACGTCCTGCTGGTGCGTCAGCAGAAAGAACGGGTCGCCGATGCCGAGGGGTTGATCGGCGTCTCCGGAGAGCACGACGCCGTGATGGTCGATGCCGGTCACCGTCACACCGTCCGGGCCCTCCAGTGTCGGCAGGCCGTTCGGGGCGCCGATGGCGTCGATCGGCACGTCGCCGATCGCGGTCCGGGCGTCCGAGCGCTCCACCACGCGGCCCATGACCCGCAGCGCGAAGCGGAACTCGCGCATGTAGGCATACGGCACCTCCATGAACACGTACGTGCCGCCCTCGATCTCCGTCACCTCGGGATACGTGGCCGCCACGTCATAGGTCCACGACTCGCCGGTGGACACGATGTCCACGTCGATGCCCGCGTCCTCGATCGCCCGTTTCGCGGCCAGCGCGCGTTCGATGTAGCGCCCGCCCTCGGAGAACCGGCCGGCCCGGTCCGCCGGCCCGCGCAGCACCTGGTGGCTCATGACGCCGCGGAACCGGAGGCCGGGCGTGGCCACGACGCGACGGGCAAGCGTCACCGCCTGCTCCACGGACCGGACGCCGGCGCGTCCCATCATCGTGTCCACCTCGATCACCACGCCGAGCGGCGTCCCCGAGGACTCCGCGCCCCGCGCCAACAGGGCCACCTGCTCCCCGGAGTCCACGGCCACGGTCGTCTCCACCCGCCCCGCGAGCGCGACGAGGCGACGGATCTTCGCCGGATCGACCACCTGGTTCGCGACCAGGACGTTGCCGGCCCCGGCGTCCACGAACACCTCCGCTTCCGACACCTTCGCCGCGCAGACGCCCCCGACCGTGCCCCCGGCGGCGACCTGCATCTCGAAAATCTCCGGCGCCTTGTGGTTCTTGCCGTGCGGGCGCAGCCGGATCGCCCTGTCGGCGTCCCTGTCAGCAGCATAGTGCCGCGCGATGACGCCAATGTTGTGCTCGAGCGCGTCGAGGTCGACGAGCAGTACCGGCGTATCGAGTTCGAGGATGGGTGTGCCGATCAAAACGCACCTCGTGCGGACACTGGCCAGACCCCTTCGAGCAAGCCGTCGCGCACCGCGCACACCTGGTCATGCAACGAGAAGACGGTCGCCACGTCCGACGGCACGAACCGCAGCCAATCCCCGACTTCGAGCGCGCGCTCGGCGGGATCGAACAGGACCACGCCGTGCTCGGCGCTGCCGGCATGCGCGCGCCACTCCGGGTGGCCGGCCACCGTGGGATCGCCGAAGTCCCGTCCCACCGCCTTCTGGCCGCAGTCCGTGATCGCGCGGCCCGGCTCGGGAACGCTGGTGACCCGCGTCGAGATGCTGACGGCATCCGCGAGCGCGTCGCCTCCCCACACCGGCAGGTCGTCCGCGAAGACGAGTCTCGCCGTGTCGGCCAGCGCGGCCGCCCGGGACCGGGCGCGTTCCGTGACCAGGGGGCGGAGGACGCGAATGTCCCCGAACCCCGCGGCCGCGAAGACCTCCGCCTCGGCGACGCTCCGCACCGCGATGCCCGACACGCCCGGATGCGCGGTCTGGCGGCGCGCAATGGCCGGGGTGCCGTGTACCCACACCGCCACGCGGGCCGGGCCTTCAATGCCCCCGATGGCCCCGATGGCCGCATCGAGACGGGCAATATCCACGAGGAGGGCCGGCGTGTCGAGCGCCTCGATCGGAGTGCCCGCGGGTCTTGCGATGGGTCTCTGCACGACGGTTCAGGTCCCCACCCGGCCGACGCCGCTGGCCGGCAGCCACCCTTGCGTACCGTCCGCGAGGGCGGCGCGCACCCACGCCGGCCGCTCTTCCAGCACCGTGATTTCGGTCCCGGAGGGCAGCGGATTGCCGAACGCCGGCGGCGCGCCGACGCTGTCCGCGGACCGGAGCGTCGCCCCGTCGGCCAGCAACACCCCCGCGTTCGACACGCCCGTCGAAAGCACGGCCGACCCCGTCGCGGTCGCCCAGACGACGAGCGGCGCGACCGCCAGCCGACGCAACGCCTTCGCACGGCGTCGCGACCAGGGGATCCAGAGCGCCACCGCCAGCGCAAAGGCCCCCGCGCCCACCCAGTGCCGCTGCGCGACCGAGAGGCGGCCGCGCCAGAAGAGGAGCGAGTCCAGCGCTCCAGCGGCCGCAGGCCTCGGCAGCCAGATGGGCGCCCGGTCACGCACCCAGGCGAGGTTGCGGTGCGCCCGCTCGTTGCCGGGGTCGACCGCCAGCGCGCGCCGCCAGCCGAGCACGGCGCGGCCGCGGTCGCCCGCGCCAAGCGCTGCGTTGCCCCAGTCCACGAGCAGGTCCGGCGCATCGGGGCGCTGCGCCGCCACGGCACGGAAACCGCGTTCCGCCTCCGCGAACAGGCGCGTCCGCCGCACGCGGTCCGGCTCGGCGAGGGCGGCGCCGTAGGTCTCCCGCGCGTCCGCGAGCGCGTCCGGGGACGCTTCGGACTGCGCTTCCGCGGGCTCGGCGGACGCCAGCCACATCCCGCACGCCAGCGCAATCGCCAGCACGCCCGTCGCGCCCTGACGATCGCGCCGGGCTCCCGCTTCGCGGACGACATCCCGGACGGCGGCCACCGTCTCCGCGTCCAGCGGTGCGCGTCCGGCGCTCGGGTCGAACGACGTCGTCTCGAGCCTTTCGGCCAGCGCGCTGTCGATGGCGTCTTCGCGCCCAGCCGCGGCGGCCAGGGTGCGCAGCGCGCGCAACACGCGCGGCGCCGCCTCCCGGGCCGGCGCCCCCGAGGCGAGTTCCGCCTCCACCGCGCGCCGCGCGCGTGCGACCTCCCGGCCCTGCCGGCGCCGGACCGACGTGCGCATCCACGCGAAGTGCAGGGCCGCTCCGAGCAGCGGGAGCACGTACAGCAGCGCGATGGGCACACGCGACGCCCGCGCGCCCCACGCCGGGGCCAGCGTCAGCGCCGGCGCGCTCAGCGACATGTCCGCCCCGAGCAGCGACCCCGTCGATGCGACCACCGGTGCGTTCGGCGCCGGAGCCGCGACCCCGGTTTCCGCCGGCGCCCCCGCGGCCGTCACGTCGGCGGCGCCGATCACGTCACCCGAACGTACCGCAAGGGCCACCGGGCGGCTTTGGGCGGTGGCGTAGGCCCCGGCGACCGGGTCGAAGTAGCTCAACGCCACGGGCGGGATCTCGCTGGCCTCGGCGCTCCGCACGCGGACGGTGACGTCGAACGTCTTGGCATTCCCTGCTTCGTCCACCACGCCGAAGGGCGGCGTGTCGGGCACGGAGAAGTACTCCGGCGGCAGGCCGCCGCTGCCGTCGAGGCGCGGCAGGCTGAGCCCTTCGAGATCCCCGTCGCCCCGCACGACGACGGTCAGCTCGATCGGGTCTCCGACCCGCACCACGCTCCGGCTCGCCGCCACGTCGATCGAGAACCCGGTGCCGATCGCGTTGACGAAGCCCGGCGGGCGGCCCGCCTCCGGCAACGCCCGCACCACCAGGCGGCGTCGCTCTCCCCGCGCCTCGAATAGCGCCGTGCGCGACCGCCGGAAACCGAACGCGTCCCGGTACGTGCCCGACTGCAGGCGCGCCGCCACCCGGACCGGCGGGAGGTCCAGCGTTCCCGGACGACCCGCGCTGACGCGCGCCGGAAAGCGCAATCGCGTGTAGCTGACCCCGTCCTCGACGACGGTGTCGCGTTGCATGGGCAGGTCCACGTCGCCCGTGCCGGCGGCGAAGCTCACGGTCCGGCCACCGGGCGGCGGCGTCTCGAAGCGCAGGTGCTCGACGTCGAACAGCGGCACCACGAACTCGTAGCTCTCCACGTCCCGCGCGATGCGCCACTCCACCACGGCATCGAACGTCTCCCCCACCCAGACCGGACGGTCCGGGAGCAGCATGCGCACGAACATGTCCGTCGCCCGTTCCGCGTCCGTCGCCTCGAAGGAAGCCGCCCGGCTGACAGCCTCGCGGACACCCTGGGCAACGGTCAGGGGCGGCACCACGTACCGCCCCGCCCGGTCCGGCTGGACGCGCCAACGGTAGACGAACGTGACGTCCTTCCACTCCGACCGCTCCCCGTTCACGATCTGGATCTGCCGGGAGACGCTCGGACTCATCCCGAGGTACGTCACGGTGCTGCCTTCGATGGCCAGTTCCGGGGCGGCCGGTTCCGGGCTCTCTTCGAAGCCGGACGCGGACAGCGACAGGACGAAGGGCAGACCGGCATGGATCTCTTCGGTGTCGACCTCGAGCCGTAGCGACTGCGCCGACGCACCGATACAGCCGAGCGCCAGTCCCGCGATCGCGAAGGCCCGCGCGTTCACCAGTCCTTCTCCACGGGCTCGGGGCGCCCGGCGTCCTGGCGCTCACGCTGGCGCTGCGCGTCGCGGTCCCGGATCGCCTGCAATCGCCGCAGTGCCTGGCGCTGGGACATCCGCTCGGGGTCGTCCGGCTGCTGCGCCTGCCCAGCCTGTGCGCCGGCCTGTTGCGTCTCGCTATCGCCGTCGCCTTCCTGTGGCGGCTGCAACAACCGGATCGCGTTCTCGAGGTGTTCGATGGCGGTGCGCTGGTCGGCAAGGGCCGGCTCGAGGTCCGGCGACATCGACGCCGCGCGCTCCACGGCATCGTCGATGACGGCCCCGGCGGCATGCATGCGCCCGGCGGCCGCCCGCACTTCTTCCGCGGCTTCGGCCGCTGCCTCGGCCGCGGCAGCCGCTTGTTCCGCGCCCGGGGGCCCGGGGGTGTCCGCTTTGTCCGGCGACGCCTCCGGGGTAGACGTCCGGGCCTGCTGCGCCAACGCCTCGCCGAGCGCGTCCGCCAGGGTCGCGTGGCCGCCCTGCCGTTCGCCGATCAGGCCGAGTTCCGGCACGAGTTCGTCCACCTGCGACTCGAACTGCAGCGTCGCCGTCCGGTCATGGGTCCCGGTCTGCTCCGCGAGCAACGACTGCAGGTGCTCCACGATACTGAAGAAGAGCCGGCGCAGTTCCTCCAGGTGGCCGAGGGCTTCCCGCGCGGTCGCCGATGGCGCCGCGCCCGGCGCGACGACTCGGCCGGGCGTCCCGGCACGGCCGAGTTCGCCGGTCAACGCGTCCAGCGCCTTCAACGCCGCAACGCGCAGTCCCTCGGCGCGCTCGTAGCGCTCCCGCGCTCCCGCGTCAGCCTCGGCGTCCTCCGCGCCCGCCGCCGCGTCCTCCCCGCCCGCCGCACCCTGGCCCAGGGACTCCGCGAGCAGCGGCTCCATGCGCCCGAGCCGCTCCCGGTTGTCGCCGACCATGGCGCCCACCATGCGGGCGCGATCCTGCGCCGACATCTGCGATACGTCTTCCTCGTCCTCCGGCGGCGTCAGCAACGCCACGACGCCGCCCTGGTCCGCGTACGCCAGCTCGATGAGGTCCCGCAACCCCGCGAAGCGCTCGATGGCCCGGTTGAGCGCCCGGAGGGCCGCGGCCTCCTCCCGCACGGCGTCGACGAACGCGCGATTGTCGAGAGACCTCAGCACGGCGCGCATCGACTCCATGGCCTCTTGCAGCAGTGGAACGGCTTCCCCCGCCACCGCCAGGGTCCGCGCCGCCGCGGGATCGCCGGTGTCGCTCGGAGGCGCCTCGACGACGGCCTCGAGTTGCCGGAGGACCCGTCCAGTCCGGGCCGCCGCGTCCTCCTGACGGTTGCCGAGATGACGCGACGTCAGCCACGGCGGCGCCTCGCCCTCGAGCCCCACCCGCACCGCGATCTCCGAGTCGTCGAAGGCCGCCAGCGCCTGCGTATGCCCGAGCAGGGACGACTGGTCGCGCGCCACCGCCTTCAGTACCGACACCGGATCCAGCAGTTGCTCCCGCGCCCGTTTCAGCTCCGCGAGCGCGGTATCGCCGCGCCGGTGCGCCCGCTCGCCCTCGAGCCGACGCAGCCTCCGGCGCGTGTCGCTCAGCGACTGACGGGCGCGCTGCAGGTACTCGTCCAGGCCCGTGAGCTGCAGCGCCCGGGACCGCTGCTCCGGCGTCACGTTCTCCTCGCCCTGCCCTTCGATGTGGGAACGCTCCTCCGCCGCCAGGTCGGCGATGTCCGATGCTTCCGCGAGGAGCGTACGCTCGCGAACGGCCAGGGACTCGAAGGCGTCCTGAAACCCGGTCGGCTGCGCGGCCGCCCCGTCCGCCTCCACCCGGGTCAGCAGTTGCCGCAACCCGTCCCGTATGCCGCGCTGGTCGTCGATGATCCGATCGAGCCGCGCCTCGAGCCGCTTGCCGTCGTTCAACTGGTCCGCGAGCTGCTGGATGCGCCGCAGGACCACCTCCAGGTTGACGCGGGCGTCCTCGTCGCCCTCCGGCGCCAGCCGCACCGCGTCGTGGAACCAGGCCGCGCTGTCCCGCAGCGCCTCGATCGCGTCCTCCGGGGCGCCCTGCGCCGCGTCGGCCTGCCCGGCCAGCGCGATGCCCAGGTTGAAGGCCGAACGGTAGCGCAGTTCCGGGTCCGGTCCGGCCGCGTCGCGGGCCGCGAGGAAACCGTCGGCCGCCACCTGGAGAGACCCGCCCTGCAACTGCTCCAGCGCGAGGTTGTAGCGCTGCCGGGGGTTGTCCGGTACGGGCTCGCCCGTGTCGGTGTCCGGAGGGGCCGGGGCCGCATCGCCATCGTTGACCGCCGCCGCTGTCGCACCTTCGGACTCGGGCACAGCCTCCGTGTCCGCCGCGACGCCGAGCGCCAGGCCCAGTAGAGCGATCACGCCTGCGACAGTGCTCGCCCGGACCACGCTACGGACCCCCTGGACGCACCGGCCGCGCCGCGCCCCCGCTGCCCGCCCAGGCGGCGGCGATCAGGGTCAGCAGCGCCGCGAGCGCGAACCACCGGTAATGCTCCGTCGGGTTGCGGCGCACCACCCGCGCGGAGGCATCCGTCACCAGCGGCGCGACCCACGCCTCGACGATGGAGTCGATGTCGAGCGCGGCCGTACCCGCCGGCACGTAGATGCCCTCGCTCTCGAGAGCAATGCGGCGCAACAGGTCGCCGTCCAGCCGCGAGCGCACGAGGTTGCCGTCGCCGTCGACAAGGGGTTGCCGCGCCCCGGTCTGCGGGTCCGTCACCACGATCTCGCTGCCGTCCTCGCTGCCGAAGCCGATGGTGACGATCCGGACGCCGGCGCCCACCGCGTCCGCCACGGCGTCCAGGGAATAGGAGTCGTGGTCCTCGCCGTCGGTGATGAGGAGCATGATGCGGGGCATGCCCTGGTTGACCCCGAACGCGGCGACCGCCTTCCTGACGGCGTCGCCGATGCGGGTGCCGCCGCGCGTGACCGAGGCCGGTCCCACGTCGCGCAGCACGAGCCGGAAGAAGCCGTAGTCGGACGTGAGGGGGCTCACGACGCTCGCCCGGCCGGCGAAGACGACGAGCCCCACCCGCTGGTCCCGGACGCGCTCGATGAACTCGGTGATCTCGGCCTTGGCCCGGGCGAGCCGGCTGGGCGCGGCGTCTTCCGCCAGCATGCTCTTCGAGACGTCGAGCACCACCATGATGTCCGCCCGGACCCCGCGGTCGATGGTCTCGGTGCCGCCCGGCGTCTGGGGACGCATCAGGCCGACCACGCCGGCGAGCAGCGTGGCGAACACCAGCGCGACCTGCAACGCCCGGCGCAGCCGGGTGCGCCGCAGGGCGAGACGCGCCTGCATGGTGGCGGAGACGAAGCGCTGCAGCCGGTCGGCGCTGCGAAACTCGAAGAAGGCGCAGGCGGCCGCAGCCGCGACGGCCAGCCACACCAGGTGCACGCGCAACGGTTCCGCAAAGACGATGGCGTCCATCAGGGCAGTCTCGCGAACACGGCGACCCGCGTCAGCCAGCCCAGCGCCGCCAGGGCAAGGCCGAGCGCCAGCGGTACCGCGAAGAACTCCTCGTACTGCCGGAAACGCTCCTCGGAAATGCGAGTCCGTTCCAGGCGGTCGATCTCCGTGTAGACCCGGGTGAGCGCCTCCGCGTCGCCCGCCCGGAAGAACCGGCCGCCGGTGCGCTCGGCGATGTCGGCGAGCACGGCCTCGTCCACCTCCACGGCGACGGCCCGCAACGCCGTCCGGCCCGTGCGCGGGTCTTCGACGCGCACCGGCGCGAGGCCCGTCGTACCGGCCCCGATCGTGTACACCTTGATGCCCATGGAGCGGGCCAGTTCGGCCGCGGCGCCCGGGCTCTCCACGCCGGCGTTGTGCACGCCGTCGGTGAGCAGCAGCACGATGCGCGACATCGCAGGGGAGTCCCTGAGCCGTTCCACGGCGAGCCCCAGCGCATCGCCGATGGCCGTGCCGTCCTCCGCCCGGTCCCGCACGATGTCGAGGTTGCGCGCGGCCGCGGCCAGGTTCTCGTGATCCAGGGTCAGCGGCGCGGCGGTGTCCGCATATCCGGCGAAACGGACCAGCCCGATCGCGTCGTCGCGGCGACCGGGCAGGTCCCCACCGCCCAGCACGAAAGACTCGAACACGTCCTGCACGGCCTCCAGACGCGTACGTTCGCGATCCTCCGTCGACAGGTCGAGGGCCTGCATCGAGCCGGACACGTCGACCACCATCATGATCGCAATGCCCTCGCGGTGCACGCGGCTGAACCGCTCGCCGACGCGGGGCCCCGCCGCGGCCACGACCAGGGCGACCAGCCCGAGGGCCACCGCCGCGTCCGGGAGCCAGGCGAGCCGTGCCCGCAGGCTCCGGCCGTGGCGCGGCAGCAGCCGGAGCGAGGAGAAGACCACCCGCCCCGACGCCCGCCGGCCGAGGAAATAGACAGGCACCGCCAGCAATGCGAGTACGAGCAGGAGGGGCTCGCGAAACTCCAGGGCGCCCAGGTCCATCAGGCCGCCTCCCGCAACTCGGCGGGACCCTCCGGGCGGGTCTCGTCCAGGAACTGGCGGGCGGCCGACAAGGCATCCCGCGACTCCTGCTGCCCCGGGCTGTAGCCGGCGAACTTCACCCGGTCGCAGCGCTCGAGAAAAGCGCCGAGCAGGTCCCGGTGCGGCCCGGAAAAGGACCGGCGCGCCTCGACCAGGAACTCCTCCGTGGTGAGTTCCGGCGCGCGCACGGCGTAGCGGTCCTCCACGTAGCGCCGGACGATGTCCGACAGCTCCACGTACCACGCGTCCGCCTCCTCGCCGCGCGGGAAACCGCGGGTCTCGAGCGCACCGAGCCGGCGCATCGCGCGCTCGTGGGCGGTGAGCCGCACCCGCTCCACGGCGCGTCGCTGCCAGGCCGCGAACGCCCAGGCGCCGCCGCCCGCGAGGAGCGCGAGGGCGAGCGCCACCGGCCACCACCGGCCCCACCAGCCCGGGCGCGCTTCCGGCAGCGCCGGGCGCGGCGGCAGGAGCGCGTCGACGGCGGTCCCCTCCGGCAGCACCGACGCCACCTCGAACGCGATCTCGTCGGTGAGCAGTTCCCGGTAGGCCCCGCCGCCACCGTCCCGGTCGTCGACGTACTCCAGGCGCAGTCCCGGGATGCGGAGGCGGCCGCTCATGGGCGCCTGCAGCGTGTAGCGCTGGCGCGCCTCCGTGGCCCCGTCCGCGCCGGTGCTCCGTCGCGGGGTGAAGTCGAGGATCGAGAACCGCCCGAGGGCCTCGCCGAACTCCGGCATCTCCACGATCACGCCGGGCTCGACGGTCACCACGAACTCGAGGGTCAGCGGGTCGCCGAGCCGCGGCGCCGCGGGGGCCAGCGTGACGGTGGCCCGGACGGGACCCTCCTCCGTCACGCTCGACAGCGTCTCCGGCAGGGTCCGCGCGCCTTCGGCCACGTCCGCATCGCCGGCTCCGGGGTCCATGACGCGTTCCGCCGGCCCGCAGCCCGCAAGGAGCGCGGCGGCGCACGCGCCGGCAAGCACGCCACGAGGGATGCGCCCGCGCCCCATCAGCGCCGGATCCGCCGTTCGCGCATGCGGAAGAACGCGAGCAGGGGCTCGACCACCGGCCGCGCCGTGTCGATCTCGATCATGTCGATGCCCGCCCGGCGCAGACTGCCGCGCAAGTCCGCTCCGCGCTCCCCGGACGCCGCCGCGAGCGCGTCCCGGAACTCGCGGGAGCGCGTGTCCACCAGCCGCCGCTCGCCGGTCTCGGCGTCCTCCAGCGTGATCATGCCAACCGCCTCGAAGCCGCCCTCGCGGGGGTCCGTCACGCGCACGGCCACGACATCGTGCTTGCGGTTCGCGAGGCGCAGGGCATCGAGGTAGTCCTCGTCGAGGAAGTCGGAGACGAGGAACAGCACCGCCCGCCGGGGCAGCACCCGGCGGCAGAACTCGAGGGCCCGGGCGATGTCGGTCGCGCGCCGGCCGCGCCCTCGCCCCCTGCCCCGGGTCGCCGCCACGAGTCGCGCGAAGTGCGCCCGGACGCCGCGCGGCAAGTCGGCGAGCATCCGTCTGCGCCGCAGCCGGGCGACCGCGGCCGCCTCCCCGACGGGCCCCTCTTCCCGCCCCCGCGCCAGCACTTCGCGCACGACGCGCAACGCGTGCTTGCCGCCCTTGCGCGGGGGGATGTACTCGTCGACCTCGCCGCGAAAGAGGAGCACGCCGACCTTGTCGTCGTTGTAGATCGCGGAGAACGCCAGGAGCGCCGAGAGTTCGACCGCCGCCTCCCGCTTCGACCGCGCGCCCGACCCGAAATCCAGCGACGCGCTCAGGTCGACGATGAGGAGCACCGTCAGTTGACGCTCCTCGACGTAGCGCTTCACGTACGGGCTGCCGACCCGGGCGGTGACGTTCCAGTCGATGCTGCGCACATCGTCGCCCGGGATGTACGGGCGGACTTCGTCGAACTCGACGCCGCGTCCCTTGAACACGGACACGTACGCACCGGCCAGCACGTCGGCCACCTGCCGGCCGGTCTGCAGCTGGATGCGGCGGACCTGCCTTACGATCTCCGCGGGAAGCATGGCGTTTCCGGCTGCCCGGGACCCGACCGGCAAGCGCGTTCAGCCCGGTTCGTCCTCCGGCAGCGGTGCATCGGTCAAGGCACCTCGACGTTGGCGAGAACGGCCGCGACGAGGTCGTCGGCATCGCGGTTCTCGGCCTCGGCCTCATAGGTCACCACGACCCGGTGGCGCAGCACGTCGACCGCGACGCTCTTGACGTCATGCGGGCTCGTGTAGTCGCGCCCCGCCAGGAGGGCGTGGGCCTTGGCGAGCTTCACCAGGTTGAGCGAACCGCGCACCGAGGCGCCGTATTCGATGAGGTTGGCGAGTTCCGGCATGCCGGCCGCCGCCGGGTCCCGCGTCGCGGCGACGAGGTCCACCGCATAGCGCTTGACCTTGTCGTCCACGAACACCTGTCGCGCGACCTCGCGCGCCGCCAGGATGTCGTCGCCCCGCATCGCCGGAGACGCCACCGGCTCCCGGCCCGAGCCGGCCATGCGGTCGATGACGCGCACCTCGTCGTCCGCGCTCGGATAGCCGACCTTCAGCTTCATCATGAAGCGGTCGAGCTGCGCCTCGGGCAGCGGGTAGGTCCCCTCCTGCTCGATCGGGTTCTGGGTGGCCATCACGAGAAACGGCTCGGCGAGGCGGAAGGTCTCCTCCCCCAGCGTCACCTGGCGTTCCTGCATGGCCTCGAGCAACGCGGACTGGACCTTGGCGGGCGCGCGGTTGATCTCGTCCGCCAGCACGAGGTTGCCGAACACCGGGCCCTTCCGGACCGAGTACGTACCCTCCCGGGGGTTGAAGATCTGCGTGCCCGTCACGTCTCCCGGGAGCATGTCGGGCGTGAACTGGATGCGGGAGAAGCTGCACTCGACGGCCTGGGCCAGCGTACTGACCACGAGGGTCTTGGCCAGACCCGGCACGCCTTCGAGCAGCACGTGGCCGTCCGCGAGCAGCGCGAGCAGCAGCCGCTGCACCAGCGCGTCCTGCCCGACCAGCACCTTGCCCACCTCCGCGCGGGCGATATCGAACCGCTCGCGCACGCTCCCGGCTTCCGCCAGGGTGGCCTCCGCCATGGCACCTCCGTCGCAGTCTCTTCGCGATGGCCGCGGGGCCAGACCCCGCGGCGCGGATTCTATGAGCTTGTCGGAGCGGGGGGCAATCCGGTTTGCTTCGCGGGACGGCCTCAGGCCGCCCGCCGCACGAGCCCCGCGCCGGCCGCCCAGCAGACCGCGATCGGTATCGCCACCGCGAGCCAGGACGGAATGCCGAACACGAGGCTCGCCGGCGCCAGCAGGTCCTGCAGGTACTTGAAGAACAGTCCCACGACGATGCCCGCCGCGATGCGGGTCCCCATGCCGGCCTCGCGCAACGGTCCCACCACGCATCCCACGGCGACCAGCGCGAGGCCGAGCGTCGCGAGCGGCTGCAGCACCTTGTTCCAGAACGCGAGCCGATACCGGCCCGCGTTCTGTCCCTCGCGGTCCATGTACGCGACCTGGAACAGGAGGTCCGCGATCGACAGCTTGCGCGGATCGACCAGCGCCCGCGCCGACAGCAGCCGCAGGTCCGCGGTCGCGGTCCAGGGGAGTTCGTCGAAGTGCGCGGTAACCGTCCTGTCGTCCTGCAGCCGGGTCGCATGGACGTTGTGCAGCCGCCAGGCGCCGTCCGCCCTGTCGTGCGTCGCGTACTCGGCCCGGCGCAACTCCTTGAGGGCCCCGTCCCGGTCGAGTTCGAACTGGGTGACGCCGAGCGCCCGATCCTCGCCCCCGAGGCCCTCGACGTGCGAATAGAGGGGGCCCTCCCGATACCAGTAGCCGGCCAAGTAAACCGTGTCCGAATCGTGCAGCGCCTGGGCGCGCAGCAGCTCCCCCCGGGCCTCCAGCCGGGGCGCCACGTACTCCCCGATGGCGAACGCGACCCCCGACGCCAGCACGACCACCACGCCCACGGGCGCATAGAGGCGCCAGAGCGACATCCCGGCCGCGCGCAGCACCGTCACTTCGGAGTTGCCCGACAGCACGCCGAGCCCGATCAGCACGCCCAGGAAGATCACGAACGGGACCAGTTCGTGGACCCGGCGCGGCAGCGTGTGCAGGACGTACGCGAGCGCATCGCCGAAGCCGTAGGCGGCCTCCTCTTCCCGCACCTCCTCCACCAGCGCGAACGACGCCGTGAGCGTGACAAAGCACACGAGCACCACGACGACCGTGACGGTCACCGTCCAGGCGAGGTAGCGGTCGACGGTGCGCGGCATCACAGCGGCCGGTACGCGCGCCGGACCAGCGGAACCGCCGCCAGCGCCATGAGCAGGTGCATGGGCCAGAGCCCGACGGCCGGCGGCAAGAGTCCGTCGGCGATCGCGCTCTGGAGCGCGACGCACCCGAGGTAGTACGCCGCGAACAGCACGACCCCGGGGACGATCCTCGCGAACCGGCCCGCGCGCGGCCGCACACGCGCCATCCCGAACGCGCAGAACGCGCCGATCACGGTCACCAGCGGCAGCGCCACGCGCCAGTGGAGTTCGGCGACATGCTCCGGATCGCCCCCAAGGAGCTCGGCGGTTGGAACGGTACGCGGATCGATGCGGGAACTGCTGAGCGGGCTGCGTTCCACGCGCTGGCCCAGCCGGTCGAACGCCACCACCCGAAAGCCGCCGAGACCCGGCGCGCCCTCGTAGCGCGTGCCGTTCTCGAGGACGAGGAAGCGGCTGCCCGTGCCCGCGGCCACATAGTGGCTGCCGGCCTCGGCCCAGACGGCCACGTGGACGCCGCCGCTCCGGCGCTCGTCGGTGAACACGTCGACGAGGCGCTGGCGGTCCGCGCTCACCTCCCGCGCATAGGTGACGCGGCGCGCCAGGTCGAAGTCATGGAAGGTGCCCGGCGTGATCGCCTCGAACTCGCTGGAGACGCGTTGCGCGCGGGCCAGGTCCGAGAACGCCTTCGCGGCGCCCGGCGTGACCGCGAGCGACAGGTAGCCCACCACCGCCCCGACCGGCACCGCCACCGCGACCAGCCAACCCAGCATGCGGCGCGGACGCGCTCCGCCCCCCAGAAGGACCGCGAACTCCCGTTCCGCGTGCAGCCGCCCCCACGTCAGCAGGACCGCCACGAAGAACGCGAACGGGACGGTCATCTGGACGAACTCGGGCAACCGGAGCGAGATCAGCGTCAGCAGCGCGTCCGCCGAGTAGCGGCCGAGGGCGGCGTCCTGCAGGTAGCCGATGAAACGCCCGCCGAGCGCCACGGCCAACAGGGTGGCGAACGTCACCGCGAACACGAGGACGAGTTCCCGGCCCACGTATCGGAACGCTACGACCATCTCTGCCTATCGGATACACTCGCCGCGCACACTGCCCCCGGCCCGCACCCGGAAACTCCCGCTCCACCGGCCCAGGAGACGTACCGATTATGAAGTACACGACAAGAACCGGAAATCCAGCCCGCATGCGTACCGGTTGCCTGGTCGTGACGCCCGAACGCGCGGCGCAGGTGGCGGAAGAACTGGGCGTCGGGCAGTTCGTGGCCCACGCGCTCGAGCAGACCCCGAAAAAGGTCATGGTGGTGCCGATCCCCACGGACGTCCGGAACCTCGTCGTCGTTCCGGCGGACGGGACGGAGGACGACCCGGGCAAGTACCGCAAGCGGATCGACGAGGCGGTGGCGGCGCTCCGGGGACTGGCCGTCAAGGACGCGGTCTGGTGCCTGAACGAGATGCCGGCGCCGGAATCCGGCGGTCCCGCCGACGCCTACTGGAAGACGCGTCACGCCCTGGGCGCGCTGTCCGCGGCGCTCTATCGGTACGACGAGCACAAGAGCAAGCCGAGCCCGGACCGCGGCGTCGCCCGCGTGGCGGTGCTCGCGGAACCCGGCACGCGGACCGCCGTGCGGCGCGCGGTGGGCGAGGGCAATGCCCTCGACGCCGGCATGAGCCTCGCGCGCGACCTCGCCAACGCGCCGGCCAACGTCTGCACGCCGCAGTACCTGGCGGATGCCGCGAGCGATCTGGCAGAGCTCGCGAACGTGACCGTCGAAGTCCTCGAGGAGGCGCAGATGGCCGAGCTCGGCATGGGCGCCTTCCTGTCCGTCACCCGCGGCAGCGACACGCCCGCGAAACTGGTGGTCGCGCGCTACCAGGGCGGCGGCGAAGGCGATGCGCCGTTCGTGCTGGTCGGCAAGGGCGTCACCTTCGACACCGGCGGCATCAGCCTGAAGCCCGGCGCCGCCATGGACGAGATGAAGTTCGACATGTGCGGCGCCGCGAGCGTCGCCGGCGCACTGCGCGCCGCCATCGACGCCAACCTGCCCATCAACGTCGTCGCGATCCTCGCCGCCGCGGAGAACATGCCGAGCGGCAAGGCCTCCCGCCCCGGCGACATCGTCTCCACGATGTCCGGCCAGACCGTCGAGATCCTCAACACGGACGCCGAAGGCCGGCTGCTGCTCTGCGACGCGCTCAGCTTCGCCCGGCGCTACGAACCGCGCACCGTGATCGACGTGGCCACCCTCACGGGCGCCTGCGTCATCGCCCTCGGCGCCCACGCCAGCGCCCTCTACGCCAACGACGAGGAACTCGGCAGCCAGCTCGCCGCCGCCGGCCGCGTAACGGCGGACCGCGCCTGGCCCATGCCGCTGTGGGACGACTACCAGGAGCAGTTGAAGAGCAACTTCGCCGACATGGCCAACATCGGCGGCCGGCCCGCCGGGTCCATCACGGCGGCCTGCTTCCTGTCCCGGTTCGCGGACGGGCTGCGCTGGGCGCACCTCGACGTCGCCGGGACGGCGTACCGCTCGGGCGCGCGCAAGGGCGCCACCGGCCGCCCCGTGCCGCTGCTGTTCCAGTACCTGCTCGACCGCGCGGACGAGGCCGCCTCGGCCCCGTGACCCGCGTGGACTTCTACCTGCTCCCGGACGTCGACATCGACGCCAAGTACCGCTTCGCCTGCCGGCTCGCCCTGCGGGCGATCCATGCCGGTCGGCGGGTCCATGTCAGGACCGCTTCGGCCGAGGCGGCGGGGATGCTCGACGAGCTGATGTGGTCGTACCCCGAGGACCGGTTCCTGCCGCACGGCGTCGACAGGGAACCGCACGCCGTCACCGAGGGCCCGGACGACGCCGACGCGGCCCCGGTCCGGATCGGCCACGCGGAACCCGCCCCCGGTCCCGACCAGGTGCTCGTCAACCTGGCGGACGACGTGCCCGCGTTCTTCGCGCGGTTCGAGCGGGTCGCCGAAGTGATCACGGAGCCGGAACGGACCTCTGGCCGCGCCCGTTACCGCCACTACCGGGAGCGCGGGTATCCTCTGTTCCATCACGACCTCGACGACTGGGAGGCGCGTTAGCCGGGGACCGGCTTCCCCCGCTCCCCGCTTTCGGATGGACAGCCACTTCGACCCGCACGCCATCGAGCAGCCCCTCTACGCCCAGTGGGAGGCCGAGGGCGGGTTCGCGCCGGCCGGAAACGGCGACCCGTACTGCATCGCGATCCCGCCGCCGAACGTCACCGGGCGCCTGCACAACGGCCACGGGTTCCAGCAGACCCTGATGGACGCGCTCATCCGCTACCACCGCATGCGCGGGCGCAGCGCCCTGTGGCAGATGGGGACGGACCACGCGGCGATCGCGACGCAGATGCTCGTCGAGCGGCAGCTCGCCGCGGAGGGAGTGCGCCCCGAGGACATCGGCCGCGACGCCTTCGTCGCCCGGGTGTGGGAATGGTACGACCGGCACGACGGGGAGATCGCCGGCCAGATGCGCCGCATCGGCGCGTCCGTCGACTGGGACCGCTACCGGTTCACCATGGACGACGGCTTCCAGCGCGCCGTCCGGGAGGTGTTCGTACGCCTGTTCGACGACGGCCTCATCTACAAGAAGAAACGCCTGGTGAACTGGGACCCGGTGCTCGGGACCGCCGTCTCCGACCTCGAGGTCGAGAGCGCCGAGGAGGACGGCCACCTCTGGCACATCCGCTACCCCCTGCTCGGGGGCCTGCGGACCGCCGCCGGCGCCGACCATCTCGTGGTCGCCACCACCCGTCCGGAGACCCTGCTCGGCGACACCGCGGTGGCCGTGCACCCGGAGGACGAACGCTACCGGGACCTCGTCGGCGGCAGCGCGCGGCTGCCGCTGGTCGGGCGGGAACTGCCCATCGTGGCCGACACGCACGTCGACCCCGAGTTCGGCACGGGCTGCCTCAAGATCACCCCGGCGCACGATTTCAACGACTACGAGGTCGGCCAGCGGCACGGGCTGCCGCTCGTGAACGTCTTCCACGCCGACGCGACGGTCAACGACGAGGCGCCGGACGCCTACCGAGGCCTGGACCGCTTCGTCGCGCGCGACGCCATCGTCAGGGACCTCACGCGTCAGGGCCTGCTCGAGTCCGTCGAGCCGCACCGCCACGCGATCCCCCGCGGCGACCGTTCGGACGCCATCCTCGAGCCGTGGCTGACGGACCAGTGGTGGGTCGACATCGCGCCCCTCGCCGCACCCGCCATCGCGGCGGTCGAGGACGGACGCATCCGCTTCGTGCCGAAGCAGTTCGAGAACGTCTATTTCGCCTGGATGCGCGACGTGAAGGACTGGTGCATCAGCCGCCAGCAGTGGTCGGGCCACCGCATCCCGGCCTGGTACGACCCCGCCGGCAACGTCCACGTCGGCCGCGACGAGGCCGAGGCCCGCAGCCGCGCCGGTCTCGACGACGACGTCCCCCTCGCGCAGGACCCGGACGTCCTCGACACCTGGTTCAGCTCGGCCCTCTGGACGTTCGCGACCCTCGGTTGGCCGGACCGGACCGCGGACCTCGAGCGGTTTCATCCGACGAGCGTCTTGGTGACCGGTTACGACATCATCTTCTTCTGGGTGGCCCGGATGATCATGATGACGCTGCGCTTCATGGACGAGGTGCCGTTCCGGACGGTATACATCCACGGGCTCGTCCGCGACGCCGACGGCGCCAAGATGTCGAAGACCCGGGGCAACGGACTCGACCCCCTGGACGTCGTCGACGGCATCGCGCTGCCGGACCTGGTGGCGAAGCGCACGGCGGACCTGCCGCGGCCCGAGTTGGCCGAACGCATCGAGGCGACGACGCGGCGCGACTTCGGCGAGGGGATTCCCGCGTACGGCGCCGACGCCCTGCGCTTCACCTACTGCGCGATGGCCTCCCCCGGCCGGGACGTCAACTTCGACCTGTCGCGCGTCGAGGGCTACCGCAACTTCTGCAACAAGCTGTGGAACGCGACCAAGTTCGTGCTGATGAACGTCGGCGACGCCCGGCCGGACGACGGAACCGTGCGGCTCGGCCCCGCGGACCGGTGGATCCGCTCCCGGGCCCGGGAAATGATCGAAGCCGTCACCCGCGCGATGGACACGTACCGCTTCGATCTCTACGCCAACGCCGTCTACGAGTTCGCCTGGCACGAGTACTGCGACTGGTACCTCGAACTG
>JAJDTI010000080.1 GCA_022827245.1 Pseudomonadales bacterium | reverse complement strand
CAGAAGCCGCACGACTCCTGCGCGAAGAAGTGCTGCAGGTTGCGGGACAGGTCCACCGGGCACACGGAGTCGTCCATCAGGATCATGGTGCCGGTGCCCATGCGGCTGCCGGCGGCGGCGATGGCGCCGTAGTCCATGGGGAGGTCGAAATGCTGCTCCACGAGGAAATCCGTGGAGGCGCCGCCGGGGAGGATCCCGCGGAGCTTGTAGCCGTCCTGCATGCCGCCGGCGTGCACTTCGACGATCTCCCGGATGGGCGTGCCCATCGGCAGTTCCCAGAGGCCCGGCTGCTTCACGCGCCCGGATGCCCCGTAGAGCTTCGTGCCGGCGTCGTCGGTCAAGCCGAGGTCGCGGAACCACTCGGCGCCGTTGGCGACGATGCAGGGGACGTTGCACAGGGTCTCGACGTTGTTGACGATGGTCGGCCGTCCCCACGCGCCGCTCGCGGGCGGGAAGGGCGGCTTGAGGCGTGGCTGCGCGCGCTTGCCCTCCAGGGCGTTCAGCAACGCGGTCTCCTCGCCGCAGATGTAGCGTCCGGCCGAGCCGTGGATGCGCAGGTCGAGGTCGAAGCCGGAGCCAAAGATGTCCTTGCCGAGGTAGCCGCGCCGGTGGGCGTCGCGGATGGCGTCCTCCAGCGCGCGGTGCGACTCGAAGTACTCGCCGCGCAGGAACACGTAGGCGACGCCGGCGCCGATCGCGTACGCGCCGATGATCATGCCCTCGACCAGGAGGTGCGGATCGCGCTCCATCAGGTAGCGGTCCTTGAAGGTGCCCGGCTCCATCTCGTCGGCGTTGCAGACGAGGTACTTCGGCCCCTTGCCGGCGGCGTCGCCCTGCGGCACGAAACCCCACTTGACGCCGGTTGGGAAGCCGGCGCCGCCGCGGCCGCGCAGGTTCGCGTCCTTGACCAGGCCGATCACCTCGGCGGGCGTCATCTCCCGGAGCGCGCGGCGCGCGGCCGCGTAGCCGCCGCCGGCCTCGTAGTCGTCGATGCCGACGTGGCCGTGGCGGTCGATGCGTTCGGTGAGGGGCTTTTGCGTCACGCTTGCCTGCCGTCCTACTCGAAGCGGCCGAAGACCTCGGCGAGGTCCTCGCTGCGCACGTTCTCGATCAGCTCCTCGTCGATGAGCATCGTCGGGGCCTTGTCGCAGGCGCCGAGACACACGATGGGGAGCAGCGTGAAGCGGCCGTCCGGGGTCGTCTCGCCGTAGCCCACGCCGAGGTGCTTCTGGATGTCGCGCGCCAGGCCGTCGGCGCCCATGATGAAGCAGCTCACGCTGTCGCAGACCATCACGACGTGACGCCCCACGGGCTGGCGGAAGATGCGGTTGTAGAACGTCGCGATGGCGTCGAGGGCGGCGGTGGACATGCCGAGGAGGCGGCCGATCGCGGCCAGGCTCGCGTCCGACACCCAGCCCCGGTGCTTTTGCACGATCATCATGGCGTCGATGGCGGCGGACTGGCGGTCCGGCAGGTGGGCGCACTCGTGCTCGATGAGGGCGACCTCCTCGTCGGACAACTGCTCGACGGGCTGGAATTCCTGCGCCGTTTCGCTCATCGGTCCACGTCCGCCATGACGAAGTCGATGCTCGCGATGATGGCGATCAGGTCCGCCACCATGAAGCCGTTGCTGATGAGCGGGATCTGCTGCAGCGCCGGGAACGACGGCGTGCGGATGCGCGTCCGGTAGGCCATCGTGCCGCCGTCGGAGACCGAGTAGTAGGAGTTCCACCCCTTGGTCGCCTCGATCGTCGTCGCGGACTCGCAAGGGGCGATCACGGGACCCCAGCTCACGTTCAGGAAGTGGTGGATGAGCGTCTCGATGTCCTGCATCGTGCGCTCCTTGGCCGGCGGCGTGGTCAGCCGGTGGTTCGCCTTGTAGGGGCCGGGCGGCATGTCGCGGGCGCACTGCTCGATGATGCGCAGGCTCTGGCGGATCTCCTCCGCCCGCACGACCGCGCGGTCGTAGACGTCCCCGTTCTCGGCGGTGGGAATGTCGAACTCGAGCTGGTCGTAGCCGCTGTACGGGCGCTTCTTGCGCAGGTCCCAGTCGGAACCGGTCGCCCGCAGCGACGGGCCGGTGATGCCCCAGTCGAGGCCTTCCGCCGTGTTGTAGGCGCCGATGCCGATCGAGCGCTTTTTCAGGATGTTGTTCTTGAGCGCCATCTTCTCGTAGTGGTCGAGGCGCTTCGGCATGTACTTCACGAAATCGAGCACCATCCGGTCCCAGCCCTTCGGCAGGTCCTGCGTGACGCCGCCGATCCGGAACCAGCTCGGGTGCATGCGCCCGCCCGTGATCGCCTCGACGATCGAGAACAGGCGCTCCCGGTCCGCGAACATGTAGAACACCGGCGACATCTGGCCGACGTCCTGGGCGTAGGTGCCGTAGAACAGGAGGTGGCTCGCGATGCGGAAGAACTCCGACAGCATCACGCGGATGAACTGGGCGCGGTCCGGCACCTCGATGCCCGCCATGGTCTCGACGTTCATGACGTAGGGCAGGTTGTTCATCACGCCGCCGAGGTAGTCGACGCGGTCGGTGTAGGGGATGTAGGTGTGCCAGCTCTGGCGTTCCGCCATCTTCTCCTGGGCGCGGTGGTGGTAGCCGATGTCGGGCACCGCCTGCACGATCACCTCGCCGTCGAGCTGCAGCGCGATGCGGAACACGCCGTGCACGCTCGGGTGGTTCGGGCCCAGATTCAGGAACATGAAGTCCGTGTGCTGGGCCTCCCGGCTCATGCCCCACTCTTCCGGTATGAACCGCAGCCCTTCCTGCTGCGACTCCTGGAACTCCGGGGTCATCGTGAAGGGATCCATCTCCGTCGCCCGGGCGGGATGCTCCTTGCGCAACGGATGGCCTTCCCAGTTCGGCGGGGTCAGGATGCGGCGCAGGTTCGGGTGTCCGGCGAAGTCGATGCCGAACATGTCGTAGGCCTCGCGCTCGTACCAGTCGGCGACGGGGTACACGGAGGTCACCGAGGGCACGGACGCCGCCCGCTCGGGGAGCGCGGCCTTGATGCGGATGTCCCGGTCGTGGCGCAGGGACATCAGGTGATAGAAGACGGTGAAGTCGGAGTCCGGCTGGCCGTCGCGGAACTGGCGCGTGCGCTCGTCGATGGCCGACAGGTCGAAGAGGAGCTCGAAGTCCTCCTCCTGCTTCAGGTGGCGCAACACGTCGACCACCTGCGACTTGTCGACCCAGAGCGTGGGGATGCCGTCCGCGGTCGTCTGCGTTACGCAGTCCTCGCCGAACTGCGCCCGCAGCGCGGTGACGGGGCCGGGTTCGACGATCCCGGGGTCCAGGGCGGCTTCGCTCATGGTTCGGCTGTCGCTTCTATCGTCGCTTCTATCGTCGCTTCAAGAGCGCATCCGAAAGGGGCGCGTCCCCCACGGTGGTCGGTTCCGCGAGCGTTTCGACCTGCATGCGTTCGGGATTGCGCATGTCGCGCTGGCTCGGTGCGTACTTCGACACGGAGCCGTCTTCCCGGATCATCCAGGAGAGCGGCCGGTGGGTGTTCCTGATCGACTCCTGCAGCAGGGTCAGGCCCTGCATGAAGGCCTCCGGGCGCGGCGGGCATCCGGGCACGTAGACATCCACGGGCAGGAACTTGTCCGCGCCCTGCACGACGCTGTACACGTCGAACATGCCGCCTGAGTTCGCGCACGAGCCCATCGAGATCACCCAGCGGGGCTCGAGCAGTTGCTCGTAGAGGTGCTGCAGGACGGGCGCCATCTTCCGGAACACCGTGCCGGACACCACGATCAGGTCCGCCTGGCGCGGCGTGGCGCGGATGACCTCGGCGCCGAAGCGGGCGGCGTCGTGGCGCGAGGTGAGCGCCGTCGCCATCTCCACGTAGCAGCAGGAGAGGCCGAAGTTGAACGGCCAGATGGAGTTGGCGCGTCCCCAGGCGACCAGGTCCTCGAGCTTCGCCGTCAGGACGCCGCGGGCCGCATCTTCCTCGTAGGCGGCGTCGACCTCCGCCATGGGCGCGTCGGCTTCCGTCTTGATGAGCCGCCACTGCATCGGGTCAGCCGCTCCCGTCCGCGCCGGCCCGGGCGTACCCCGGCAGGCGGGTCTGGCGGGCCTTGATGCCCCAGTCCAGGGCGCCGCTCCGGAACTCGTAGATCAGCGCGATCAGCAGGATGAGGATGAACACGCCGGCGCCGATGTAGCCGCGCCAACCGACCTCGAAGAAGGCGACCGCCCAGCCGATGATGAAGATGGTCTCGAGATCGAAGATCACGAAGAACATCGCGATCAGGTAGAACTCGATGGAGAACCGGCTCTCCTCGGCTTCGCCCGCCGGGACGACCCCGGATTCGAACGGGATGGTGCGGGCGCCGCCGTGCCGCGCCTTGGCTCCGATGAACCACGCGGCGGTGAGGGTCACGGCGAGAAGTGCGGCTACCGTCAGCGCATAGAGCAGGAACGGGAGGATGTCGTGACCTTCCGTCATCGGCGGTCCAAAGTGGCTCCTTTTGCTTGCGAAAGGACTTGCGAAAGGGCTTGCGAAAGCGTCGTGATTTCGTTGTGCGTGCCGCGCCGGTGCGCCAGCCCAAGAGCGCGCCGGCGAAGGCGGGCGGTAATATACAGGGGCGGTGGTTCGGACGCCAGAACCGGAGTGCTGGAACGGGCGCTTGGCGGGTCCTCTGGACGCAACCCAAGGCACTCCCTTAGGCTGGCCGAAACCGCGGATGGCGAGGGGCCGCCGATGACTCGATCGACCGTGATGCGCGCCTGCCTCCCGCTCGTCGCTTCCCTTGCGTTCTCCGGCGCGCTCGCCGAGACGCGCAACGCCTACTTCGGCGACCTCCACATCCACACCCGGTACTCCTACGACGCGTTCTTCTTCGGCACGGTGGCCTCGCCGGACGACGCCTACGAGTTCGCGAAGGGCAAGCCGCTCGTGACCCCCGCGGGCGCCACGATCCAGCTTCACGCGCCGCTCGACTTCTACGCGGTGACCGACCACTACTTTTTCCTCGGCCAGTGGTGGCTGTCGAAGCACGACCCGGACCATCCCTACGCCGACGATCCGGTCGTGCAGGACATCATCGCCCGCAACGACTTCGGCGACGCCTTCCGCTTCCCCCACGACCGCGTCGTCGAGGCGGACCTCAAGACGGCGTGGAAGGACATCCAGGCCGCCGCCGAGCGGCACAACGATCCGGGCACGTTCACGACCTTCATCGGCTTCGAGTTCACCCCGGAGAAGGACATGGACGGGCAGCACCGGGTGGTGATCTACCAGGGGACCCGGGTGCCGGAACTCCTGATCGGCCGCATCGAGACGCTGAACCCGGAGGATCTCTGGGACTGGATGGACCGGCACCGGGCCGACGGCATCGAGGCGCTCGCCATCCCGCACAACACCAACCTCTCCGGGGGCCGCATGTTCGAGGGCACGTACTTCGACGGCTCCCCGATGGACGTCGCCTATGCAGAGCGCCGCATGCGCAACGAGCCGCTGGTCGAGATCGCGCAGATGAAGGGGACGTCGGACACGCATCCGTTCCTGTCGCCCAATGACGAGTGGGCCGACTTCGAGATCCGCCCTTTCAAGCTGGGTCCCCACGCGCGCAGCAACCCGAAGGGCAGCTACGTGCGCGACGCGCTCCTGCAGGGGCTCGCGTTCGAGGAACGCCTGGGCGTCAATCCCTACCGCTACGGCATCGTCGCGGCGAGCGACACGCACCGCGCCGGTCAGACCTACTCGGAGGAGGCCTTCACGATCCAGTACGGGCCCCGCGCGGGCGCCGAGCGCTTCGGTTCCGTCCCGCTCGACGAAGCGGGCATGGGCTACCGCGAGACGTCCAGCCGCTACCACAGCGCGGCCGCGCTCGCGGGCGTGTGGGCGCCGGAGAACACGCGCGAAGCGATCTACGAGGCGTTCCGCCGCCGCGAGACCTTCGGCACCAGCGGGCCGCGCATCAAGGTGCGGCTGACGGGCGGGTTCGAAACGCCGGTCGCGCAAGGGGCCGAGCTAACCGCCGGCGAGGGCAAGCCCACGTTCCGCGCGCAGGCGATGGCGGACCCCGCCGGCGCGAAGCTGCAGCGGCTGCAGATCGTCAAGGGATGGCTCGACGACGGGGACGCCCGCGAGCAGGTGTTCGACGTGGCGTGTTCCGACGGCCTCGCGGTGGACCCTGCTACGCACCGGTGCCCCGACAACGGGGCGACGGTGGATCCCGCTACCTGCGGGTACGATGCGGAACTCGGCGCCGCACAGCTCGAGGCGACCTGGCTGGACGCTGGGTACGAACCGGGCCAACGCGCCTTCTACTACGTGCGTGTCCTCGAGAACCCGACCTGCCGCTGGTCCACCTGGGACGCGATCCGGGCCGGCACCCCGCGGCGTCCCGACCTGCCCGCGACCATCCAGGAGCGGGCGTGGAGTTCGCCCATCTGGGTCCGTCCGGGTTAACGTGGACTCCGACCGGCGCGTGACGCGTCGGTCTCGTTCTCCAGATACCGGCCCAGCGCCTCGAGCCGACCCTTTGCGTCGTCCGGATGCAGGATTTCGCGCACGTGCTTTCCGACGAACTCGCGGTCTATCGGCTCGCGCCCGTGGCGCGCGAGCGTCTCGGGGAAGAAGAGGTCCACCTTGATGGGCCCGACGTTCCCCCTGACGAACCCGGAGTCGTTCGCTTCCCGTCGCACGTCGGCAATGGGGTGGTCGAAAGCCAGCCCGTTAGGCAATGCCCAGGCGGTCGAACACCGCCGCGATTGCGGTGGCGACCTCGACTGCGCCATTCGGCATGTTCAGGTCGTGCGCCTGAGCCGGCCGGGGAAGGGGCCTGAGGTCGGACGGCTGGCGGGTCGAGCTGATCTACCTGGCGCTGCCGAGCGTCGAACTGGCCAAGCGGCGGGTGGCCGAGCGCGTGCGGCACGGAGGGCATGACATTCCTCCGGCCGATATAGAGAGACGCTCGTTCCGTAGTCTGGACAACTTCTTCGACGAGTATGTGCATCTGGTGGACCGGGCGGTTTGCCTCTGCAATGCGGAAGCGGTGCCGGTGCTGGTGTTTACGCAACGCGGAACGCACCGGGAGGTAGCCGACCCGGAAACAATGCGGACTTTGGAGGAGAGGCGAGACCGATGACGCGTAGTGATTCGGCCACTCCCGACGATCATGCGATGGACGCATTGAAATCCCTGCGACGCGCCGTCGCCGAGGCGCTGGAGCGCAAACGCCGGTTGGGCCAGTACGCCGTGTTCTGGAGGGACGGGCGCATCGTCTACGAGGGTCCCGACGCTCCGAGCCCGGAGGAAGAGCCCCCGGTGTCTCCAACCGAGGATGCTCCCGGGCGGTAGGGGAAGCAGGGACTTCGCGCCGCGTCTCCCCGGCTGCGCTCGGATCAGAAGAGCAGCCTGGCCCGGATCGACTGAACGGCTTCGTCCGGGACCCCGATCGCCTCGACGTACCCCATTGGCGACCCGTACTCCGACCGCAGGTCCTCGAGGAACCCGGCCATGGTCTCTGCGCGGCACCGGACGAGCTGAAGCCACTGCCCCTCTGTGAGTCCGAAGGTCGCCAACTGCTCGACGAAGTGGCGCGTGTGTGGGCGAAGCTGTTCTCCGCTCAGCCGGTAGTCCTCGCAGATGACCGCCTCGTCGACGCCGAGGACGCTCAGTACGAGCGCGGCGGCAACCCCGGTGCGGTCGCGGCCGCCGCTGCAGTGGAACACGGCGGGGCCGGTGGCCGGGTCCGCCAGCCGCTCGAGAAACGCGCGGTACGCCCGGCGCCCGGCGTCGCTGCCGACGAGGTCGCGGTAGAGCTCCCTTTCGAGGCCCCCTCCGGGCCCCAAGGCCTTCCGTGCCGCTGCCTGCTCTCCCGACACCGCGCGCTGTTGGGCGAGGAACGCGGCCTCGGACAACGGCGGCAGGTGCAGGTCCGTCACGTCGTGGAGCGCCCAGTCCACGAGTCCGTCCTGCTCCCGCTCGCCGGGGTCGCGAAAGTCTATGACGGTCCGGACGCCGAGCGTGTCGCGTAGCGTGGCCAGGCCGGCGGGCGTGATCGCGTGCATCAGGCCGGAACGCAGGAGTCGCCGCGGCCGGACGCGGGCGCCGTCGCGGGTTGGCAGGCCGCCGAGGTCGCGCAGGTTCACGGCGCCCTCGACCATGCCGTCGAGGGAGCGCGATGCCGCTCCGTGGGGCTCCTCCTTGCCCAACTCCGGGTCCGTGTCTTTCCTCACGAAGTGTCGCGCCGCGCCGAGATCACCCCCGTATCGAACCCCAGCACGTGCATGCGGCCGATGTAGCGGGCGTGCTCGATCTTCAGGCAGCGGTCCATGACCACGTCGAGGCCCCCCGCGACCGCGATGTCGACGCCTTCCGGACTGATGACGCCGAACTGCAGCCAGAGGGCGCGGGCGCCGATGGCGACGGCTTCGCGGGCAATGCCCGGCACCGCGTCCGGGGCGCGGAAGACGTCCACGACGTCCACGGGCCCGGGCACGTCCGAGAGGCTCGGGTACGACCGCTCGCCGAGCACCTCCTGTTCCCGCGGGTTGACCGGAATGACGCGGTAGCCGTGCCGCGCGGCGTAGAAGCCGACGAAGTTGCTCGCACGGAGCACGTTGGAGGACAGGCCGACGATGGCGACCGTGCGGGCCTGGTGGAGGACGCGCTGGATGACCTCCGGATCCTGGTAGGGGGCAGGTCGCGCAAGGTCTGTCATGAGCCGTTTCCGTGCATGCGTGCGAACCCCTGTTCGAGGTCCCAGATCAGGTCGTCCGGGTCCTCTATGCCGATCGACAGCCGGATGGTTCCCGGCCCGATGCCGGCCGCCGCGAGTTCCTCGTCCGCGAGCTGGCGGTGCGTGGTGCTCGCGGGGTGGATGATGAGGCTCTTCGCGTCCCCGACGTTGGCGAGGTGCGAAAAGAGCCGCACGCCGCGGATGAAGTCCTGCCCGGCCTCACGCCCGCCGTCGAGGTCGAAGCAGAACACCGCTCCGGCGCCCCTCGGCAGGTACTTCGCCGTCAGTTCGGCGTACGGGCTGTCGGGCAGCGCGGGGTGCCGGACCCCGGCGACATCGTCGCGCTCCGCGAGCCACCGGGCGACGGCCAGCGCGTTGTCGACGTGCCGCTCCATGCGCAGGGGAAGCGTCTCCAGCCCCTGCATGAAGAGAAAGGCGTTCATCGGGCTCATGGCGCCGCCGAGATCGCGTAGCGTCTCCGCGCGCAGCTTCATCAGGTAGCCGTAGCTGCCGAACGTTTCGTGGAAGGCGAGCCCGTGATACGCGGGGGAGGGGTCGGCGACGATCGGGAACTTGCCGTTCGACCAGTCGAACTCCCCGGAATCCACGACGGCGCCGCCGATGCTCGTCCCGTGGCCGCCGATGAACTTCGTCACCGAGTGCACGACGATGTCGGCGCCCCATTCCATCGGGCGGCACAGGTAGGGCGTCGCGAAGGTGTTGTCCACCAGCAACGGAACGCCGGCCTCGTGGGCGACCGCGGCGACGGGCTCGATGTCGAGCACGTTACCCCCTGGATTGCCGATGGTTTCGGCGAAGAGCAGGCGCGTCTCGTCGCGCACCGCGTCGCGCCATGCCGCGGGCGAATCCGGATCGACGAAAGTGAGATCGACGGAGAGCTTGCGGGCCAGGTGCTTGAGCTGCGTGACCGTGCCGCCGTAGAGGGCCGCCGAAGCGACCATGTGGTCGCCGGGCACGAGCATGGTGAAGAGCGCCGAGGACTGCGCCGCCAGCCCGCTCGCAAAGGCGACGGCCCCGATGCCGCCCTCGAGGTTCGCGAGTCGCTCCTCGAGGGCGGCCACGGTGGGATTCATGATGCGGGAGTAGGTGTTGCCGTATTCCTGCAGGTTGAAGTACGCGGCGGCGGACTCCGGATCCTCGAAGACGTAGCTCGAGGTCTGGTAGATCGGCACCGCGCGGGCGCCGGTGGTTGGTTCCGGGCGCGCCCCCGCGTGGACGGCCCGCGTGTGGAAGCCGAAGTCGCGGTCGGGCTGGTAGTCGTCGGCC
>JAJDTI010000117.1 GCA_022827245.1 Pseudomonadales bacterium | reverse complement strand
CTCGGCACCATGGGCTTCGGCCTGCCGGCCGCGATGGGCGTCCAGTTCGCCTTCCCGCAGGCGACGGTGGTGTGCATCACCGGCGAGGGCAGCTTCATGATGAACATGCAGGAGCTGTCCACCTGCATGCAGTACGCGCTGCCGATCAAGATCGTGAACCTCAACAACCAGGCCCTCGGGATGGTCAAGCAGTGGCAGGACATGCAGTACGGCGGGCGCCACTCGCACAGCACGTATCGCGACGCGCTGCCCGACTTCGTGGAACTCGCGGAGTCCTTCGGTCACGTCGGCCTGCGGGTGGAGAGCCTCGCCGAACTCGAAGCGGCCATCCCGAAGATGTTCAGCGCGCGCTACGCCGACAAGCTGGTGTTTCTCGACGCGTGGATCGACCCCGACGAACACGTCTACCCGATGGCGATCAAGGGCGGGGCGATGCGGGACATGGTGCTCGAACGCGCCGGCGACGAGATGGACGGCGCGGAAGTCCCGGCCAAGTGACCGCGCGGCGCATCATCGCCGTCCTGCTCGAGAACGAGGCCGGCGCGCTGTCCCGCATCATCGGACTCTTCGCGCAGCGCAACTACAACATCGAGTCCCTGACCGTCGCGCCCACGGAGGACCCGACGCTGTCGCGCCTGACCCTGACGACCGCCGGCGACGACCGCACGATCGAGCAGATCACCAAGCAGCTCAACAAGCTGATCGAAGTCGTGAAGGTGGTCGACCTGACCGACGGCGATCACCTCGAGCGGGAACTCATGATGGTGAAGGTGCGGGCCGAGGGGCTGCGGCGCGCCGAGGTCAAGCGCACGGCGGACATCTTCCGGGGCCAGATCATCGACGTCGCCCCCGATGCCTACACCGTGCAGTTGACCGGGCCCAGCGACAAGCTCGACGCGTTCCTGCGGGCCATCGGCGGGCAGGCCGTGATCGAGGTCGCGCGTTCCGGCGTGGCCGGAATCGGGCGCGGGGACAAGGTCCTGAGTCTCGGATAGGGCGGGCGTCGCGGAGACGGACGCCGCAGCGAACGGAGGAGCAACCCATGCAGGTCTACTACGACAAGGACGCCGACCTCTCGATCGTGCAGAACATGCGCGTGACGGTCGTCGGTTACGGCTCCCAGGGGCACGCGCACGCGAACAACCTGCGCGACTCCGGGGTGACGGACATCGCCATCGGCCTGCGCCCCGGGGGCGGGTCCTGGCCGAAGGCGGAGAACGCGGGGTTTCGCGTGGCGTCCGTGGGGGAGGCCGTGGAAGGTGCCGACCTCGTCATGATCCTGACGCCGGACGAGCACCAGCAGTACATCTACCGCGAGGAGATCCTGCCGAACATCAAGGAGGGCGCAGGGATCGCCTTCGCGCACGGCTTCAACATCCACTTCGGCCTGATCGAGCCGCGCGACGACCTCGACGTCGTCATGATCGCCCCCAAAGGGCCGGGACACACCGTCCGCTCTACCTACGTCGAGGGGGGCGGCGTCCCCTCGCTGGTGGCGATCGGGCAGGACGCGAGCGGTCGCGCGCGGGACATCGCCCTCTCGTACGCGTCGGGCATCGGCGCCGGCCGGGCCGGGATCATCGAGACGAACTTCCGCGAGGAGACCGAGACGGACCTGTTCGGCGAGCAGGCCGTGCTCTGCGGCGGGGCGGCGGCGCTGGTGACGGCCGGATACGAGACCCTCGTGGAGGCCGGTTACGCGCCGGAGATGGCGTACTTCGAGTGCCTGCACGAACTCAAGCTGATCGTCGACTTCTTCTACGAGGGCGGCATCGGCAACATGTGGTACACGGTCTCGAACACCGCCGAGTACGGCGGGTTGACGCGTGGCTCCCGCATCGTCACCGAAGAGACAAAGCGGGAGATGAAGCGCATACTCGGAGAAATCCAGTCCGGCCGGTTCGCGCGCGAGTTCGTCAGCGAGAACCAGGCCGGGGCGCCGACGATCAAGGCGATGCGCCGCATCAGCCAGGCGCACGACATCGAGCAGGTGGGCGCGAAGCTGCGCGCCATGATGCCGTGGATCGAGGCGAACAAGCTGGTCGACCGCGAGAAGAACTGACGCGACCGCCCCATGTCCGAACGGGAAGACGAGCAGACTCCGCGCAAGGCCGCCGGCAGAGCGGGGCGCCGCCGGTTGCGGGCGCTCGAGAGCGGGTCCGGGCGGACGCCGCGGGACCGGTACCGGCGCGGCATGGCGCTGCTGCCGAACCTGATCACCACCGGAGCCATGTTCTCCGGGTTCTTCGCCATCGTCGCGGGCATGAACGGGCGCTTCGTCGCGGCCGGGCTCGCGATCTACGTCGCGATGATCCTCGATGCCGCCGATGGGCGCGTCGCCCGAATGACGAGTTCCGAGAGCGCCTTCGGGGCGGAATACGACAGCCTGTCGGACATGGTGGCATTCGGCGTGGCGCCGGCGCTGGTCGCGTTCTCCTGGGCGCTGTCGAGCCTGGGCCAGGTCGGGTGGGTCGTCACGTTCGTGTACATGGCGTGCGCGGCCCTGCGCCTGGCCCGGTTCAACACACAGGGCGGCGACCACGCGAGCTTCACCGGCCTGCCGAGCCCGGCGGCCGCGGCGGTGCTGGCGAGCGCCGTCTGGCTGTGGAGCGAGGCCTCGGCGGGTCCGGCGAGTCTCGCGGCGGGCATCGGCACGGCGCTGGTCACCCTCGGGACGGGCGTGCTGATGGTGTCGAACTTCAAGTACCTCTCGCTGAAGGCCATCAACCTGCGCGACCGCGTCCCGTTCATGACCCTGGTGGCCGTGGCATTCGGGTTTGCGGTGGTTTTCGCCGACCCGCCGCGCGTCCTTTTGGCCCTCTTCGTGATCTATGCCCTGTCGGGACCGGCCCGCTGGCTCTGGGAGCGTGTCCGCGACCGGGACCCGTAGGGGAGACCCTTGTGGTCTCCCGTTCCGGATTCAGGGCAAATCAATTCAATCACTTGAACCCCATATCTAAGACCAAGTAGTAAAAATATGCGCAGCGCACCAATCCGTCCGAGCGAGATCACCCCCGAGCACGTCTACCTCTCCCGGCGCAGGTTCATCGCCGGCGGCGCGGCGTTGACGCTCGGTGGGGTCGGGGCGCACGCGCTGTCGGAGGACTGGTTGACGGGCCGGGGATTCCGTCCCGGCGCCCCCATCGAGGGCGAGGACACCACCCCGATCGAATACGCCACCGCGTACAACAACTTCTACGAGTTCGGGACGGACAAGGACGACCCCGCCCGCTACGCGCACGAGATGACGGTGGACCCGTGGAGCGTGGAAGTGGCGGGGGAGGTCGCCAAGCCGGGCAAGCTCGGCATTGAGGACCTGCTCGCCAACGTCGACCTCGAGGAACGGGTGTACCGCCTGCGCTGCGTCGAGGCCTGGTCGATGGTCATCCCGTGGATCGGGTTCCCGGTGAAGGCGCTGCTCGACCGGTTCGAGCCGACCGGGGCGGCGAAGTTCGTGGAGTTCACGACGCTGCACCGCCCGGACGAGATGCGGGGCCAGCGCTCGTTCTTTTCCGGCATCGACTGGCCCTACGTCGAGGCGCTGCGCCTCGACGAGGCCTACCATCCGCTCGCGATCCTCGCCGTCGGCATGTACGGCAACGTCCTGCCGAATCAGAACGGGGCGCCGCTGCGGTTGGTCGTGCCCTGGAAGTACGGGTTCAAGAGCATCAAGTCCATCGTGCGGATCCGCCTCACGCGGCGGCGGCCGGGGACGACGTGGAACATGCTGCAGCCGCGGGAGTACGGGTTCTACGCGAACGTCAACCCGACCGTGGACCATCCGCGCTGGAGCCAGGCGAGCGAACGCCGGCTGCCGAGCACGCTGTTCTCTCCGAACCGGATCGAGACAAGGATGTTCAACGGGTACGAGGAAGTGGCGTCGCTCTATGCCGACATGGACCTGCGCCGCAACTACTGAAGCACGCCGCGGCGCGGGACGGCATCCGGGAGCGACGCGGTGACAGCGTCGGACGCACGGTACCGCTGGGCGCAGGCCACCGTCATCGCGCTGCTCTGCGCCCCGCTGGCCATCCTCGCCTGGGATTTCGTCCGAGAGATACGCCAACCTGGCGTGGCCTTCGGTCCGGATCCCGCGGAGACCATCGTCCGCTATCTCGGCGAGTGGGCGATCCGTATCCTGCTGGCCACGCTCGCAGTATCCCCGGTCGCGAGGCTCCTGGGGCGCCCCCGGCTCGTGCGCTACCGCCGGACCTTCGGCCTCGCGGCGTTCTCCTACGCGGTCGTCCACTTCACCGGGTACCTGGTCCTGCTGGCGGGCCTCGACGCCGGGACCTTCCTGGCGGACTTCGTCGAACGGCCGTACATCACGGTCGGCCTCGCGGCCCTCGTCCTGCTGGTGCCCCTGGCCGTGACGTCCACGCGGCGCTGGCAGCGACGTCTCGCCCGGAACTGGCGCCGCCTGCACCGCCTCGTTTACGCGATCGGGGTCCTCGCGTGCATCCACCTGCTCTGGCTGTCGAAAGGGGACTACATGGACGCCGCGCTCTACGGCGGGATTCTCGCGCTGTTACTCGGGGAGCGCCTCGCTCGTTACACTAAGCGGCTGCGGGAGAGGGGCGTGCATGAAACCTAGAACCTACTGGCAGGAGAACCTGCGCCTCGTCGCCGGCTGTCTCGCCGTCTGGTTCGTCGTCTCCTTCGGCTTCGGCATCCTGCTCGTCGACGAACTCAACCGCATTCCCCTCGGCGGCTTCCGCCTCGGCTTCTGGTTCGCCCAGCAGGGCAGCATCTACGTCTTTCTCGCGCTGATCTTCTTCTACGCCTGGCGGATGGGGCGTCTGGACCGCAAGCACGGCGTTGAAGAAGAGGAGGACTGATGGACTTGACGACCCTGACCTACCTGGTCGTCGGGGCCTCCTTCGCGCTCTACATCGGCATCGCGTTCTGGTCGAAGGCCCAGGGCACGGGCGACTTCTACGTCGCGGGCAAGCACGTCCACCCGGTCGCCAACGGCATGGCGACCGCCGCGGACTGGATGTCGGCCGCGTCGTTCATCTCGATGGCGGGACTGATCGCCTTCCTCGGCTACGACGGCTCGGTCTACCTGATGGGCTGGACGGGCGGGTACGTGCTGCTGGCGCTGCTCCTCGCGCCGTATCTCCGCAAGTTCGGCAAGTACACCGTCCCGGAGTTCATCGGCGAGCGCTACTACTCCCAGACGGCGCGCGTCGTCGCGGTGGTCTGCCTCATCATCATCTCGTTCACCTACGTCGCGGGCCAGATGCGCGGCGTCGGGATCGTCTTCTCGCGCTTCCTGGGCGTGGACATCACCACCGGGCTGCTGGTCGGCATGGGCATCGTCTTCTTCTACGCGGTGCTCGGCGGCATGAAGGGCATCACGTACACGCAGGTCGCGCAGTACTGCGTGCTGATCTTCGCCTACACGGTTCCGGCGGTGTTCGTCTCCCTGCAGGTGACAGGCGTCGCGGTCCCGCAGATCGCGTTCGGCAGCACGGTGGCCGACGGCGGCGCCTGGCTGCTCGTCACCCTCGACCGGATCGTGACGGACCTCGGGTTCCCGGCCTACACGAGCGGCACGAAGAGCGGCATCGACGTGTTCTTCATCACGCTCGCCCTCATGATCGGCACCGCCGGGCTGCCCCACGTAGTCGTTCGTTTCTTCACCGTGCCGCGCGTCCGTGACGCCAGGATTTCAGCGGGTTACGCGCTGCTGTTCATTGCAATCCTGTACACCACGGCGCCGGGCGTGGGCGCCATCGCGCGGCTCAACCTCACCACGACCATGCAGACGGGCCCGGTAGGAGCCCCGGACGGCAACCTCGTCTACGAAGAACGGCCGCAGTGGTTCCGGACCTGGGAAGAGACGGGACTCCTGTCCTTCGACGACAAGAACGCGGACGGCCGCATCCAGTACTACAACGACGCGAATCCGGAGTTCGCGGAACGCGCGGCGGAGTACGGCTGGGAGGGCAACGAGCTGACGGTGGACCGCGACATCATCGTCCTCGCGAACCCGGAGATCGCGGGACTGCCGAACTGGGTGGTCGCGCTGGTCGCCGCCGGCGGGATCGCCGCGGCGCTCTCCACCGCGGCGGGACTGCTGCTCGTGATCTCGGCGGCGATCTCCCACGACATCACCAAGGGCGTCATCGCGCCGCATATCTCGGAGAAGCGCGAATTGCTGATCGGCCGGATCAGCGCCGGCGTGGCGATCCTCATGGCCGGCTACCTGGGCTACGACCCCCCGGGGTTCGTAGCACAGGTGGTGGCGTTCGCGTTCGGCATCGCGGCGGCGTCCCTGTTTCCGGCGATCCTGCTCGGCATCTTCAGCCGCCGGGTGAACCGCGAGGGTGCGATCGCGGGGATGCTGGTCGGGCTGGTCTTCACCGTGTCCTACATCGTCTACTTCAAGTTCGGCGTGGACGCGGCAACCGGCAACGACCCGGCGAACTGGCTGTTCGGGATCTCGCCGGAAGGCATCGGGGCGCTTGGCGCGATGCTGAACCTGGCGGTGGCGATTTCGGTCAGCGCGCTGACCGCGCGGCCGCCGGAGGATGTCCGGGAACTGGTGGATCGTATCCGGACGCCACGGTAACGGCGCAACCGGTCAGGGCGTGTGGGTGCGGACCACGCCCTCGTTCATCGACCCGGAACGGAATCCCGCCAGGTCCAGCGCCACGAACCGGTAGCCGCACGCCTTCACGCGTTCGACGATGGCGTCGCGTCGCAGCAGGGCGGCCTCGAACTCCTCCGGGACGATCTCGAGCCGCGCGACGTCGCCGTGGTGCCGCACGCGGAACTGCGAGAAACCGAGGGTCAGCAGGGCGCTCTCGGCGCGCTCGATCTGCCGCAGCATGCCCTCGTCGATGGCCGTCCCGTAGGGCACGCGGCTCGACAGGCACGCGGACTGCGGTTTCTGCGCGTTGTCGAGGCCGAGATGGGCCGCGAGCACGCGGATGTCGGCC
>JAJDTI010000176.1 GCA_022827245.1 Pseudomonadales bacterium | reverse complement strand
CGCTGAAACTTCCGCTTAACCAAGCTAAGGCGAAGCAAGAGCCTACCGGCTCCGATCCAGGCTCGGATCCGCGCGGGGTTCACTCGGATGGTGGACACGAAACGAATCAATTCGCACCGCGGCGCGGTTGCCGTTCGAGGCTCCTGTCCGCGAGCTGCGCCCGCTGCCCGTGTACCAGCGCATTGCACTGCGGGCGTCGGAGCTCCGGCGTCGCGGCCTGTCGGTCGCCGCGATCGCCCGGCACTTCGGGGTGGATCATCACACCGTGGACAGAGCGGTGCGTTCGGCAGGGGGCCGCTTGTGCGGCGATGCGGACCCGACCGGGTCCGCAGAATCGGCGCGTCCGAGTTCGCGCCGGGCAGACGCAGACTGATCGTTCGATCGCCGTTGAGGTTGGGGGCAACCGCTGCTGCGTGTCGGTCCGTCGTGGTCTTCAACCTCTCCACCACCGCCGGATTCGGGCCTTGCCCTTTTGTGCTTGGTTGTAGACGTCGACGATGGCTGCCGCGACGCATTGGGGCTGGTTCCTCCCGACCCGTTCCCGGTACTCCTCCGCGCGGCGGAGGATCCCGTGGATTCCGTGCCGGTCTCGCCCGAGCGCGCCCACGAGGGTCTCGTCGTCGATCTGGGTCCCGTACCTCTCGTACACCAGCCCGAGGCCTTCGACGGCGGCTCGACCGAACGCGTTGGGCGCGGCATCGTACGCCTCGCGAAGCGTCCGCAGCACTCGTTCGAGGATGGCCGGGCCCTGCAGGTCGAACACCCGCACGAGTCCTCCGACGGCGACGATGCACCCTTTCTGATGGTCGCGCTTGATCTCGAGCTTTGCGTTCCTGACGATCTTCATGATCGCGCTCTCGCGCGCGTGACCGGCGGTCACCGCCACGGTGAAGCGTTCGAACGCGGCCACGGGGCGCGCCTTGTTCCGGCCGAGGAACAGGTCTGCCATCTCCTGTTCGCTCAGGTTCTCGTAGACCTCGCATTCGATGGTCGTTCCGCGTGTCGCCGGGGGCTGCTTTCTCAGCGCGTACACGCGGTGCTGTCCGTCGATGACCCAGTCGATGCCGTCTGCCTGGTTGATGACGGGGTAGCCGAACTTCCCCATGTCGAACTCGGCCGCGATCGCGTCCACCCGGGCCTGGCTGAACTCGCGTTGTGCCACGCCGGCCCGCGGCACCTTCAGCGACTCGATTCGCAGGGGCAGGATCCTCGACTCACGCTTCGTCGTTGGCGTTCTCACCGCCCACCTCCTGCTTCAGTCGCCGGATGAGCCGTCCGAGTCGCCGCCGCGCTTCCTCGAGCTCGCCGATCCATTCGGGGAGCTTTGCGTGGTCGAGGGCGCGGAAGTCGATCAGCTCCTCCTGGGCGGTCAGGTTGAGCGCGTCGGTGGCTACTACCGACACGATCCGGTTGGAACGGTTCTGCGCCCGCTGGCTGGGCCTGGCCTTCGGTTCGGTGTCCCTGGCGTCTTCCGCCGGCTCGTCCGCCTCGACTCGCGCTGGAGTCTCGTGTCTCGCTGCGCCGCGCTCCGCTTTATCGTCGTGGTTCCTCGGTTCCGGTTCCGCCGCTTGTCGCGCTGCCGGATAGCTCTTCCCGTCCTCGCCCACGGTCCGATCCGGCAGGTGTTCACTAGTGAACACCTGCCGGATCCTGTTGACGTACCCGACCGAGCACCCGATCTGCGCTGCGATCCGGCGCTGGCTCCGCTCCGGCCAAACTTCGAGTGCGAGCTCGACCGAGCGTTTCTTGTCCGGCCACGTCATTCGTTCTCCGTGGGCCCGGTTGGCGCCCAACGCCCACCACAGCGCGTCTTCGCGCGTGCCGGTCCGGATTTCCGCCTCGATCTCGGTTCGCTCTACGCGTTCGTGCGCTCGGAGACGGTGGAAGCCGTCGGCCAGGTAGATCCTGTCCTCGTGTTCGAAGACTGTGATGGGCGGGAACTCTCCGCCGGCGCTCAGGTGCTCGGCGTAGTCCGTGACGGTCTTGTCGTTGATTTCCGCGCGCACCTGTGTGCCGGCGCCCGTGATGATCTTGCTGATTGGCAGGACTCTCCGTGCGCCTTGCGCACGCGGTTCCTCGTTGCTCGCGTGCGAGCTGTTGCGCCTCTCGCTCGTCGACGCTCGTTTCGCGTCCATCGTGGGTTCGGGCGCCCTCGGGCCATTGCCCCCGCCAGGACTGGGCGCCTCGCGGTCACCGCTGCGGAAGCGTACCGACCCTCGGCCGTTCGCGCTTCCGATGGTGGCTGGCTTCGGGTGGTCCTCCCAGTTTGGCCTGCCAAGCGTCGATCAGGGCGCCGCACGCCGACGCGTTGTCCGGCGTCGATCATTCGCCTGCGCAACCCCGGAAGACTCCGTCACCCTCTTGTTCGACCGTCCACCCCGGTGGCGGTCGATTCTCCTTGATCGCTTCGACGATCTCGGGCTGGTCGTCGTGTCCGAGGTCGGCGGCGATCGCTTCGTGCATGCTGATCCGTTGCTCTTCCTGTACTCCGGTCCGCGTTGCCTTGGCTTTCAGGACTGGGTAGTCCGGATGCCGCGGCGCCAGCGTGCGGTTCGCGCAGTCCGCGATCAGGTCCAGCATCTCGAGCACGACCTGCCCGATCAGCGGCTCGCTCCGTGCAGGTCCGACGATGCAGTTGGTCACCATTTCCCGGTTGCCGATTCGCACGGTCACGGGGCCCGCCAGCGGACGTTCGTCCTGCCTCTCGTCGGCGTAGGTCAGGACAACTGTTCCGTGCTGGTTCAGCCCTAGGCGTTCGACGATGTCCTGCGGCAGTATCAGGCTCACGGCTCCGGTGTCCACCATCCCGTCCACGGTGGTGCGTCGGACGTCGGTCTCTTGACCGTGGCCTCGGTCGAAGACGCCCCGGTCGACCGTGTTCTCCAGGCTGACGTTCGAACGGATTTCTCCCATCGGTTCTCCCTTCGCTGATTCTTGCCTGCCCGGTGTCCGCGCCGCAACACACCGCGACTACCACCTCTGGGGTCGTGCCACGCTTGTTGTTCCGGTCGGATTCCTGTTGCTTCCGGCAGCTCCGGCCGGCGATCGTGTGTTGCGGCGGTCTGCCTTGCGTCGCAGCCCTAGCCCGCTGCGCTGCTAAGCCAAGCGCTGTCTGTCACTTAGAGCCTGTTGGGAGTGGTGGAGGCGCCGGGTACTGCACTTGGGTCCAGGCAGGGCGTGGGGAACGTTTGTCTGGTGTGCCCGCGTTCGGCGGCGACCCCGTGCTCGCCGTCGGCTGGCCAGGAAGGAACCAGCCGGGGCGTCGGCCGTAGGCTGGCAGGGGCTCCGCGTCCCGATCACCGACGCGGTGTCCGGCTGCCGCCCCGGCACGGGCTCCGCGTCCGACACGGCACGGACGGCAGGGCCAGGTCCAGCAGACCGTCCATGGTGGCCACGTAGTGGACTTCGAGCGTGTGGGGGAGGTCGGCGCCGAGCTTCTCGTCGACGTCCTGGCGGTTGCGCTCCGGGAGGAGGACGCGCGTCAGGCCGCAGCGGTGCGCGGCCAGCACCTTGTCCCGGATGCTGCCGACCGGCAGCACGTCGCCGGAGAGCGTGATCTCGCCCGTCATGGCGAGGCCGGCGTGGAGGGGGCGCCCGGTGCACGCGGACACCAGCGCGGCCGCCATGGTGACGCCGGCCGAGGCGCCCTCCTTCGACACCTCGCCCGACAGGTGCAGATGGACGTCGGTGTCGCGCGGGAAGCCGGGGTCGATGCCGTAGCGCTCGGCGTGGGCGCGCAGCCAGGACAGGGCGACGCGCGCCGACTCCTGCATCGCCTCGCCCAGACGGCCGGTCAGGGCCAGCCCTCCCGAGCCGGGCATGCGGCTGGCCTCGACGACGAGCACGTCGCCGCCGGCGGCCGACCGGCACAGTCCGACCGCCACGCCGGGCCGCCCGGTGCGTCCGGCGAGCTTCGCCTCGGGCGGCTCCGGCGCGCCCAGCATCCCGGCGAGCGCCTGCGGCGTGACCTCGACCGCCGCGTCGTCCCCCTCGGCCCGCCGGCGCACCACCCTGGCGCAGACCCTGCCCAGCACGTTCGCCAGCCCCCACACCCCCGCCTCCCGCGTGTAGCCCCGCACGAGGGCGTCGACCCCTTCCTCGCTGACGCGGACCTGGTCGGCGGTCAGCCCGTGCTGCGCGAGCTGCAGCGGGAGCAGGTGTCCGGTGGCGACGGCGTGCTTCTCCGCCTCGGTGTAGCCGGGCACCTCGACCACGGTCATGTCATCCCGCAGCACGGCCGGCACCGGACCGAGGCGGTTGGCCGTGGCCACGAACAGCGCCTCGGAGAGGTCGAGGTCCAGGTCGACGTAGTGGTCGCGGAACGCCGCGCCGGGCCTCGGGGCGAGCGCCTCGCGCAGCGCCGCCGCGACGTCGCCCGCCTCGTCGAGGTGGTCGATGTCGTCGAGGAGGAACACGGGGTTGCGGGCGCCGACGCGGCGCAGCTCCCCGACGATCCGCCCCGGCGGTCCCGAGCGGGCGCCGTGCACGTCCGCGGCTCGGCCGAGCTCGCCGCAGGCCACCCACGCGTGCTTGCGCCCGAGGGCCGCGGCGACCAGCCACGCCAGCGACGTCTTGCCCACGCCGGAGGGAACAGTCCCAAACTGCCCACTACCAAGGTTCCGACGCGACGATCCACTATCGGTTCCATCCGCGGAGCGGGGAGCGCGTGGCGATCGTGCGCCGCGAGCAGCTTGCTGGCCGGAGCGTGCTCGTCATTCGACAACCGGACGGCACGCAGGCGCAGGTCCCGGCCTGGATGTGCGAGCCCGCGGCCGGCGCGCTGTCGGTGAAGGACCGTCCGCGCGTCGCGTTGGCGGGCCTGCGCGACCTCCGTCTCGCGGTTGACGCGGCGCTATCGTCGTTCTCCGGCATGGAGGAAGGAGAGCGGCGTGAGACCGATACAGGCAGTCCGGCAAGGCGATCTGCTGGTGGATACGGAGCCGGGACCGGCACTCCCGGCACCGACACGGGCGACGGTGCTCCCGCTGGTGGCGACGCTGCTGCTCGAAGCGGCGGCGCCAGCGACCGAGACCAGGCCGGGGGAAGGCCAGGAGATGGAGGGAAGCGATGAGCAAGATCACCCCTGACCATCTCCATCGTCAGGCCTTCGTCTATGTCCGCCAATCGACGCGAGACCAACTGCGCCAGCATCACGAGAGCCGGCGTCGGCAGTACGGTCTGGCGGACCGTGCCCGCGAGCTGGGTTGGGCCGAACCGGTGATGGTGGACGACGACCTCGGGCGGTCGGGCGGCGGCAGTGCCCGTCCCGGGTTCGAACGGCTGCTGGTGGCGATCTGCGAGGGCCGCGTCGGCATCGTGTTCGCGGCCGAGGCGTCGCGGCTCGCGCGCAACGGCCGCGACTGGCACACGCTGCTCGAGTTCTGCGGCCTGGTGAGCTGTTTGCTCGCCGACGAGCAGGCGATCTACGACCCACGCCTGCCGAACGACCGATTGTTGCTCGGCATGCAGGGGTCGTTCAGCGAAATGGAGCTGTCGCTGCTGCGCCAGCGCTCGCTCGAAGCCCTGCGTCAGAAGGCGCGGCGCGGTGAGTTGTTCCTCGGCGTCGCGGTCGGCTACGTGAAGGTCCGGCACGACCGGATCGCCAAGGACCCCGACCGGCGGGTGCAGGAGGCGATCGGGCTGGTGTTCCGGAAGTTCGCCGCCTTGCAGAGCATCCGGCAGGTGCATCTGTGGCTGCGCCAGGAGGACGTGCGGCTGCCGGCGGTCGAGCACAACGGCGAAGGTCGGCGGATCGTGTGGAAACTGCCCGTGTACAGCACGATTCACAAGCTGCTGACCAATCCGATCTACGGCGGCGCCTACGCCTTCGGTCGCACGGGGAGCCGCATCACCGTCGAGAACGGCCGCAAGCGCGTCCGGCGTGGGCTGTACCGGGAACGTGAGCAGTGGAACGTATTGATCGTGGATCACCACGAGGGCTATGTTTCCTGGGCGGAGTATGAAAGGAACCAGCGCGTGATCGCCGACAACGCCACCCAGGTGGGCACGGTGGTGCGCGGCGCGGTTCGCCGCGGGGACGGGCTGCTGGCCGGCCTGCTGCGCTGCGGGCATTGCGGCCGGCGGCTCCACGTCAGCTACAACGGCAACCAGGGCGTGTGCGTGCGCTACAGCTGCCGCGGTGCACATATCAACCATGGGACCCGCGCGTGCATCGCGTTCGGCGGCGTGCGCGTCGACGCAGCGGTGGCCACCGAGGTGTTGCGGCTGTTGCAGCCGCTGGGCATCGAGGCGGCCCTCGCGGCGGTCTCGATGCGCGAACACGAGCACGCCGAAACGCGCCGCCAAGCGGAGTTGGCGCTGACCCAGGCGCGGTACGAAGCGGACCTGGCGCGGCGCCAGTACGACGCCGTCGACCCCGCGAACCGGCTGGTCGCCTCCGAGCTCGAACGCCGATGGAATGCTCGGCTCGCGGACGTGCAACAACAGGAGGAGAAGCTCGCCGGCCTGACGGCTGCCCGTCCCGAGGCGCTGTCCGAGGCGGAGCATGAGCGCCTGCTGGCGCTGGGCGCGGACCTCGAGACGGCCTGGACCCATCCGAACGCGACCGCGCAGACGCGCAAGCGTATCGTGCGGGCCGTGCTCGAAGAGGTCGTCGTCAAGCTCGCCGATGATCGGATCGACCTGCTGCTGCACTGGCGGGGCGGCGACCACACCCGCCTGTCGGTCCCGCGCAACGGACCGGGACGGCATCGCTGGTGCACGGACGCGACGGTCGGCGACTTGCTCCGGGGACTGGCCCGCCAGCTGCCGGACAGCGCCATCGCCAAGACGCTGAATCGGCTCGGCAAGAAGACCGGACGGGGCAATGCCTGGACCGAGGCGCGGGTGTGCTCCTTCCGCCGCCGGCACGGCGTGCCGGTCTATCGACCCGGCGAGATGGCGGAACGCGGGGAACTGACGCTGAAGGAGGCGGCCGCTCGGCTCGGCGTGAGCGCCATGACCGTGCTGCGGCTCATCGGCGACGGCACGATCTCCGCCCGGCAGGTCTGCAAGAGCGCGCCCTGGGCCATTCGAGAGGAGGAGATCGTCGCGCTCGATGGCGCGATCCCGCCCAGGCGTCGCCCGCTAACATCGAGCTCGACCCAGAAAGTGCTGGATTTTCAGTGAAGTAGCGAGATGTGCATTATGAAACCGGACTCGACGGGCCCACGAGGCAGAGCAGCGGCGCCGGCGTGTCCGGCTTCGCCAGCCGCACGGCGACGTAGTCGAGGAGGCGCTCCTTCACCGCGCCGTGTCCGACGTGCGCCGCGTCCAGCACCGCCCTGGCGTACGCCAGGTCCGCCGGCTCGGCGGCGCGCTTCGTCCAGGGCAGGCTCACGAGGCACTGCAGGTACTCGCGCCCGCTCGCATGGTCGGGGTCGGAGGTCGCCATCCCGTCCAGCCGCGCCAGGACCTCCCGCCCCCGAGTCCGCACGGCGTCCGGCAACGTGGATGCCTCGAGCTGCTCGCGGAGACGGTCGAGGCCGTCCGCGTGGCCGGCCGCCGGCTCGCCGAGGAACGCGCGCACCTGCGCCGCCGTGATGCGCGTGCGGACGAGCGAGGCGTCGCCGGTCTCGAGCCCGAGCGCCACCTTCCGGCAGACCCGCTGCAGGCACAGCGCGAGCTGCCGAATCCCCCGCTCGCTCGTGTACTCGCGGATGATGCGCCGGCAGGCGCCCCGGGTGACCCGGACCGGCGCCGCCGTCAGCCCGGCGGCCCGGTTCTTGGCCTCGACGAGGTGCGTCTCGGCGATGGCGAGCTTCTCGGCCTCGCTGTAGCCGGGCAGCTCGACGATCTCGAGCCGGTCGCGCAGCGCGGGCGGGATCCGGGACAGGTCGTTGGCCGTGGTGATGAAGAGCACCTCCGAGAGGTCGAAGGGGAGCTCGATGAAGGCGTCGCGGAAGCGACCGTTCTGCTCGGGGTCGAGGACCTCGAGCAGGACGGCGGCGGGCGTGGGGCCGAGCTTGTCGATCTCGTCGAGCACGAAGACGGGGTCGCGGGTACGGACCCGCCGCAGTTCGCGGAGGATGGAGCCGGGCTGGGCGTCCCGCCAGGTGCGGTTGTGGCCGCGCAGGTCGGTCTCGTCGTGGAGCCCGCCGCAGGGGAGCTTGACGAACCCGCGCCCGAGCGCCTCGGCCGTGCACCGGGCCAGTGACGTCTTCCCCGTCCCGGGCGGCCCGCTGAAACAGAGGACGGCGCCGGCGGCGAGCGGGTTCCGCCGGTGTACGGCCAGGTACTCGAGGATGCACGCCTTGGCGTGGTGGAGGCCCGCGTGCCCGGCATCGAGCGCCGCCCGGACGCGGGCGAGGTCGACCGGGGCCGTCGAACGCCGGTTCCACGGCACCGCTTCCAACCACCTGATCCAGTCGTTGGTCCTCTCGGCGCCGGACTCCGACCCGTCGCCTAGGCGCCGGCGCTCGCGCGCGATGGCGTCCCGCACGGCCGGCGGCAACCGGTCGGCGGCGCCCTCGCCGAGCACGTCCCGCACGACGGCCGGCGTGACCACCTCGGGCGCCTGGGCCCCCGGCGGCCGGCGCGCCAGCGCCCGCCGGCAGACCAGCGCCAGCTTCGCGTTGAGCTCCGTCACCCCCGCCTCGTCCGTGTGCCCGCGGATCACCTCGCGGACCGCGTCGGACTCGAAGCGGACGGCACCCGAGGACGCCGCCGTCCGCCACGCCTCGGGCGCGGCGTCGGCAAGCGGCGGCTCCGCGGTCAACGCCTCCAGGTCCGCCGGCGACGACACCTCGTGCTCCACCACCGTGACCGGCACGTCGGGGACGGCGTCCGGTCCCGCGCCGGGAGACGCGGCGGCCGGCGCCGGCGCCAGGCAGGCGGCCGGCCCCGGCACGCCGGGCCCGAACGGGCGCCGCAGCAGGTGCCGTTCCGCGATCGCCACCTTCTCCTGCTCGGTGTAGTCCGGAAGCTCGATCACCTCCAGCCGGTCGCGCACGGGCTCCGGGACCGCCCCGGCGTCGGTCGCCGTCACGATCCACAGGACCGCGGACAGGTCGAACGACACCCGGAGGTACTGGTCCCGGAACCGTTTGCCGCGCTCCGGGTCGAGGACGTCGAGCAGCGCCTCGGCCGCGTCGGGTTCCACCTGGTCGATGGCCTCGAGGAGGAAGACCGGGTTTCTCGCCCCGGCCTCGAGCAGGCCCTCGACGATGCATCCGGGGCCGGCGTCCTCGTTCCCGCGGATCCGCGCGGAGGCGTCCCCGTCCAGCGTCGCGCGCACGTGGGGACGGCCGAGCGCCTCGGCGACGGCCGCCGACAGCGACCTCCTGCCGGTTCCCGCAGGGCCGGCCAGGCACGGGATGCGTGCCGGCGTCCGGGGCGCCCGCGGCCTCACGACCAGCGCGGACGGTACGCCGTCCGCCGCAACGCGGGACGGGGATTCCACGGTGAGGAGGCCGCCCGTCCCCCGGCTCGCGGCGAGCACCTCGACGAGGCGGC
>JAJDTI010000001.1 GCA_022827245.1 Pseudomonadales bacterium | reverse complement strand
CCGAAGCCCCCGGGCGCCTCGGTCGAGTAACCGACCCCCACCGTGACCGGCCGGTCCAGGGCGGGCACCGAGCAGACGAGGTCTCCCGCCCGGAGGTCGCCGCGCGTCTCCATGACCTCGGCGCAGAACTCGTGACCGAGCACGACGGGGTCGAAGGTCGTGAGCTTGAAGGCGCCGCCCGCCTCGATGCTCGTCGCCACGAACTCCTCGGTGTGGCGCGCCGCGTGGAGGTCGGAACCGCAGATGCCGCAGGCCACGGACTTCACGACGACTTCGCCCTCGGCCGGCGTCGGGTCTGGCAGGTCCTCGACCCAGATGCGTCCGCGTTCCATGAGCGCGGCGCGCATGGTCAGCCCCCCGGCGCCGCCGTCACCCGCGGCGCCAGGTGCGTGGCGCGCCTGAAGTCATCCACGATGTTGTACAGGCATGGCACCAGGATCAGCGTGATGACGGTGGCGAAGACGATCCCGAACGCGAGCGAGACCGCCATCGGGACGACCATCGACGCCTGCATGCCGCCGGCGGCGAGGATCGGGACGAGGCCGAAGAACGTCGTCAGGGACGTCAGGAGGATCGCCCGGAACCGGCCCTTGCCGGACTCGAAGGCGGCGCTCGCCGGCGAGGCGCCGAGGGACACCGCGCGGTTCACGAAGTGCACCATGATGAGACTGTCGTTCACCACGACGCCGGACAGCGCAATGATGCCGATCAGCGACACTGCGTTGAGGGTCAAGCCGAGCAGCAGGTGCCCGATGACGGCGCCGATGATGCCGAACGGGATGGCCGTCATCACGATGAGCGGCTGCACGTAGGACTTGAGGGGAATCGCCATCAGGGCGTAGATGCCGAACAGCGCCGCGAGATACGCGTAGCCCATCGCCTCCAGGGACATCCGTTCCTCCCGGGAACTGCCGGTGAGGTCGTAGGTCACGCCCGGATAGCGGCTCAGGAGCGTCGGCATGAACTCCTCGGTCACCTGCGCCACCACCCGCATCGGCTCGGCCACGGCCAGGTCGGCGTTGGCCTTGACGGTCACGGCGGTCTGTCCGTCCGTGCGCGTGATGGCGTTGTAGCCCTGGACGATCTCGTACTCGCCCACGGCGCCGAACGGGACCTCCCGGCCGTCGGGCGTGCGGATCCACATGTTCTCGAGGTTGCCGATGGACTTCCGCTCCGCGCGGGGGTAGCGGACCATCACTTTCACCTCGTCGTCGCCGCGCTGGATGCGCTGCGCTTCGGCCCCGTAGAAGGCCTCGCGAACCTGGCGGGCGAGGTCGGCCAGCGTGACGCCGAGGGCGTCGGCCTCCGGGCGGATGCGCAGCTTGAGCTCTTCGGGACCGGCGCTGGCGCTGCTCTTGATCTCGTAGAGGCCTTCGTACGTGCGCAGGTGGTCGACGAGTTCCACCGCCGCCTCCTCGACGAGGCGGTGGTTGTTGCCCTTGAGCGAGATCTGGATGGGCGCATCGCCCCCCATGTGCATGCTGGAGTAGAACTTGAGTTCCTTCGTCCCGGCGATCTCCCCGACCTTGTCGCGCCAGCGCTGCTCCACTTCCTTGGGGCTCACCGGGCGGTCCTCGCTCCTGTCGAGCTCCACCTGCATGCGCGCCTTGGCCCCCTCCCACACGTAGGCGAACAGGGACTGGGCGACGTCCACGTCGATGTTCCGCTCGGCCTTGATGTCCTCGTTCACCGCGCGCAGTCCCGCGTCCATCTCCTCCACGATGTCCCGGATGAGCGACTCGGGCGCCCCTTCCTGCAGTTCCACCTGGGCGACGACGAAGTCCGCGTCCATCTCGGGGAAGAAGACGAAGCGCACCAGGCCGCTGGCGACGAGCCCGCCGGCCAGGATGAGGAGCCCGACGAAGAAGGCCAGGGTCGCGTAGCGGAACTCGATGGCCCGTTCGAGGATCGGCGCATAGACGTTCTCGATGACCCACTTGAGCCCCCGGTCGACCCGGTCGGCGAAGCCGGCTTTCGGTCCGTGCGAGGACTTCATCACCGCCAGATGGGACGGCAGGATGAGCTTCGATTCGACGAGGGAGAAGAGCAGGCAGAACACCACCACCCAGCCGATCGCGCCGTTGACGGTCGACATCGGCCCGGTGACCAGCAGCATCGGCAGGAACGCCATGACCGTCGTCAGCACGCCGAACGTGGCGGGCACCGCGACCCGGCGCGCGCCGGCGACGATGTTGGCCGGCGTGTAGCCCCGTTCCTCGGTATAGGTGTAGGCGCTCTCCGCGATGATGATCGCGTCGTCCACGACGATGCCGAGGACCAGGATGAACGCGAACAGGCTCATGATGTTGATCGACACGTCCACGAACGGGACGGGCAGCATCATGAAGGCGCCGAGGAAGGCCACCGGCAGCCCGATGATTACCCAGGCCGCGATCTTCATGTGCAGGAAGATGCCCAGGATGACGAACACCAGCACCGCGCCCATCGCCATGTTCTCGAGCATCATGTTGAGGCGGCCCTTCAGGTAGAACGAGCCGTCCGCCCAGGCCGTGAGACCGACGCCGTCCGGCAGGGTGGCCTGGCGCTCGTCCACGAAGCGGTGCACTGCCTCGCTGATCTCGATCTCGTTCTCTTCTTTCGTCGACATGACGCTGATGCCGAAGCTCGGTTCGCCGTTGAAGAAGGCGAAGCTCTCCACCTCCGCGAACCCGTCCGTGATGGTCGCGATGTCGCCGAGGGTGACGCGGGTCCCGTCCGGCCGGGTCAGCAGCACGATCGCCTCGAACTCGGTACCGGTGTAGGCCTGCCCCTTGGCGCGCAGGCGGATGTCCCCGGCCTCCGAACGGATCGCCCCGCCGGGCAGGTCGATCGACCAGCCGCGGACCGCGCGGGCGACCTGGTCCAGCGTGAGGCCGTACTGGCGCAGGGTGTGTTCGGAAATCTCGATCGAGATTTCGAACGGCCGCGAGCCCATCACCTCCGCGTAGGACACTTCCGGCAGCGCGATGACTTCCTCCCGGATGCGCTCCGTGAGCTGCTTCAGGGAAGCCTCGTCGAGGGCTCCGTGCACCTGCAGGTTGAGCACGCCGCGCCGGTGCGTGTACTTCGAGATGACCGGCCTCTCGGTTTCGGCCGGGAACGTGGAGATGCCGTCCACCGCGAGCTTCACCTCGTCGGTCACGTCCGCCACGTCGTGGCCTTCCTGGACCTCGATCATGACCTGGCCCATGCCTTCGAAGGCGATGGAGTCGACGCGGCGAATGCCCTGGATGGACTCGATGGCCTCCTCGATCTTGACGACGACGCCTTCCTCGACCTCCTGGGGCGCGGCGCCGAGATAGGGGACGGCCACGGTGATCTGGCCGAAGTTGAACTCGGGGAAGCTCTCCTTCTTGACGACGATGAGGCCCCAGATGCCCCCGCCGATGATCAGGAACATCAGCAGGTTGGCCGCCACGTGGTTGGTGGCGAACCAGCCGATCAGGCCGCGGACCTCGGGTTCGTCCTCGAGTGGGAACGACCCGCCTTGGGGGTCAGCCACCCAGCCGCACCTTCATGCCGGGGAGCGGCTGGTCGATGGGGGTGGTGACATAGCGGTCGCCGTCGGCGATTCCGGCGGCGATGTAGGCGAACTCGTCGTCCGTGCGCACCACGTCCACTTCGTGGGGGTGGATGGCGAGGGCATCGTCGACGACCCAGACGGTGGTTCCCCGTACCAGGGCGTGCCGGGGCAGGGCGAACAGGTCGCCGCCCGCCGTGCCGGCGATCTCCGCCGCCACGAACGTCCCGATGCGCAGGGGCCGGGCCGGCTCCTCGGGCGCGCGGTTCAGGTCGTAGGGGTCGTCGACCTGGGCGACCACGTAGAGCACGCGGCTCGCCGCGTCGAACACGCCTTCGGAACGCACCACCTGCGCGGTCCGCGAGAAGGCGTCGTCACCGAACCGGGCGTGCAGCGTGACCGGTAGCGTCCCCCCGCCCTCAAGACGCTCGAGGTCCAGGTAGCGCAGGTCCTGCTGCGTCAGGGGCAGGCGCACCTCGGCGCGGTCCACGGCGAAGGCGCGCGCCAGTTGCGCGCCGACGTTCACGAACTGGCCGACATCGGCGATCTTCTCGCGGATCATGCCGTCGTAAGGCGCGCGGATGACGGTGCGCCGCAGGTCCTCCCGCGCCTTGTCGTACTCGGCGTTCTTCGATTCGAGTTCGGCGAGCGCCTGCTGCAGTTGCGGCTTGCGCAGCGTGAGGTCCGAGGCGGGCCCCCGGGCCGCGTCCAGCCGCTGCAGCCGCTGCCAGTCCTCGAGCGCATAGCCGGCGAGGGCGTGTTCGGTCGCGACCTGCGTGCGGGCCTTGGCGACCTCGGCGCGGGCGCGTTTCACGCTCGCCTCGTAGATCCGCGGGTCCATGCGGATGAGCACGTCGCCGCGCTTGAAGAATCCGCCGCTGACGAACGCGGGGGACACCTCCACGATCTGTCCGGCGACCTCCGACACCAGGGTCGTCTCCGTGCGCGGCGACACGGAGCCGCGGGAGGAGACGGTGAAACGGACGGGCTCGCGCTCGGCGACGGCGACGGAAACGAGCAGCGAGGGCGGCGGTGCGGGCTTCTGCATCGCTTCCGGCCGCGACTGGATCATGACGAAGGAGGCGCCGACGGCGACCGCCAGGAAAACGACGGGGAGGAGGACCTTCAGGAAACCGTGCATTTTCGGGTACCGCTCCGGGCGCGTCGACTCGCTGGTGACTCGTTGGTCGCGCGCTAGTGACGATACGAAAAGTAACGTACAGTGCGCGCATCTTAACCGATGGCCTCCGGCAATGCCCGACCGCCTGGCCGCGCGTCCATCGACCGCCGACACCGCCGTTCCGGACGCCGCCATTCCCGACGCAGGTGCAGCCGCGTTCGCCCGCGACGGCTACGTCGTCGTGCGCGGACTGGCGCCGCCGGACGCCTGCGCCGGCATGGCGGCGGCGGCGGAAGCCGCGCTCGACCCGCTGGTCGGCCCGGCCGAGTTCGAAGCCGATGTCGGCTACCCGGGCGCTCCCGCCGCCCGCGGCGCCCGCGGCGGAGACACGCCGCGGCGGCTGCTCAACGCATACGCGCGCGGCGCGGAGTTCCGTCGGTGGGCGACGGACGCCGGGGTGCGAGCGACGCTGTCCGCCTTGACCGGCGGCCAGCGCATGCTGCTGTCCCAGTGCCACCACAACTGCGTCATGACGAAGCACCCGGGGTACGGCAGCGCCACCCTGTGGCACCACGACATCCGCTACTGGTCGTTCGAGCGTCCCGACCTCGTTTCGGTGTGGCTGGCGCTCGGGCCGGAGACGGCGACGAACGGCGCGCTGTGGGTGATTCCGGGCAGCCACGCGCTGCACGTGGGCCGCGGGCGGCTGGACCGGGACCTGTTCCTGCGTCCGGAGTCCCCCGAGAACGCGCGGCTGATCGACGCGGCGATCCCGCTCGAACTCGAAGCCGGCGACGTGCTCTTCTTCCACTGCCGCCTCTTCCATGCCGCCGGCAGCAACGACACGGACCGCGTGAAGCTGTCGGTCGTGTTCACCTATCACGATGCGGACAACCGGCCCATCCCCGGCACGCGCTCGGCGCGCTATCCGTCCATCGCCCCGTGACCGACGAGGTACTCCGCGAGGCCATGGAGGCCCTGGACGGAGTCGAGCGCCTCGACTCTCGCCGCCAGCCGAACGCACCCCCCGGGGCGCCGACGCCGGGGCAGAAGTGGCGCCGGGACGCGGCCGTGGCGCGGGAGCTCGAACCGGATCCGAACTACCTCTACACCGGGGAGGTTCGGGCCATGGATCCGTACGAACGGTTCGAGTGGAAGAAGGACGGCGTGCAGCCCGCCGTGTTCCAGAAGCTGAAGGGCGGCGGCTATGAGGTGGAAGGACGGCTAGACCTGCACCGGCGCACCATCGAGGAGGCGCGACAGGAGGTCTACCGCTTCCTCGCCGTGTCCCGCGGGCGAGGCTGGCGTTGCGTCGCGATCCTGCACGGCCGCGGCATCAGGAGCGCGACCCCGGCACGGATGAAGAGCTACGTCGCGCACTGGATGCGGCAGGCGCCGGAGGTCATCGCCTGCTCGAGCGCGCCGCCGCGGCAAGGCGGCACCGGCGCCGTGTTCGTGCTGCTGCGCAAGAGCGCGGCGAGCAGGGAGGAGAACCGGGAGCGGTACGGGGGGTAGGAGCGCTTCGGCTACAATGGGGACGTGAAACGCAAGACGCTTTCCGCGACCAACCCTCACCTGCGCGACGCTGCGAAGGCGGCCCGGCAGACGATTCGCAGCGTGGCCAGTTCGACGGCGATCGAGACGGGCAAACCGGTGCGCGAGATCGAAGAGAGGATCAATCATCTGCGTTCCCTGCCGTCTCGCGTAACACTCGCCTGACCAACCCGATCATGGGCCCATAGTCGGTCATACCTGCCTGAACGGCGCCAATGTACTCGGCCTTCCGTTCATCCCAAGTCGTGTAATCGAGCTGACGCCTGCCAGCCTGCAGCGCCATCACTCGTTCAGGGTGTACTCGGACGCGTTCTCGGCACTACGACAAGCCGACCGCCGTCGACTCCGATGTCGACCTTGACCCCGGCGCGAAGCCCCAGAGCATCGAGTAGCGCGGGAGGCACCACGAACATGACGGAGCCGCCGACCTTACGTAGATGGGTGGTGTACATATGACGCTCCACCGTCGCAACGAAGTATGACGCCGGCGCGGTGGTTGGGGGAGGCGCCGGACCGTAGGGTCAAACTCGCCCTTTCTTGAGATCCAGCCGACCCCGCGCCAAGTTAAGCCGCAGGATGTCGCTCGCCCCCTCGGCGAGCCGCAGCGCCCGGACCCTCCGGTAGAGCTGCTCCAGGGGGTGGCCGATCGTCAGCGCCTTGCCGCCGACGAGTTGTATCGCCGTGTCCACCACGTTCCCGACGGTCTCCGTGGCGAACACCTTGCAGGCGATGCCCTCGTTGACGACGTTCTCGCCGGCGTCGGCGAGGCGCGCGGTCCGGTAGACCATCGAACGGGCGGCGTAGGCCTGGATGCGCAGGTCGGCGTAGCGCAGCCGCACCCCTTCGCGTGCGCCGAGCGGCGCGCCGCTGCGATGGGGCGCCTCGAGGTGCGTGGTGACGAAGTCGAGGACCCACCGCATGAGGCCGACCGACTCCGCGGCGAAGGCGACACGCGTGTCGCCGATCTGCCGCAGCGCGCGCGGCAGGCCGTCGCCGGGCTTGCCGACGATGTTGGCGGCGGGCACCGCCACGTCGTCGAACTCGAAGTACGTGTGGTGGGTGCCGTCCAGGGAGCCGAAGCGGTCGCGGATACGCACTCCGTCGCGGTCGGTGTCGATCACGACCATGGCCGGTCCCACGTCCTCGATCTCGACGAGCGCGTTGATGAAGTCCGCGTCCGCGCCGCCGGTGACGTAGGACTTCTGGCCGCTCACCGTGAGCGTGTCGCCGTCGAGGCGGCCCCAGGTGGCGCGCTCGGCGTCGTCCGGTTCGGTGAAGCCGAAGGATCCGCGCTTCGCGCCCGCCATGAGCGGGCCGAGGTAACGGCTCGCGATCGGCTCTCCGGCGCCCGCGAGAACGCCGGGTCCGGGTCCGAACACCGGGAGGTGGGTCATGTTGTGGCTGCCGAGCGTATCCCGCACGACGGTCAGGGCCAGGGTGGTCGCCTCTGTGCCGCCGAAGGCCCTGGGCTGGGTCATCGTGAACAGGCCGGCCTCCTTCGACGCCGCGACGATCCGTGCCCGGTTGGCGGCCGCGTCGGCCGCGAGGGGGGCGAGTACCTCGCGGGCGAGGGCGTCCGTGTCGTCGCGGAGCCGCTCGAGTTCTGGTGACAGGGATTCAGGCATGCCCGGGACCGGTCACGACGCCCGCATCAGGAGCACGACCATGAGCACGCCGAGCAGCACCATCGCGAGCCCCGCGTAGAGGACCCAGCCCTCGCGCCGGGCCGAGCGCAAGACGAACGCCTCGATCTCCTCCGGGTCCGCGGCGGTGGTCCTGCTGTTCAGGCGGTAGCGGGTGAGGCCGTCGCGCTTGGGCAGTTTCACGAAGAGGTCGGGTACGCCTTCCAGCAACGCGGCCGCCGTCATCATCGACATGCCCGTGCGCCGCGCGACCTGTTGGGGATGCAGTCCCTCGGTCGGGTTCTCGAGGAACACCCGGTAGGCGGCCAGGATGCGCTGGGTCCTGCCGCGGTAACGGGGCCAGGTGTTGGCGAGCTGGAACATCGCGCAGGATGATAACCCGCCGCCGCACGGTGCCCGGCGCGCCGCGCACGGTTCCGGCCGGCGACGAATCTCCGCGGGTTTTGCGTAGAATCGACAGGTGCGTCGGTGGAGCCGCGAGCCCGCATGAAGGCGATCAGGAAGCCTCGGCTGTTCAGTCGGAGGGCCTTCGGACAGCAGTCCGCGGAGGCGGTGACGGACAACGACGCGGCCGTCGGGGAAGTCGGGGAGAGCGCGGAGGAGGACGCGCCGGGGCCGTACGCGCCGGAGGCGGCTCCTCTGGGCAGCGGGGAGGGCAGCGGGGAGGGCGATGCCCCCGAGACGCCCCTGCACCCGGGTGGACACGCGCCGCGCCGGCGACGCTGGGTGGGTCCGCTGCAGATCCTGGTGGTCATCGCCCTGGTCGGCATCGCGGTGGCGGTGTCCCGGACGCCCGCGGACACCCCGGTGCGCGCACCCGGCGGCCCCGGTGGCGCCGGGGCGGCGAACCTGGCGCCGCTCGTCAGCGTCGTGGTCCCGGTTCCGGTGTCCACGGTCGTCGAGGTCGAGGCCACGGGGACCATCGACCCGCGCAGCTATGTCGCCCTCACGCCGCAGGTTGGCGGACGCATCGTCGCGGTGTCTGAGTCCCTGCGGGCGGGCGGCGAGTTCGCCGCGGGCCAGGTGCTGGTGACGATCGATCCGCGCGATTTCGAACTGGCGCTGGAGCAGGCCAGGGCCGACGTCGCGTCCGCGGAGGCGGACCTAAGATTGCGGCTCGCCGAGAGCGACGCGGCGCGGGCGAACTACGCCATCCTGCATCCTGGAGACCGGGTCCCGCCGCTGGTCGCCCGCATTCCCCAGATCGCGCAGGCCCGGGCGCGGCTCGAGTCGGCCCGGGCGCGGCTCGCCGTCGTGGAACTCGACTTCACGCGTACCCGGTTCTCGCTGCCGTTCGCCGGCAAGGTCACGGAGACGACCGCGGAGGTCGGCCAGATGCTGTCCCCCAACCAGCCGTTCGGACAGGCGTTCGCGTTCGACTCCCTGGAGGCGGTGGCGCCGGTCGCGCAGGATGAACTCGCGCGGCTCGAGCCGGCCGTGGGGCGCACGGCGACGGTGCGGGCCGTCGGGATGGAACTGGAAGCGACCGTCGAACGGGTGTCGGCCGAACTCGACGCGCGCACCCGCTTCGCGAAGCTGTACCTCGGTCTGCCGGAGGATGCACAGGTCGCCCCGGGCACGTTCGTCGACGTCACGGTGCACGGACCCGTGGTGGCGGACACGTTCGTGCTGCCGGACGCGGCGGAGCAGGCGGGGGGCCACGTCTGGCGCGTGGTTGGCGGACAGCTGCAACGCCAGGACGTCACCATTCTGGGGCGCTCTCCGGACGGTCTCGTGGTGCGGGCCTTCGATCCCGGCGAGGGCGTCGTGATCGGCGCCGCGCCCGGGGGCCGCGACGGGCTCGAAGTCCGCATAGCGGGCTGATAAGCACCCCATGAGCGACCAGGCTACCCTGCGCAGCGCGGCCGAGACCCGCGAGCGCCGGGGCGTCGTCGCCGCGTTCTCCTACAACCCCGTCGCCGGCAACCTGGTCATGGCCGTCCTCCTGGTCGGCGGACTCATCTCGGCGCTGGGCATGACGGCGCAGATCTTCCCGACGCTCGACCCCGGCATCATCTCGATCACCGTGCCCTATCCCGGCGCCACTCCCTCGGAGGTAGAGGAGGGCATCACGCGCCGCGTCGAGGAAGCCACGCTCGGGATCGACGGGGTCGAGCGGGTGTCCTCGACCGCTTCGGAGAACATGGGCGTCGTGCAGGTCGAACTCAAGGACCGCGTCGACGAGATCAAGGTGCGCAACGACATCGAGACCGCGGTGGACCGCATCGCCGACTTCCCGCCCCTTGACGCGGAGGAGGTGGACATCGTCGTGGCGGAAACCATCAGCGACGTCATCACCCTCGTGGTCGCGTCTGAACGCGGGGAGCGGTCCCTGCGGGAGGCCGCGGAGTGGCTCGAGCAGGAGTTGCTGGCGTTGCCGGAAGTGTCGCTGGTCGAGCTGCTCGGCACCCGGGACTACGAGATCGCCATCGAGGTGCGCGAGGAAGCGCTGCGGCGCCATGGCCTGTCGATGACCCAGGTGGCGGCGGCCGTCCGCGCGTCGTCGCTCAACCTGTCGTCGGGGGAGATCCGCACCGGGGCCGGCGATCTCCTGCTGCGCACGAACGCCAAGCGCGAGACGGGCGAGGAGTTCGAGGACATCGTGCTGCGCGCAGCGCCGGACGGCAGCATCCTGCGGCTCGCGGACGTCGCCGTCATACGGGACGGGTTCGCCGATGTCGACCTGATCAACCGCTACGAGGGCCGCGACAGCATCTTCGTGCGGGTTCAGAAGTCCGAGGCCGAGGACGCCATCGAGATCGCGGACGCAATCAAGCTGCACATGGCGACCCTCGACCCGCCGGAGGGCGTCGACGTCGCGGTCTGGGCAGACCAGACGGAGATCCTGGCGGGCCGCCTGAGCCTGCTGCTGCGCAACGGGACGCTCGGTTTCGCGCTCGTGTTCCTGTTCCTCGTGCTGATGCTCGACCTGCGGCTCGCGTTCTGGGTGGCCATGGGGGTGCCCATCTCGTTCATGGGCGCCTTCCTGCTGCTGCCGTACCTGGGCGTCAACGTCAACATGGTGTCGTTGTTCGCGCTGATCATCGTGATCGGGATTGTCGTGGACGACGCGGTGGTGGTGGGCGAGAACATCATCACCGAGCGCGAGGCCGGCGAGCACGTGGGCCCGGAGGCCTCGATCGCGGGCGTACGCGGCGTGTTCGCGCCGGTGTTCATCGGCGTGCTGACGACCATGGCGGCGTTCGCGCCACTGCTGCTGCTGACCGGAACGTTCGGGCAGATCCTGGGCCAGGTGCCGATCGTGGTGATCGCGGTACTGGGCATGTCGCTCGTCGAGGCGTTCCTGATCCTGCCGTCGCACCTCTCGCACCCCGGGGGCTGGAGCCGTTGGCCCCTGGACACGCTGCAGAACGCCATCGGGCGCGCCGTCAAGCGGTTTCGCGACGAAGTGGTCACCTCCGGCGTGCGGCGCGCGGTGCGGCACCGTTACCTGACGCTGCTGGCGGGTCTGGTGCTGATCGGCGCGGCGTTCTCGCTGGTGCAGACGGGCGCGGTGCGGTTCATCTTCTTCCCGGCCCTGGAAGCGGAGGAGATGAGTGCGGAACTGGAGTTTCCGGTCGGAACGCCGTTCGCGACTACCCGGGACGCCGCCCAGGGCATCGCCGCGGCGGTCCGCGAAGTGGACCGGGACGTGGGTGGTACCTCGATCAAGACGGTCAACGTCACCGTCGGCGGTCGGATCGCCACCAGCGGCGGCGGCCCGGGCGGCCCGGGCGTGTCCGCGTTCGGCAGTCACATGGCCACGGTCGAGGTGCAGCTCGAGCGCGAGCCGGCCCGCGAGCTGTCGGCCCGCGAACTCGGCCGTCTGTGGCGGGACAAGGTGGGCACGATCGCGGGGGTGGAGCGCCTCTCGTTCGCGACCGACTTCTTCGGCGGGGGCGACATCGAGTACGAGTTCTCGCACCGGGACGACGACATTCTCCTGGCGGCGGTCGAACGCATGAAGGCGGGCATGGCCGGGATCCCCGGAACGGCCGAGATCCAGGACACGGTGAGCCTCGGCAAGCGCCAGTACGACATCGAACTGACCGCTGCGGGCGAGGCGGCGGGGCTGTCCCCGGCCGGCGTCGCGCGCCAGCTCCGGCAGCACTTCTTCGGGGAAGAGGTGCACCGCATCCAGCGCGGACGCGAAGAGCTGAAGGTCATGGTGCGGTACCCCCGGGAGCAGCGCAGCAGCACGCGGGATTTCTTCAACGTGCGCATCCGGCTGGCGGACGGCACGGAGGCCCCGCTCTCGACCGTCGCCCGAGTCGCCGAATCGCGCAGCTTCTCGGAGATCAACCGGGTCGACGGGCGCCGCATCGTCACGGTTTCCGCGGACGTGGACACGGCCCTCGCCACGCCCAACGAGGTCATCGACCGCATCGAGACGGAGCTCTTCCCGCCGCTGCGGGCCGACTACCCGGGCCTGCAGATCGTCCAGGCGGGCCTCGGCCGCGAACAGGCCCAGGACATCGCGTCCCTCGGGCGCCTGGCGCTCGTCGCGCTGCTGGTGATCTACGCCCTGCTGGCCTCGGTGCTGCACAGCTACTCCCAGCCCTTCGTCGTCCTCGCGGCGATCCCGTTCGGCGCCTCGGGCGCGTTCGTCGGCCACTTCCTGCTCGGCTACGACCTGTCGTTCATCTCGATCTTCGGCATCGTGGCGTTGAGCGGCGTGGTCATCAACGACTCGCTGGTGCTCGTGCACCGCTACAACGAGCAGCGGCGGTCCACGGGTCTGACCCCGATGGACGCCGTGGTGCTCGCGTCGCAACGCCGCTTCCGGGCCATCTTCCTGACCACCGCCACCACCGGCCTCGGCCTCACGCCCATGCTCTTCGAGACGAGCACGCAGGCCCAGTTCCTGATCCCGATGGCGGTGAGCCTGGCCACCGGGATCGTGTTCGCGAGCGTCATCATCCTGTTCCTGGTGCCGGCGCTGCTGATGATCCGGGAGGACTTCTCCCGCTTCGGGGAGATCCGCGCGACGCGGCGGTGAGCACGCGGGGGTGGCCCGCTTCCCGGCGGGTGTAGAATCCGCTTCCCGACCCTCCGGGCCGACTGTCGGGACGGAACACCCGATGGAAACGGTGGATCTCGCAGCCCCGGACCTCTACATCAACCGCGAACTCGCCTTCCTCGAGTTCAACCGGCGCGTCCTGGAGCAGGCGAAGAAGGACGAGGTCCCGCTCCTCGAGCGCCTGCGCTTCCTGTGCATCTCCAGTTCCAACCTGGACGAGTTCTTCGAGATCCGCGTGGCCGGGCTCAAGCAGCAGGAAGCCCTCGGCGGAACCCACCGCGGTACGGACAACCTCACGCCCTCCGAACAACTGCGTCGCATCGCCGAGCTGACCCACGAACTCGTGGCCGAGCAGTACCGGGTGATGAACGACGTGCTGTTCCCGCTCCTCGACGCCGAGGGCATCCGCTTCCGGCGCCGTGCGAGCTGGGACAAGCGCCAGCGCCAGTGGCTGAAGCAGTACTTCAACCGCGAACTGGAGCCGATCCTCACGCCGATCGGGCTCGACCCGGCGCACCCGTTCCCGCGCCCGCTCAACAAGAGCCTGAGCTTCATCGTCACGCTCGACGGCAAGGACGCCTTCGGCCGCAGCAGCGGGATGGCCATCGTCCAGGCGCCCCGGGCGTTGCCGCGCATGGTCCGCCTGCCGGACACGCACGCCGAGGCTCCGCACGAGTTCGTGTTCCTGTCGTCGATCATCCATGCGCACGTGGACGAACTGTTCGCCGGCATGAAGGCCACGGGGTGCTACCAGTTCCGCGTCACCCGCAACAGCGACCTGCTGCTCGACGAAGAGGAGGTGGACGACCTGCTGCGGGCGATGGAGGGCGAGCTGCCGTCACGCAGGTTCGGCGACGCGGTGCGGATGGAACTCGCCGAGGAGTGCCCGGGCCCCGTCGAGCGGTTCCTGCAGGCGCAGTTCGACCTCGACGACATGGACGTGTACTCGTGCAACGGCCCGGTGAACCTCATGCGGCTCATGCAGATCCCGGACCTGGTCGACCGGCCGGACCTCAAGTACCCGGGGTTCACGCCGCGCGTGTCCCGGCGCATCCAGCGCGCGACGGACGTGTTCAGCGCGATCCGGGAGGGCGACGTGCTGCTGCACCACCCCTTCGACTCGTTCGCGCCGGTCGTCGACTTCCTGCGCCAGGCGGCCAGCGACCCGAGCGTGCTGGCCATCCGGCAGACGCTGTACCGGACGGGCGCCGACTCGGCGGTCGTCAAGGCGCTGGTGGACGCGGCATCGAACGGCAAGGAGGTGCTGGTCGTCATCGAGCTGCGCGCGCGCTTCGACGAGGCGGCCAACATCGAGCTGGCGACGCACCTGCAGGAAGCGGGGGCGCAGGTCGTGTACGGCGTGGTCGGCTACAAGACGCACGCGAAGATGTGCATGGTGATCCGCCGCGAGGGACGCAAGCTCGCGCGCTACGTGCACCTCGGCACGGGCAACTACCACGCGCGCACCGCACGCCTGTACACGGACTACGGGCTGTTCACCTGCGACGACGCGTTCGGGCAGGACGTGCAGAAGGTGTTCAAGCAGCTCACGACCATGGGTCGCGCCGGCCGCCTGAAGAAGATGCTGCAGTCCCCCTTCACGCTGCACAGCACGATGCTCTCCCACATCGAGACCGAGATCGAGAACGCCGGGAACGGCCTGCCGGCCCGCGTGATCGCGAAGATGAACTCGCTCGTGGAGCCTGGCGTCATCCAGGCCCTCTATCGCGCCTCGCAGGCCGGGGTATCGATCGACCTGGTGGTGCGGGGCATGTGCGCGCTGCGCCCGGGCGTCGCGGGCGTCTCGGAGAACATCCGCGTCTTCTCGGTGATCGGCAGGTTCCTCGAGCACACCCGGGTGTTCTACTTCGAGAACGCGTCGGAGGACGGCGGCGAGCCGCGCGTGTACCTCTCGAGCGCGGACTGGATGCAGCGGAACTTCTTCGACCGGGTGGAGACCTGTTTCCCGATCGAGGAAGAGGGGCTGCGCCGCGCCGTGATCCGCGACCTCGAGCTCTACCTCGCCGACTCCACCAAGTGGGAACTCAAGCCCGACGGGACCTACGAACAGCGGCCGGAGACAGGCAAGCGGGTGGCGGCGCAGCAACTGCTGCTGGAGACGCTGCCGGACTGAGCACGGGGGGCTTGCCCCCGCCCGTGTCGGAGTTGGAGAAAGGCACCGCCGACGAGGGCAGTTTCGCGCCAGCGAAACTGCAACGCGACCCGCAGGGCCGCGCCGGGACGCCGCGAGGGCGCCCCCTACCGCGCCGAGACCCGCAGCTCGACCTGCGCGCCCGCCAGGTACTCCGCCTCCTGCTCGAGGTCGAGCTGCGTCAGCGGGTGCGCCTGTAGCCACTTCGCGGGCAGCCACAGCCGCACGGTGCGGTCGCGGGCGGAGATGCCGAACGACGGCAGCGGAGCGTCGGTGCGGCCCCGGTGGAGCACTACCGCGATCCGGAGCAGTACGCAGAGCCGCAGGATGTGCTCGGCGTCGACGAAGTCGTCGACAGGGAACTTGCGGCGGTGCGCGCGGACCAGCAGGGACACCCGGTGCTGCTCGGGACGGGAGAACCCGGGCAGGTCCATGTTGTCGAGCAGGTAGCCGCCGTGCTTGTGGTACTGGTTATGCGCGATGTCGAGGCCGATCTCGTGCAGCGTGGCGCCCCAGCGGAGGAGCGCCGCGAGGTCCGGGTCCGCGAGGCCCCAGCCCGGGCCGACCTGGTCGAGGAGGTTGCCGGCGGTGCGGGCGACGCGCCCGGCGTGGTCACGGTCGACGTGGTAGCGCCCGGCCAGGTTGTGCACGGTCCGGTCGCGGATGTCCTCGTCGTGGACGCGCCCGAGCAGGTCGTGCAGGAGCCCCTCGCGGAGCGCCCCGTCGGAAACGGACATGCGCTCGATGCGCAGGGACTCGAAGATCGCCGACAGGATGGCCACGCCGCCGGGAAAGACGGGTGCGCGCTCGACTCCGACGGCGTCGAACTCCAGGCGTTCGACATGGCCGGCTTCGAGCACGCGTCCGCGGACCTGGCGCAGGCCCGCCGCCGTGATCTCCTTGGCGCCGGTCTCGGTCTCGGCGACGCCGCATATGGCGAGCACGGTGCCGGAGGCGCCGATCGCCGTGTCCCACCCGCGGGCCAGGAAGATCTGCTCGACGGCCTCGAGTTCCTGCCGGGCGGCGCGCTCGGCGTCTTCCATGGCGCGCTCCGTGATGACGCCGTCCGGGAAGAACCGGTCGGACAGTCCGACGCACCCGATGAACAGGCTCTCCATGAGACTGGGCTGGAAGCGCCTGCCGAGGATGATCTCGGTGCTGCCTCCGCCGATGTCCACGACCAGCCGGGAGTCCCGGTCGTCCTCGAGGGAGTGGGACACGCCCAGATAGATGAGGCGCGCTTCCTCCCGGCCGCTGATGATCTCGATCCGGTGGCCGAGGGCCTGCTCGGCGCGCCGGATGAAGCTGCGGCTGTTGCGGGCCTTGCGCAGGGCGTTGGTGCCGACGACGCGCACGTTGCGCGCCGGGAGTTCGCGCAGGCGCTGGCCGAGGCGTTCCAGGCAGGCGAGGGCACGTTGCGACGTCGCCGGCGAGAGTTCCTGCCGGTCGCCGAGCCCTTCGGCGAGGCGCACCATCTCGCGGTGCCGGTCGACGACCTGCAGCCGCTCGCCCTGGTCGATGGCGACGATCAGGTGGAAGCTGTTCGATCCCAGGTCGAGTGCCGCGAAGGTCTGTTTCGAGGCGTCGGGGAAGGGCGCGCTGACCTCGGCCATGGGTGCGGCATTGTAGACCGGATACCTTTCGGCGGCGTGATACCTTTGCCCGCTTTCGACTAGGACGCCTCGGGACGCCTCGGGACGCAAAGGAAGCGATGACGAAGTTCCACGGCCGCGAGTTCCGCGACACCATGGGCCAGTTCTGCACGGGCGTCGTCATCGTCACGGGGGCGTCCGACGGCGGCATGGCCGGTTTCGCCGCGCAGTCCTTCGTCTCGCTCTCGCTCGAGCCGCCGCTGATCGCCGTGTGCCCTGGCAAGAGCAGCACGAGCTGGCCCAGGATCCGGGCGACGGGGCGCTTCTGCATCAACGTGCTCGGCGAGGATCAGCAGGCGGTCTCCGACGTGTTCGCCCGGAGCGGCGAGGTGGCGGACGTCGGGTGGCGGCCCGGCGCCTCCGGGGCTCCGATCCTCGACGGCGTGCTCGCGTACGTGGACTGCGCCCTCGAGGCCGAGCACGACGCGGGGGACCACACCATCGCGGTGGGCCGCGTTCTGGACATCGAGGTCCTCGACGGGGAGCGCGGCCCGCTGCTGTTCTTCCGCGGCGCGTACGGGCACTTCGCCGGGTCGACCGCCGCGCCCTGAGCGGCGGTTGGCCCGGCAGGCGTGGATGTCTGGATCCCGATCACCGTAGCGGCGGCGTTCTGCCAGAACCTGCGGTCCGCGCTCCAGAAGAGGCTGACCGAGCGGCTCTCCGACGAGGAGGCCGCCTACGTCCGCTTCTGTTACGCGTTCCCGTTCGCGGCGGTGTTCGTCCTGCTGCTCGCCTCCCCCGGCGGCCACGACGTACCGCTCCCGAACGCGTCCTGGTTCTGGAACGTGCTCGCGGGCAGCTTCTTCCAGGTGCTCGGCACCGTGGCGCTCGTGCGCAGCTTCGGGCACCGGAGTTTCGCCGCGAGCACGGCGTATTCGAAGACCGAGACGGTGCAGACGGCGGTCTTCGGCTTCGTGATCCTGGGCGACGCGCTGACGCCGCTGGCCCTGGGCGGCATCGTCGTGAGCCTCGCCGGCGTCGTGCTCCTGTCCACGCGCGGCGCCGCGGAGTCGCGCGCGGTGATCCGCGCGGGCCTCGGGCGGGGCGCCTGGCTGGGGATCGCGGCGGGGGCGGGGTTCGCCGTGTCCGCGGTGTCCTACCGGGCCGCTTCGCTCGCCCTGCCGGAAGGAGAGTTCTACGTGCGCGCCGGGGTGACGCTGCTCGGGGCCACGGCGGTGCAGACCCTGGGCATGGGTGCGTACCTGGCGTGGCGGGACCGCGGTGCCCTCGCCCGGGTGGCGCGGTCCTGGCGCGCGTCGACGTGGGTAGGCCTGGCGGGGATGCTGGCGTCCGCGGGCTGGTTCTCCGCCATGACCCTCATGCCCGCGGCCTACGTTCGTGCGCTCGGGCAGGTCGAACTGCTGTTCGCCTTCGGGGCCGGTGTCGTGCTCTTCCGGGAGCGCGTGCGCCCGGCGGAGATCGGCGGCGCCGCGCTGGTCGTGCTCGGGCTGGTGCTGGTGCTGTGGTAGGTTGGGCGGTCGAGCAACGGGGGTACGCGAGATGGCCGTAGTGGAAGTCGTCGGGCGCGACGGCTGGGCGGAACTGGTCCTGAACCGGCCCGAGCGGCGCAACGCCATCGACGGGGAGCTGGGGGTCGCCCTGGCGGACCGCCTGGCGGATCTCTCGGCCGATGCGGGCGTGCGCTGCATCCTGCTGCGCGGCGCCGGCGGCGCCTTCTGTTCCGGCCTCGATCTCAAGGCCTTCAACGCGGACCCGGAGCCCGAGTGGCTGCCGCGCTTCGGCGCCATCTGGCGGCGCGCCCACAAGGCGCTGTTCGAGTGTCCGAAACCCGTGGTCGCCGCGTTCGAGCGCTACGGGATCAACGGCGGCGCGGCGGTCGCCCTGGCCGCGGACCTCCTGGTCGCCGGCGAAGGGGCGTTCGTACAGGTGGGTGAAGTCCAGCAGGGGATGGCCGCGCCGTACAACATGGCCTGGCTCCGGCTGCGGTACGGCGAAGCCCTCGCGGCCAGGCTGACGCTGACGGGCCGCCGCTTCTTCGGTCCGGAGCTCGAGCGGCTGGGCGTCGCCTACGCCTGCGTCCCGGATGGCGACGTGATTGCGGAGACCGAGCGACTGGTGGAGCAACTGGCTTCCTACCCGGACGGCTCGCTCGCGCGGATCAAGGCGACGATGCGCGCGTACAACGACGTGGACGCGGACGCATGGTTCGACCGCGCCACGACCGCCGGCGCCGGCCGGGGGCCCGGCCGCCTGCGGTCGGTGGACCCGAGGGCCGGCGACTGAGGCGGGCGGCCTGACCCGATGAGCCGTGACCCCGTCGCCGGGTTACGATCTTCCCCATAACGACTGGAGCGCACGATGGCATCCGAACGCGAACGACTGCACAACCTCTTCCCGGACCTGGACTTCGACCCGGGCGCCCTGCGCGAGAAGTACCGCGTGGAGCGGGACAAGCGGATCCGGGAGGACGGCGAGGACCAGTACATCGAGGCGGCGTCGGAGTTCGCCCACTACGCCCACGACGATCCCTACGCGGACCCGGACTTCGTGCGCGACGCGCTCGACGTCGAGATCGACGTGGCCGTCATCGGCGCCGGCTTCAGCGGGCTGATGGCCGGTGCGCGGCTCAAGGACCGAGGGATCACCGACTTCCGCATCATCGAGTCCGGCGGCGACTTCGGCGGCACGTGGTACTGGAACCGATATCCGGGCGCACAGTGCGACATCGAGTCGTACTGCTATCTGCCGCTGCTGGAGGAGACCGGGTTCATGCCGAAGGAGAAGTACTCCTACGCGCCGGAGATCTTCGACCACAGCAAGCGCGTGGCGGAGTACTTCGGGCTGTACGACCGGGCCCTCTTCCAGACGCGCGTCACCGAGGTCCGGTGGCACGAGGAGGACAACCGCTGGCATGTCGCCACGCATCGCGGGGACGAGATCCGCGCCCGCTTCGTCGTGCAGGCGACCGGACCCGCGAACCGGCCGAAGCTGCCCGGCATCCCGGGGATCGGCGACTTCAAGGGGCATACCTTCCACACGGCGCGCTGGGATTACGAGTACACGGGCGGCGATCACGAAGGCGGCCTCACGCGCCTCGCCGACAAGCGCGTGGCGGTGATCGGCACGGGCTGCACGGCGATCCAGTCCGTGCCGTTCCTCGGCGAGCACGCCGAGAAGCTCTATGTCTTCCAGCGCACGCCCTCGTCCGTGGACCTGCGCGGCAACATGCCGACGGACGAGGAGTGGTACCGGAACCTCGAGCCCGGGTGGCAGCGCGCCCGGCGCGAGAACTTCGCGTCCGTGCTGTTCGGCCAGAACGTCACGGAGGACCTGGTGGCCGACGGCTGGACGGACATCGCCCGGCGCATCGGCATCTCGCTGATGACCCGCAAGTCCGACGAAGCGCTCGACATGGAGGAGGTGGCGCTGCGGGCGGAGATCGCCGACTTCGAGAAGATGAACGAGATCCGGGGGAGGGTCGACGGCACGGTGGCGGACGGGGAGACCGCCGAGTCGTTGAAGCCCTGGTACCGGCAGTTCTGCAAGCGGCCGACGTTCAACGACGAGTACCTCGAGACATTCAACCGCGACAACGTGGAGCTGATCGACGTCTCCGACAGCCGGGGCGTCGAGCGGATCACCGAGCGGGGCGTGGTCGCGGGCGGCGTCGAGTACGAGGTCGACTGCATCATCTACGCGACCGGATTCGAGATCACCACCTCCGCGCACCGCAGGGTCGACTTCGACACCGTCGGGCGCGGCGGGAAGTCCCTGTACGAGCACTGGGCGGACGGCTTCCGGACCTTGCATGGCCTCAGCAGCCATGGCTTCCCGAACTGGTTCACCATCGGCATCAACCAGAACGGGCTCTCGCCGAACATGACGGCGATGTTCGACGACCAGGCGATGCACGTGGCTTACGTCATCGACGAGGTGAAGCGACGCGGCAAGCAGGTGGCGGAGGTCACCGCGGAGGCCGAGGACCGGTGGGTCGCGGAGATCGTCTCGCTGGCCGGGACGGGCGCCACGGCCTTCCTGGAGCAGTGCACGCCCGGCTACTACAACCGCGAAGGCAAGGGCACGCAGGGCAACATGCAGAACTCGGCCTACGCGCCGGGCATCAACGCGTTCAACGCATTGCTGAAGGAGTGGCGGGAACGCGGGGACATGGACGGGATGGAACTGCGTTGACGGACCGGCGCGTCCCGGACGGCGTCAGTCCGGGATCGTGCCATCGTCGCGGAGCCGCGCCCATTCGATCCGGAGCCACGGCGTGAAACCCTCCGGATGCTCCGCCAGCTCCCGGTCGAGTTCCGCGGGCGCGACCCAGCGCCATTCGCTGATCTCGGAGGTGTTGATCACGGGCGTGTCCGTCGTCGCCCCGACATACACCCAGCACAGCTCGTGCTCGGCGCCTGCGTCGCCGAACTCGGCGCGGTATTCGAACTTGAACGCGAACCGGAGGTCGGCGGTCAGTCCGACCTCTTCGGCGAGGCGGCGCGCCACCGCGACATCCATCTCCTCGCCGGCGCGCGGGTGCGAACAGCAGGTGTTGGACCAGTAGTCCGGCCAGAGGCGCTTGGAAGCGTGCCGGCGCTGTAGCAGCAGTTCCCCCGAGCCGTTGAGAACGAACAGGGAGAATGCGCGGTGGAGCACGCCGGCGCCGTCGTGGCACGCGCTCTTGTCCAGGAAGCCGACCGGCTCGTCCCGCGAGTTCACGAGGACCAGGCGCTCCGCGTCGGAGGAAACGACCTCGTGCTTGGTGAGCGTGGCGGGCATGGCGGGATTCTAGCGCCCCTGGCGTCCCGTTTGCGGGTACGCTTGCGGCCGCCGGGGCCGGCCGACGCGGGCGTACAGGGAGGTTTCGACAGTGACGCAGGAACCGCGCGAGCGGCGCGACACCGTGCGGGGCATCGAGATCGCGAGCTTCGAATGGGGCCCCGCGGACGGACGCACGGTCGTGCTGGTCCACGCGACCGGATTCCACGCCCGTTGCTGGGACGCGACGGTGGCGGCCCTCGGGGACGGCTTTCGCGTGATCGCCGTGGACCAGCGCGGCCACGGACGCAGCGGCAAGGCGGGTCCCTTCCACTGGCGGCAGTTCGGCGCGGACATGGTCGAACTGCTCGACCGGCTCGACGTGGGCGACGCGGTCGGCGTGGGCCACTCGATGGGCGGCCACGCCATGGTGCAGGCGGCCGCCCGCCGTCCGGAGCGGTTCCGGCGCCTGGTCCTCGTCGACCCGGTGATCATGGAGCCGGACGCCTACGAGGGGTGGGCCGAGGACCGCCCGTTCGAGTCCCCGGAGGAGCACCCGGTGGCGCGGCGCCGGGCGGATTTCGACTCCTGGGAGGACATGTTCGCGCGGTTCCGCGACCGGCATCCCTTCCGGCTCTGGCGGGAGGACGCGTTGCGGGACTACTGCCGGCACGGCGTCCTGGCGCGAGCGGAAGGCGACGGGTACACGCTCGCCTGCCCGCCGATCGTGGAGTCCTCGATCTACATGGGCAGCGGCGGCACGGACATCTACGCGGCCATCCGCACGCTGCCGCGCCCGGTGCTGGTGGTGCGGGCGAAACGGCGCGAGATCCGCCAGGGCGAGATGGACTTCTCGCAGTCCCCGACCTGGGAGGGCCTGGCCGACGCGTTCCCCGACGGCCGGGACGTGTACCGGCCGGAACTGACGCACTTCATCCCGATGCAGCACCCGGAACTGGTCGCCGCGGCCATCGCGGCGCCGGAGTCCGTAAGATAGGGCGGTCGGGGCGGCGAGGAACGGCCATGGGTCTCCTGAGCTGGATTGTGCTGGGGCTGCTGGTGGGCGCGGTGGCAAAGCTCATCGTGCCGGGGGAGGACCCGGGCGGCTGCCTCACGACCATCGTCATCGGCATGGCCGGCGCCGTCATCGGCGGATTCGTCGGGGCCCAGCTCGGTCTCGGCGGCGTGGACGGATTCGACGTCAAGAGCCTGTTCCTCGCCACCGGCGGGTCGATCCTGCTGCTCCTCGGGTATCGGGCGCTGCAGGGCAGGAAGGGCTGACCCCCCTGGCAGCTTTTCGTCAGCGGGCCTCGGCGGCCGGATGGGATGGTGCCCGATAGGACCATAGCCCGCTGCCGAAAGCCCCGGCGAGGAAGATCGCCAGCGACACGGGAATGCCGGGCAGCAGCGCCGTGAGCGGATCCGTCGCCTGCACGATCTGCCCGAGCAGGGCGGCGGACAGCGGCGCCCCGAGCATGAAGCTGAACAGGAGGATGGCGAGCACCTGCGCCCGGACCGGCGCTGGCGCGAGTTCCTGGACGGTCGTGCGCACCAGCGTGGACGTGACGCCCATGTTGAGCCCCCACGCGAACACCAGCGCGAAGAACATCCACACGGGCGGTTTCACGAAGAGCAGGGCCAGTATGACGATGCGGGTAAGCTGCAGGATCGAGAACAGCCGTCCCGGGCGCAGCAGCGGCATGACGAACAGCAGGACGACGTTGGAGCCGATGCTCCCCACCGTGAAGGCGATGAACATGTTCGCCAGGAAGGCGGCATCGCCGTCATAGACCTGCGTGACGACGAACGGCATGGCCACGGTGTAGGCCCCGGCGTTGAAGAGCGAGGAGAGGAAGTTCAGGCCGACGATGTTCCGCACGACCGGGAGGCGCCGCAGGGCGGCAAAGCCGGCCAGGAGGTGCGGCCGTCCCCCGAGGCTGGCGGGCTGTGCCGGGAGCCGCGCCAGCGCGGCGATACCGACCGCGAACAGCGCCGCCTCGATCGCGAGCGCGCGTTCGAGGCCGAGCGTCCGGACCTGGCCCCCGACGGCGAAGCCGCCGATGCCGACCAGTGAGGTGACCACGGTCGCGACGACGATCGTGCGCTGGATGTCGATGCGGCTGATCCGGCTCAGCATCGCCTGCCGGGCCGGGTCGGAGAGCGACTGCAGGGTCGACATGGCCATGCCGAAGCACACCACCGCCCAGAACCCCGGCGTCGCGCGGCCCATGAGGAGGGGCGGGAGGCACGCCGCGACGCTGAGCGCGATCAGGAGCCGGCGCGCGTCCGTCCGGTCGGCCAGCAGGCCGCCGGCGAACAGCGCGACGATGGGCGGCAGCTCGATCAGCACGCGGCTCAGGCTGTACTGCGCCGGGGTGGTCTCGAGCATGCCGAGCAGCATCCACGGCACGAGGATGCCCTGCAGGCTCATGCCGCCGAGCCACAGGCTCGAACTGGCCAGGTACCACGGGAACGCGGAGCGGCGCGGCGGGACGTCGGACATCCGCCGCATCATAAGCGGTGGCGCCGGCCGCCGGACTCCCGTCGCATGACGGCACGAGCGAACGCCCGCGGGACCGGAACGGAAGGCGCAGCGGACCGCGTCGATCCTCGCATGGGGAGGGCGGCGAGCCCGTGGCGGGAGGCCGGTGCGCTCGCGCGCCTTGGCGCGCCGATGGCGGCCACGCAGTTCTTCATCATGGCGATGGGCTTCATGGACACGGCGATGGCGGGGCACTACGCGTCAGCCCATCTCGCCGGCGTCGCCGTCGGCGGCAACGTGCTGTGGCCGGTGTACCTGCTCTTCGCGGGCTGCACGATGTCGGTCACCCCCATCGCCGCGCAGCTCGCCGGCGGCGGACGCGTGCGGCGCGTCGGCGCGGTGGTGCACCAGGCGCTGATCGTCGGAGCCGTCGCGGGCGGCCTCGGCACGGTGGCGCTGCTCAACGCGCAACCGCTCTTCGCCGTGTTCGGGATCGACCCCGAAGCGGCGGATGTCGGCAACCGGTACCTGCGCGCCGCGGCGGTCGGCTTTCCCGCGGGCCTCTGCTACATCGTCCTGCGGTACGCATCGGAAGGGGTCGGGCGAACCGTGGGCCCGATGGTCATCGCGGGCCTCGCGCTCGTCATGAACGCCGGGCTCAACTATGCGTTGATCTACGGCAAGTTCGGCGCGCCGGAACTCGGCGGGGAAGGCTGCGGCTGGGCGACGGCCGCGGTCATGTGGTTCGAGCTCGCGGCGATACTCGTACTCTCGAGATTCCGCTACTTCCGGGAGACCGGACTGTGGCGGCGGTCACGCCGGCATGGCCGTACGTTCGCCGGCCTGGACTTCGGCGAGATCGGGCGCATCCTGCGCATCGGCCTGCCCATCGGGCTGACGTCCTTTGTGGGCATGGGGCTGTTCGCCATCGTCGGCTTCCTCGTCGGCAGCCTCGGGGTGGTACCGCTCGCGGCGCACAGCATCGCGACGCACCTCAACTGGGCGACATTCGTGCTGCCCATGTCCCTCGGGGCGGCGGCCGGGATCCGTATCGGGTTTCGCGTGGGGGCGGGGGACCATGACGGGGCTGCCGCGGTCGCGCGCGTCGCGTTCGTGATCGCGCTCTGCTATGCCCTGACGGTGAGCATCACGCTGGTGCTGGTGCGCGACGGCATCGCCGCCGTGTACAGCGGCGACGTTGCCGTGACGGAACTTGCTGCCGCGCTGATCCTCATCATCGCGGTCTACCAGGTGTTCGACGTCGTCCAGGGCACCCTGGCGGGCGCGCTGCGCGGCTACTAGGACACGCGCGCGCCGATGGTGTACTCGCTGGTCGGATACTGGTGCTCTCGAGATTCCGCTACTTCCGGGAGACCGGGCTGTGGCGGCGGTCACCCCGGCGTGGCCGCACGTTCGCCGGCCTCGACTTCCGCGAGATCGGGCGCATCCTGCGCATCGGCCTGCCCATCGGACTGACGTCGTTCGTGGGCATGGGACTCTTCGCCATCGTCGGCTTCCTCGTGGGCAGTCTCGGGGTCGTGCCGCTCGCGGCGCACAGCATCGCGACGCACCTCAACTGGGCCACCTTCGTGCTGCCCATGTCCCTCGGGGCGGCCGCCGGGATCCGTATCGGCTTTCGCGTGGGGGCGGGGGACCATGACGGGGCGGCCGCGGTCGCGCGCGTCGCGTTCGTGATCGCGCTCTGCTATGCCCTGACGGTGAGCATCACCCTCGTGCTGGTGCGCGACGGCATCGCCGCGGTGTACAGCGGCGATGTCGCCGTGACGGAACTCGCCGCCGCGCTGATCCTGATCATCGCCGTCTACCAGGTCTTCGACGACGTCCAGGGCACCCTGGCGGGCGCGCTGCGGGGCTACAAGGACACGCGTGCGCCGATGGTGTACTCGCTGGTCGGATACTGGTGCTTCGCCCTGCCGCTAGGCATGGCGCTGGGCTTCGGCTGGTGGCGCTTCCCCGAGATGGGCGTGTACGGCTTCTGGGCCGCCCTGTCGGTGGGGCTTGCGGCGGTCTCCACCGCGGTCGGCCTGCGGCTCTACCACACGAGCCGCAAGCCGGAACGCATCGCGAGGCTCGCGCGGTGACCGGTGGCAGCCGGCGCTTGCGCCCGCGCGAGTCTTGCCCGTACCATGCCATATTATGTCAGTGCCTCCACAGGCTCCCGGACGCCACCTCTTGATCGAGTGTTCGGGGCTGCACGCCCACCTCGACGCGACGGCGCTCGAGGCGCTGATGCGGCGGGCCGCGGCGGCGGGGAGTGCGCACGTGCTGGCCTCGCACATGCACGCCTTCGGCAGCGGCGGCGGGGTGACGGGGGTGGTCCTGCTGGCGGAGTCCCACATCACCGTGCACACCTGGCCCGAGCGCGACTACGCCGCTTTCGACGTGTTCATGTGCGGCCGCTGTGACGCGGAGGCCGCCGCGGCGGTCATCGCGGAGGCGGCGGCTACCGTCGAGATCCGCAGTCTCGAACGCCGCACGCCGGCGGCGGTGTCGGGTCCGCCGGGTCTGGCGGGTCCGGCGGGGAGAACAGCATGAGTTCCGAGCGCGGCGCCTTGATGGCGCTGGCGGCGCCGGGCGTCCTGCTGTTGCTGGTCGCCGCGGTCGTGCTGGTGGGATGCGACGGGGGCGCGGCGTTGCGGTCGCAGGTGGAGACGGACCTGGGGCGGGTCGCGGCGGCCGTCGAGCGTCTCGGTGCGGACCTCGACGGCGACCGGGTGCAGAACGCGGCGCTCATCAAGCAGTACGCCGCGCGCGTGGCGAGGGCGAAGCCGGAACTCCGGGAACTCACCGAGGTGCTCCGGCGCGAAGGCACGCGGGACGGCACGATGTATCGCAGCCTCGGGGAGCGTCTCGACGAGGCGCGCGGCATGTTGCCTCCGCCGGACGCCGCCGCCGAAGCGTACGTCCCCGTCGCGCGGGAGCTGCAGAGCCTGGCCGCGGCGGCCGACCCCGCGGAGTTCAGCCGCGCCTTGAGCGACCCCCTGAACGTGCTGGCCGATCTCTCGGACGGCGCCCTGCCGCGGGTCGACGCGATCAGCGCGTCCGCGTCCCGTCAGGCCAACGGGGCGGCGGACCTGGGCCCGGGGAGCCAGCTGGTCGGCAATCCGCATTACGGCCAATGGCGGACCGATGGCGGCGGCAGCTCGTTCTGGGTGTGGTACGGACAGTTCGCGCTGATGCAGAGCCTGCTCGGCGGCCCGCGCGTCGGATACGGCGACTGGGCCGGACGCCGGGACTACAGCTACTACCACGACTACGGCCGCGGCAACTACACGTCGCGGTCCATGCGGCAGCAACAGGCGCGCGTCGACTCTACGGCGCGGCGCAAGTTCTCCTCCGAGGGACGCACGTTCCGCAGCCCGTACGCGCGTCAGCGCACCGGGGCGTCCACCGCGGTGGCGCGGCAGAAATTCGCGGCGTCGAGCGGCGGCGCCCGCGCGGGGACGGCGTCGATGCGAGGATTCGGGGGCGGCGGCTTCCGCGGTCCGAGCCGCGGGAAGTAACGCGGAGGTGAGGAAGGCGAAGATGCGGGCGTCACCAGCCGCGCCCTCGATTGGAAGAGGCAAGCCATGGTCGATTCACTGAGCATCTGGATTTGGGGCATCGTGGCGCTGGACCTGGCGGTGGCGGTCGCCGCCATCTGTGCGTTGCGCTACGGGTCCGGCGTGCTGTTCGGCGTGGACTCCCGGGACGAACTCGCGGAGCGGGACAACCTGGCCTTCGGGGTGGCCCTCGCCGGCGGGGCGCTGGCCGTCGCGCTCATTCTCGCCGCGGCCGCCGCTGGGGACCCGGCGATCACGGTCGGCGAGGAACTCCGCGTGGTCGTGGCGTACGCCGTGCTCGGCCTGCTGCTCCTGAAGCTCGGGGTGCTGGTCAACGACTGGATCGTCTTTCACCGCTTCTCGGTGCGGGAGGCGATCGGCGCCCAGAACGCGGCGGCGGGGACCGCCCAGGCGGCCAACCTGATCGCGATCGGCGTGCTCATCAACGGCGCGATCGGCTGGGCGGACGGCGGGCTCGTCCAGGGCCTCGCCGCGGTGGTGGTCGTGTTCGTGCTCTCCCAACTCGTAGTGCTCGCCGTCACCCGCTTGCGGGCGGCGATCTATGCGCGCCGTCACGACGGGCAGCGCTGGCAGGACGCGATCTCCGGCGGCAACACGGCGCTCGGCGTGCGCTACGCCGGACACCTGGTCGGCGCCTCGCTCGCGGCGTCCTCGGCCGGCGGGATGGTGTCGTTCGTGCCCGGCTGGGACATGGTGGCGCTGGTCGGTTACCTGTCCTGGCTCGTGTGGGCCATCGTCCTCTCCGCCGCGCTCCTCGTGCTCTCCATGCTCGCGCAACGCGCCGTGCTGGGCGGCATCGACGTGGTCGAGGAGGTGGACAACCAGCGCAATGTGGGGGTGGCGGCGATCGAGGCCGCGATCTTCCTGGGCATCGGCCTGGTCATCCGCGCCGTCGCCGGCTGAAGGGCCGCGGGGAGGGCGGCCGCGACGGCGGGGAATGCGGCGGTCACGCGGGTGACTCGTGGCGCAAGAACGTCCTGACGCCCGCTCGGTTCCCGTGAGTACCGAAGCCGCCCGCCTGCGCCTCCACGACGCCGCCCTCATCGGGGCGATGGGGCTGGTCGCCGCGTGCGGCCTCGTCTACGAATACCTGCTCGCGCACTACGCGGGCCGCATCCTGGGCGCGGTCGAGCCGACCATCTACACGATGATCGGTCTCATGATCGTGGCGATGGGGCTCGGCGCCTTCGCGGCGAAGTGGATCTCCGCTATCTACCGCGGTTTCGCGTGGCTGGAGCTCGGCATCGCGCTCCTCGGCGGGGCTTCCGTGCTGGCGCTCTCGGCGGCCGTGGCCGTCGCGTACTCGCTGCCGGAGTGGCTGCGCGCCGTCTACAACGTGGATGTGTTCGTGTCCATGGACGGCGCGGCGGCCGACTCGCTGATCGCGTTCTCGCGCGTGCTGCCGTTCGCCATGGGCGCGCTCATCGGCTTCCTGATCGGCATGGAGATCCCCCTGATCGCCCGGGTTCGGGAGCATGTCCACGCGCGGCGCCTGGAGCACAACCTCGGCACGATGTACGGCGCGGACTACATCGGGGCCGGCATCGGCGCCGCGATCTGGGTCCTCGTGTGCCTGAAGCTGCCGATCATGTACGCGGCCGTCGGCGCGGCGGCGGTCAACACGGCGGTGGGCTTCGGCTTCCTGGTCGTGTACCGAAAGAGCCTCGCGCCGGCCCGCTGGCTGTGGATCGGCCACGCGGCGCTCGCGATGCTGCTGGTGGTCCTCGCCGTGCTCGGGCCGCTCTGGATCGAGCGGCTCGGCGACTCCCTCTTCCAGGACCGGGTCGTCCACCGCCTGCAGACGCCGTACCAGAACGTCGTCATCACCAAGCGGCACGTGACGGCGGGACGGCCGGACGTGCTCAGCCTCTACATCAACGGCCGCCTGCAGTTCGCTTCGAACGACGAGCGGATCTATCACGCCTACCTCACGACGCCCGCCATGCTGGCCGCCTATCGACGCGAGCGGGTCCTGATCCTGGGCGGGGGCGACGGCCTGGCGCTGCGCGACGTGCTGCGCTGGGACCCGCGTTCCGTGACGCTGGTCGACATCGACGCCGGGCTGTTGCGCCTGTTCCAGGGCGCGGACGGCGAGGCCCCGGCATGGCTGGGCCGCGCGCTGACGGAACTCAACGAGGACGCCTTCCTCGACGACCGCGTCACGGTCGTGGAGGCGGACGCGTTCGTCGAGGCGGAGCGGCTGGCGGCGGCGGGCGAGCGGTTCGACGTGGTCATCGCGGACCTCCCGGACCCCAGCCACCCGGACCTCAACCGCCTCTACAGCGACTATTTCTTCGGGCGCGTGCGACAGCTCCTCTCCGCGGACGGCGCTTTCGTCACGCAGTCGACCTCCCCGTTCCACGCCCGGGAGGCGTTCGTCTCGATCGGCAAGACCGTGGCCGCCGCAGGCTTCCAGACCGAGCAGTACCACGCCAACGTGCCGAGTTTCGGGGAATGGGGCTGGACGATCGGCACGGTGACCGGCAAGCCGGCTTCGGTGCGGATCGCGGAAGCGGGCATCGATGCAACGCCGGACGGATGGCTGGACGGGCGGATCATCGCCGCCGCGTTCGCCTTTCCGTCCGGCTTTTTCGAGGCGCTGGACACGATCCGCGTGAACCGCCTCGGTACGCACGCCGTCTACGACTATCACCAGGTCGCGTGGCGGACCTACGAGGGCGTCTTCTTTGCGCAGCCCTCTCCCCTGATGAGCCCGATGAGCCCGATGGATCCCTGAGCCGGGTAACGAGATCGAGCTCCAAGATACAATCGCGCCCCTGCATCCGAGGGATCGCCACCGCTCATGGCCGAAGACTATCTCGCCTGGGTAAGACAGGTCTGCCCCGACGAGATGCGCGGACGTGGGCTGGGATTTGGCGGCGGCAGCAGGTCCATCATGCCGAGCAAGGCCTTCGAGCATTGGTTCGCGGCCTGCCTCGAGCGGGGCTTCACCGTGCCGTCGTGGCCGCGGGAATACGGCGGAGCAGGACTCGATCGGACGAGCGTCGAGCGTCTGAAGCGCGCCATGCGCGAGGTGGGTGCGCCGCCGCCGCTGTCCGGCGCCGGTCCGACCATGCTGGGTTCCACGTTGCTGGAACTCGGGACCGCTCAGCAAGGGACACCTGATCGCGGGCGGCTCGTCGGAGGTGCAGCGCAACGTGATCGCCAAGCGGGTGCTGGGTCTCCCCGACTGATCGATCCCTCGGCATGACACGAGCGAATGCAGAAGCGGGAGGACGGATGCGGCCAGACATGGAGACAAGGGGAACCCGGACGGATGCGGGCTGGCGGGACCATGACGGTTTCGTTGGCCCACGTCAGCCGGGGACGGGCCCGAGGAGCGATCCCCGGGGCGATTTTCCTACCGGTCCGGCCGTCGGCGACGCCATGCCGGACGTGCGGTGCGTCTCGGCGGACGGGACGCGATTCGACCTGCACGAGCACCGCGCCGGGCGGCCGGCGGTGTTCGTCTTCTACCGCTCCGCGGTCTGGTGACCTCCCTGCCGCGTGCAGCTCGTCGAGCTGCAGAAGAGCATCCGGGACTTCGACGCCGCAAACGTCGCCGTGTACGCCCTGAGCTATGACGAGGCCGATGCGCTCAGGGACTTCCGCGATGCCCACGGCATCGCCTACACGCTCCTTTCCGATCCGGATTCGAAGGTCATCCGGTCGTTCGGCATCCTGAACACCCTGATCGACCCGAACGATCATCCCTGGTACGGGATCCCGTACCCCGGCGCCATCGTGGTCGACGCGGAAGGCGTCATCACCCACAAGTTCTTCGACCGCAACCTGGCCGTACGGGCGGGGCCCGAGCAGTTGCTCGGCGCTGCCTTGGGCCAGTCCCTGCCGGAACCGGAACTCGACCGGGTTGCCGCGCCGGACGACGTTGAGGTGACCGTCGCGCTGGATGGCGACCACCTCGCGCTCATGGTGCAGCGGGACCTGGTCGCGCGCTTCAGCGTGCCGCCGGGCCGCCATGTCTACGCGGAACCTGCGCCGGAAGGATCGGTGGGCGTCGACGTGAGGCTCGATGCAAGCGAACGCCTCGTCCGGCGCCCGATCGTTCGGCCGGCGAGCGAACCCCATACGCTCGCCGGTACGGGCGAGTCCTTCGAGGTACATCACGGCGTGTTCGAGCTGCGCCTGCCGGTGACCGTCAACAGCGCTCCCCGCCAGGACGCCCCGGAGATCACGATCGCCGGCGAAGTCCGATGGCAGTGCTGTGACGACGAGGTCTGTGACCTCCCCGCGAGTCAGCGCTTCGAGCTCATGGTGCCGGTGTCCGCACCGACCCCGCCGGCGCTGGGGAACAGCAGGGGCGCGGCGGCCGAGCCGAACGCCATGGCGCACTTTCGGCGGATGTCCGAACGGCGGAGAGGAGCCGGTTGAGCATGTGGATCCGACCCGACCTGACTGCGTCCCACGACCGCGTCTGGCAGCAACTGGCGTCGCCGGGGACCTGGTTGACGGGCGCCGAGCGCGTCGCCGTTGCCCGCGAGCTTCGTGCCGCGGACGATTGTCCGTTGTGCCGCGAGCGCAAGGCTTCGCTGTCGCCGGCCGCGGTCAGGGGCCGGCACGCAACCGTCTGCGACGACATGCCGACGGCTCGCGTCGAGCTCATCCACAAGCTCGTGACCGACCCCGGCCGCATCACCCGGTCATGGGTGACGGAGCTGCTCGCGAGCGGCTTGCAGGACGCCGAGTACGTCGAGATCGCCGGGCTGGTCAGCGCCGTGATGGTGGTCGACACGTTCCACGCCGCGTTGGGCTTGCCGCTGCGGCCGCTGCCCGACCCGGAGCCGGGTGAACCCACCCGCCAGCGGCCCCGCACCGCGGCGTCGGGGGGCGCGTACGTGCCCACCGTCGCGCCAGACGCCCTCGCGGACGACTACACGGACCTGTACGACACCCGCTTCTTCGTGCCGAACGTGCACCGCGCCTTCTCGTTGGTGCCGGATGCGACGCGGGTCGCCAACCACCTGATGGCCTCCCACTACTTTCCCTACGAGCACGTGCCGCGCTACACGGACGCCGATCACGACCATGCGATCGACAAGATGCAGATGGAACTGCTCGCGTCGCGGGTGTCGATGCACAACGACTGCTTCTACTGAGCCACCGGCCACGCGGGGCTGCTCCGTGCGGGCGGCAGGCAGGCGGACAGGGAGGTCGACGTCGACGTGATCCGCAGTGGGGCGGGGGATGGCGGAGTGCCGCACGGCCAGGCGCTGCTGGCATTCGTCGATGCCGCCATGGAGCGCGACCCGGGCATGACCGGCCCGGCGCGCGCTGCGCTGACAGAGGCCATCGGTGAAGCGGGTGTCGTGGATGCCGCGGCGGTCACGGCGATGTTCCAGCTCAACACCCGGGCGGCCGACGCGGCGGGGGTGCCCCTCGAGGACGGCTCGCAGGAGATGCGTAGCAGACTCGGTGAGCGCCTCGGCTTCGAAGCGCGGATGGACGGCGCCGCGCCTTGAGAGGCGGAGACGTTCAGGTGGTGCCGGCGAACTCGATGACAACGCGCGCGAACTCCTCGCCGACATCGTCCTGGGGGTAGTGCCCGGCGTTCTCGAAGACGACATGGTTCAGGCCCCTCGCGCCGGGAATCTCCTGCTGGAAGCGGGGCGCCTCGATCGAGTTCGGGTTGTTGAACGCGGTGAGAAACGGCTTCTCGAACGTGCGGAGGACCTCCCAGGCGCGGCGATTGGCGGGCAGCGCAGGGTCGTCGGGAAAGATCGGCACCAGGCTCGGGAACTGCCGCGCGCCCTGCAGGTATTCCTCGGACGGAAACGGCGCCGCATAGGCCCGGATCTCCGCGTCGGTCGGGTTCCTGAGCCAGAGGCGAATGATCTCCTCCGGGCGGAAGCCGGGCAACGTGCCGCAGTGCTTGACCCAGTACATGAAGACGCGGAAGAAGACCGACCGTGCGGTCACGCCTTCGGCGTTCGGGTCCGCAATCATCCTGCGGGTCGTCTCCTCGCCCGTGCGTATCATCTCTTCGGCCGGGAGAGCGGGGGTCTCCTCCAGTAGCCTGCGCAGTGCCGGCCCCCGTTCCAGCGGCACGTCCCTCAGGTCGTGGAGCCCCATGTTGCACGCCACGACGCGATCGAAGCGTTCCAGGTTCCCGGTCAGGACCCGCAGGCCGATCAGTCCGCCCCAGTCGTGGATCACGAAGGTGATCCCGGTGAGGTCGAGGCCGAGGATGAACTCCCGCATCCAGTGCACGTGTCGGGCGTAGGTGTAATCGGATCGTGCCGCGGGCTTGTCCGAGCGCCCGAAGCCAACGAGGTCCGGGGCGATCACGCGATGCCCGGCCTGCACGAGGGGCGGGATCATCTTCCGGAAGGAGTAGCTCCAGACCGGTTGCCCGTGGAGGCAGAGGACCAGGGGCCCGTCCCGCGGACCCTCGTCGACGTAGTGCATGCGGAGGCGGCCGCCGACACCGTGGTCGATTTCGAGGTAGTGGGGGTCGAAGGAGAATCCCGGAAGGTTCTCGAAGCGTTCGTCGGGTGTTCGAACGACCTTCATGTGGCTGTTCCGCTGTTTCGCATGATCAAGGCACGTACCAGATGGGCGAAGACCATGCCCGTTCCTGGATGGTTGTCGGGAGACCCTCCCTGGGAGCGCCGCCGGCCCGAATCGCATCCCAGGTGGACCATCGGCATATGGGGTCTTCCAGTACCCGGACATAGTAGAACGCGCGCTGCGCGGCATCGAACCCGGGATCGCGCCAACGGACCTTGAGTTCCGAGGCGCCGGTCCCTTCCATGACCCTGCAATCGGTCACGTCGACCCGGGCGCCGTTGTCGGGGCAACGATGGGTCGCCGGATCGACCGCTCCGTCGTCGGAGCACGCCACGTCGAACACCGCTTCCCGGATTTCGCCTTCCGCGATCCAGCCCTTGATGATCTGCAGCCGCTGCAACGGCGCACTCGACGGGTCGCGCAGGGCCCATGCGATGAACGCGGGCGTTTGATCGGCCCGGGCGACGAGGTCGCCACCCATGGGCACTCCGCCGGCATAGGCCTCGCCGACCATGTTCTCGCTGTCGATGTGGGGGAGGTCGTAACCTGCGAAGAACCGCACCTTGATCCGGGTTCCGCTGGTGCCGAAGGTTTCCTTGCGGCGCATGGCATCGTAGAGGGAGGCGCGCGTGTTGCGTTCCGCCCACACCCCGGCGAGGCCCGAGGCGCCGAAAGTCGGGAAAGCCGGGTCGCCCTGGTAGACGCCGGTGGCGTTCGGCACCGACCCGCGCAATACGCCGTTCGCGTGCATCATGCCGGCGGGACCCCAGTAATCCTCTTCTTCGCCGCCGCTGCTGCCGTTGTGGGTGTCGCTGGAGCCGATCACGCCCACCTTGAACGGATCGAACCTTTGCTGTTCCGCCAGCTTCAGTCCGTTGAGCTGCGCTTCCCGGATATAGCTGCCCCTGACCTGCAATGGCTCCCTCGAACCCACCCTGTACGACAGGGTCTCGAAAGCCGCCCACTCGTCGTTCGGCGACAACAGCGGGTGCGTCTCCGACGTGCCTTTTGTCTGGCTGATCTCGACCAGGGGCTCATTGCGACTCCGTACCGATGCGTAGTCCGCGTCGATGGGATCTCCCGCGAAGTCCACCAGGGCGAACATCTGGCCCCGGGACTGGTTCGAGTTGTGCGGTATCGCCAGGCTCTCGATCCCCTGCTCGCGCAGCGCGTCCATCCATGCCCAGAGATCTTCCGGATTCTCGGAGTCGAACTGGGAGAACGGCATGTCGGGCGCCGTATCTCCCTTGAAGAGGACGTTTCGATGCAGATTCCGCACCACGGGGCCCGGTGTGTACTCGTAGCCGATGAAGGCCGTGAACCGACCCGGGTCGTTGTGTCGATTGGCCGCCGAGATGTTGTCCAGCCAGGCGGCCCGGCTGGTCGCCGGGTCATCGATCTCGCGATAGCGGGGACTCATCGGCTGCGTGAACTGCGCCCCTACCCGGAAGGCACGCATCCGCCCGTCGGGGGTAAGCACGCTGGCCAGGGCCTTGGCATCCGGGTGTCTGGACATCGGGCTCTCGGGATCGGCCATGGCCCGTGTAATGCCCAGGTAGAACGCATGGTCGGTCACCGCATAGAAATCAAGCGGTTCCCGCAGCTTCATGTCGAAACCGCCCGGGTGCCGGAGCGCTTCGCCTTGCGCAAAGCGATACGCATCGTCGGGCGTCGCGACTGTCCCGAGGACAAACGCGTCGAAGGAGTTGGCGGTATGCACGTGCAGGTCGCCGAAGTAGGCGTTGCGTTCGGGGTTCGCTTCGATGAGACCGTCGGTCACGGCGGGAGATCCGGGAGTGGGAGGCGCCTGAACGTCGGAACAGCCGGCACAGCAGACGAACAGGAGAATGGCGCATGGTTCACGTAGGGGCGCGTTCACGATCGGCCGTCCTGCTCCGCGAGTCCACGAGCGAGTGTAGTCGACCTTCGGGTCAGGCGCGCCGGCGCCGACTCGGCAGCCCGAGCTTGCCGCTTCTGCGGACATGCCGCATGTAGAAGTACCACAGCGGCACGGTCACCGGGAAGGCGAGGATCGTGGCGACACTGCCCAGCCAGAAGCTGACCTGCTCATGCAGTGGCGCGCGCGCCGGCGACGGCAGGGACGGTTCGAAAAAGACTCCGGAGTACAGGTGCGGATAGTCTTCTAAGAGACGCTGCATGGACGCGATCCACTCGCGCACATGCGGGAGTGACGGGTCGGTCTGCAGCACGGCGACCGGCGGGACGGAAATGCTGCAGTGACACTGCAGGCCCCCGAACAACTGCAGGTCGACGAGACCCGGCTCCGCGCCGCCCAGGAACGGGTGTGGGTGCTTCGCGAAACGCCCTTCCCAGCGCTGCCAGCTACGGCGGATATCGTCTTCGGACGAGTGCCCGAACCGGCGTCCGAGCGACTCGAGCGTGAGGTAGAAATAGAGCACCGTGAAGCTGCGCAGGGCGCCGCGCAGCATGCGCGCCGGCGCAGGCCCCCGCCGTTCCCGCACCAGGCTCCACCGGTGCCAGAAACGCCAGGCGCTGTCGGTCCGGTTGGTCCCGCCGCGCAGTGCGCCGGCGAGCATGCGGTCGTCCCCCGGCGCTTTGCCCGAGAAGCCGAGTTCTTCGAGGATGCGCGTGGAGTCGTGATGCCAGGGGCCGCCGTCGATGCGCACCGCCGGCATCAGGACTCCGGAGCGCAGGAAGACGGAGAGCGGCGGGAACGTGACCACGTCGTGCGGGATCCTCTTCAGGTGCAGGCCGAGAAGGACGGCCTGCACCCAGGGGGAGTGATCGCCGCCGTAGACGCGGACGAACCGGGGGGTCATCGCTTCCATGCTCTTGGCGCTTGTGGCAATGGGCTACCGCGATCATAGTCTGTGGACGACTTCGCGGGGTCGGGGGTCGCAGGAGAGAGTTGCATGGGCTATTCCCTGGTCGAGTTCTGTCACGACGTGCGCGCGATACTCCGGGAACGCGACGACCGGGACGGCCGCGAGCAGGTCCGTCAGAAGCTCGAGGCGCTCCTCCGCGACCCGGGTTTCTGCGCGACGCACGTCGCGCCCGGCAACGACGCCGGCATGGAGCAGATCTACCATGATCCCGAACTCGACTTCTGCGTGCTGGCCTACAACATGACGGAGCCGCGCACCTCGCCGCCCCACGATCACGGCGCATCGTGGGCCGTGTACGGCCAGGCGGCCGGACACACGGACATGACCGTCTGGTCCGCGACGGGGGACGCCGGAGCCCTGGAGCCGGTGCGGACCTTCCGCCTGGAGGCTGGGCAAGCAGGCCTCTTCGACGTCCGCGAGATCCACTCGATCGACTACACGGAAGGGGCCAGGTTCGTTCGCGTCACCGGCGTCGACATGACGGGGGAAGAGCGGCGGGTGTTCGACCCGGAGACCAGGGCACCGTAGGGGACGCCCTTGTGGCGTCCCGGCTTGGTTCATGTGGGTACGCTCGCCGCGTCAGGACGCTTGGGGTTGACGCACGACATAATATGTCATAACGTCCCTCGCACGACCGTCCGGGCTCCGGACGACCGATCCGCCAACAAGCGGCGAACAGCGAACCGATAGCGAAAAGGGAGTGCCCGAATGATCCTGGACGACCTGGCCTTTCGCCTCAACGAATACTCTGGGGAGGAAGGCACGACGTTCGATGCGCTCGTGACCGAGCGCGGCATCCTGGAAGTCGTCTGCTCCAACAACGACGAGTTCCCCATCCACCTCACCACCACGGAGACCCAGCTCCTGTCGGTCACCCCCCTGTTCTCGGTGGCCGAGGTGCAGCCCGACAGGCTCGACGAACTGAACCGCACCTTCCTGCAGTTGAGTCCGGCCGTGCCGCTGTCCTCGATCGGCCTGCAGGGGGACACCTACATCCTGTTCGGGTCGATGGCGCTGTCGACCCGTTTCGAGGTCGTCGCGCACGAACTCGAAGTGCAGGCGGAGAACACCATCGACGTGCTCGAAGCGGTCGAGCACCTGCTGGCCTGAGCGGCCGCACCGGGAAAGCACAAACGGAGGTAATCATGGGTGTATTGAGAGACATGCTGACGGCGTTGCGGGGCGGCGCGAGCGAGGTGGGCGAGGCCATCGTGGACGCGAACGCGATCCGCATCCTCGAACAGGAGATCCGGGACGCGGAGGCGGCCATCGGCAGCGCGAAGCAGAGCCTGACGCGCATGAAGAGCTCGGAGATCAAGCTGAAGCGGGAGATGGCGACGCTCGATGCCGACGTCGCGGACTACGAGCAGAAGGCGGTCGCCGCGCTGAACGCCGGCGAGGAAGCCCTGGCCACCGAGGTGGCGGAGCGCATCGCGGAGCTCGAGAGCGACCGGAACGACAAGGGTTCCGAGCAGGCCGCGCTCGATGCCGAGATCAACAAGATCCACGCGATGATCAAGGCCCGCGAGCGGACCATCCAGAAGAACAAGCGGGAACTCGACAAGGTGCGCACGGTGCAGGAACTGCAGCGCGCGACCGAGTCCGTGTCGCGGAATTTCGCGGCCACCGGTTCGAGCTCGCACCGGGTCTCGGCGGCGCTCGAGCGGGTCAAGGCCAAGCAGGAAAACTGGCAGGACCGCATGCAGGCCGGCGAGTGGCTCGAAGGCGAGGAGGCCGGGGACGACATCGACGCGAAGCTGCGCGCGAAGGGCATCGGCGCGTCCGGCAGCGGCGGCGCGAACGACGTGCTCGCGCGGCTGAAGGCCCGTCAGGCCGGTTGACAGTGCTCCGCAAGCTCTTCCGGCGCAGCGGTTCCGGTCCCGAGGCGCGCCGCCTCGAAGGCGCGGGCGACCTCGGCGCCGGAGACCTGCTGACGTTCAAGCATCGCCTCGCCCTGCCGCCGAGCGTGCAGGGACACACCTTCGAGGTGTCGAAGATAGCCGCCTACGAGTTCGAGGACGGGCTGCATCCGGAGCTCACCCTCGACGGCGTGGAAGGCGGCCGGATCTACCTCGCGTACGCGGCGCGCGACGTCTCGGAGCTGACGCTGTCCCGGGATGTACCCCGGCGCGACGTGCTGAAACTCTTTGACGAGGCGGCGTTCGCGGGGCTGTGGGAAGACGGATTCGTGGACCTCGAAGTGGTGTCCGCCCTGCCCGAATACGAGGGCTGGCTCGCCGAGCGGTACTCCCAGGTCAAGAAGTGGACCGAGGGCTACTTCCACGACCGGGACTGCCGCGGCGAGGATCTCTCCCGCTACCGGGACGACGACGCCGAGGAGCTCCGCTCCCACGAGTGCGAGGACCCGACCGGCCGCTTCGGGCTGACCGTCGAGGTATGGGCGGACGGCGACACCGACGTTTCCCTCGACGTCAACGTCCCGCCGGACGTCATCGAGTCGATGTGGCCGGGGGACAGCCAGGGGCGATGAGGAGGGGACGGCCCAGGCGGCGCGGGTCGCAGGCGCCGTCCGCCGAGCGCTTCCAGGCGGAGCGGCAGGCGCTCCGGAAGGTGCAGGTCCACTTCGAGTTCCAGCAGTCGCTGATGCGCAGGATCCGGCTTGCCGCGGCGGCCGAGAACCTCAGCTACTCCGACTACGTCCGCAAGCTGGTCGGTCTCCCCTACGCGAAGATCCAGCGCCCACGCATCAGCCTGTCCTTCGGTGAGCGGGACCTCGAACTCCTGGCGGAGCGCTACGCCGAGGGCGGCGCGGACCCCGCCGAGTTGAAGCGGTGCGTCATGGAGGAGGTACGCGCCCACTTCGAGGACGGCGGAGCGTCCGGAGCGGGAGAGAGCGACTCGCGGAGGCACTGAGCGCCAGTCAGGGCTTCGGGACACCGAAGGCATGAGTGATCTCGCGTCGTTCTGATCGACGTTGGCGTGGGAGGGGCGGCTGTCGACGCCATCCGGCACGTCGTCGCCGTCCCGGTCGATCCCCATGCGCACCCCTGAACCCGGCGGCGCGCAGGTATAGGTCAGGGGACCTTCCTGCGCGGCGAGCGCACGCACGTCGGCTTCCGTCCACGTCAACCCCAGGTCGTCCTTGAAGTTGCCGTCGGAGCGCCGTACCCAGCCCCGCGCCTGGCCGTCGACAACGCCTTTGACGACCAGGTCGCATTCGGTGACGGCGCCACCGAGAATGAACGACTCGAAAGGCGTCGGAGCGCGCCGGAGCAGCAGGTCGATGCGCGGGTTGGCGGATGCGGCGTTGGTCGCGTCCAGCGTGACCTGTTGCCCGACGATCGGCGCGAGGTCGGTGTCGAACTCCATGAGGTAGTCGACCAGGCCTTGCCGCACCGTGTCCCCGGGGATGCCGACGTCCATTCCGTCACTGAAATCGCAGCCGAACCAGCTGCCCAACGACCCCCCGTAACTGGCGCTGTCCGGTACCCCGAGGTCGGCGCAGGTCGTGGCGCCGTCGTCGAATACGGCGCCCTGCAGGAAGTTGAACAGCTTGTCGGTGGCGCCGTCGTGCAGGAACCCGAAACCGCGGATCTGGTCCCCCTGGTGGGCCTCGGTGGTGGAGGGGAGGAAGTACTCGCGGTTCGGCAGCCCGAACATGCCTACCTTCTGGTAGAGGTTGCGCAGGTGCGGGACCTTCAGGATCAGCACTTCACCGCCGTGCCCTGCGCTGCCGTCGGTGCCGAATAAGCCCTTGGCGGGTTCGTGGGTGTGGCAGCCTTCGCAGTTGCGGCCGTCAGGTTCCGCGCCATTGCGGTTGTCGGGGAGATCGAATCCCGGGCCGGTGCCGTCGGAGCGTCGCGGCCCGCTGAAGAACGCGTCCCCGAGCCGCGCCGACGGGCTGTGGCGGTTGTCCAGCGGCTTGATGGGATTGGGCGGCAGTTGCACGGCCAGCATGAAGTCGGCAAACGCGTCGACGTCGTCCTCGAGTCGAACGACCTCCGGCGGCTTGTCGGGACGGCCGGCGTCCGTGAGCTCCACGTCCAGGCCGAGCAGGCTCTCGAAGCCGACGATGAAGTTCTTGAAGGAGAGCTTCTCATCGAGCGTTTGCGCATCGTCCGTCCCGAAGTAGCCTGTGGCCCGGTCGCCCCGCCAGTGCATGTGGCCGTGGGTGGACATGCCGCGCATGGTCTGCGTGGCCATCGGACCCTTCATCGAGGCAAACGCGAGCTGGTCGCCGTTGCCGTTGACCCAGGGCACGAATTCGCACCCCGGGTAGTGGCCGAAGAAATCGCAGTTCAGGAAAAAATCGGAAAACGTGGGAAAGGGTTGTGGGTTGACCGAGTTTGCCGCATCGGGGTTGCCCAGGTTCCAGCTCAGATGATCGGTGTCGCCAAAGACATGACAGCTCGCACAGGACGACTCGCCGTTCGACGAGGTTCCGTCCGCGTCGTACAGCATCCGCCGGCCGGCAAGCACGGAAGGGGGTTCCGGGTTGTGGAGCTGAACCGTCTGCAAGAGGGCGCCGGTTGACGGATCGATCACGCTAATGCCGCGGTCGATGTGCGTGTAAACGTACAGCAACCCGTTCTCACCGTTACGCGACTCATCGAGCAGCAGGCCGGCGGGCCCGCCGGTCACCGTCAGATAGCCGGCGCTGGCAACCGTCGGATCGAACTCCTCGCCGGTGCCGTCCCACAGCGCATCGTTCTCCAGGTCGGCGGTGGCGAACACGCCGATCCGGTCGGAGCCCAGGGCGGCGACGTAGAGTGTGGCGCCATCGGCGCTCACCTGCAGTTCGAGCGGCGTGGACAGGCTGTGCCGGCGCACGTCGGCGGACGCCTTCAGCACCGTATAGTCGATATGGCGGTTCAGGTGCCTCCGGTCGACCGAGCCGGTGGCGGGATCGATGACGGTGATCTGCGTGTGCGCGATGTTGCCCTGAACGGTGGATCCGCCGCGAACGCCCGGACCTTCGAAGCGGATGTGGTTCTGCGCGTCGGTATTGGCTACGTAGATCCTGCCGGTCACGGGGTTGACCGCCATGTTGAACAGGGTCGTGCCGACGTGGCGAAAACTGGCTGCCTCCTCCAGCGTGGCGGCGTCGAGCGCGAACACGTCCCTGTCCGGGAGATAGAAACGGATCCCGTTCGAGTAGTTCAGGCCTCGTGAGTCCCGCCACTCGCCGGACTCTTCATGCCATTTGACGATCATGGCGGTGAACGGAGCGGGCTCGCCGTCGGCCCCGGTGCTCGGCAACGGGCGCCCCATGGGCAGGGTCTTGTCTGCCGGTCCGTTGGGAGACGCGGTTGCATGCCGGGCGGGGACCTGGCCGGCGATGCAGCGTTGATCGCCCCGCCGGGGCGCCCAGGTGGCGCCGACGAAGTAGCCCCGGGGCGTATCCTCGAATCCCCGGCACATCACGGCTTCGTGAATCACGCTGGTCTGGTTTCCCGAATGGAACACTGCTGCATAGACGGTGTTGCCATCGGGCTCACGGCGAGCGCGCGTGGCGTGTCGCCGAACAGTTCGACGATCCTGAGCGGCGTACCGCCCACGCCCGGGCCGGGTTGTTCGGCGTCGAACACCCAGACGTCCGCCCGGCCGATCCCCGGCGTGTGCAGTTGGTGGTCTCCGGCGCCGGGAACGTCGGCAATGGACGGGTGGGTACGCTGCTGGCCACGGTGCGCGGTCGTGATGAACGCCCGGCCCTGGGCAAAGACGATGTCGCGCGGTTCATCGCCGACGAGGAGCGTGCGCGCCACGAACGGCACGCCGGGTTCCCCCGGCGTGGTCCCCGTCAGCGCTTGCGTGTCGACGATGCTGACCGAGTCCGAGAGATGGTTGACGACCCAGGCTTCGGCAGGATTGCGGACTGTGACGGCAACCGGTTCCAGGCCCACGGGGACCGCTGCTGCATGCGCGAGCGTGCCGGCATCGCTCACCGTGAAGATCTCGAGCCGGTTGTCGGGCGTGTTGACGGCGTAGAGCATGCGCCCGTCGGGCGACAGCGCCATGGGGCGCACCGGGCCCGACTCGAAAGCGATGAAGTCGGCCGCGTGCGCCGTCGAGAGGTAGAATGCGCACGCCAGTGCAAGCCCGGGAAGGCGGGCTTTGGTCAGGCCCGCGGACAGCGGGATGCGGCGTTCAAGCGGTGGCGGCACCACTCCCTGAGCCCGGGTTCTGACGGTCATGGGTGCCTGCTTGCTGGCAATTTGAGACATCAATGTCTCAAACCGGGGTATGTGGGTCAACACACGTGGTCCCAACCCGTAATGCGGGGCGATCCTGAATCGGTAGGGACTGAGGGATGAGCGCACCTCGAAGACACGTCATCCGTCCGGCGACCCTGGAGGCGATCGTCGAAGCCGCGATTCGCGTTCTGAACGCCAACGCCGGTGCGACGATGAGCGAGATCGCCGTCCAGGCCGGCGTCGGCCGGGCAACGCTGCACCGTCATTTCCGTACCCGGGACGACCTCGTCAGCGCCATCGGGATCCGCTGCATCGAGGACATGAACGCGGCCGTCCGGGCGCAGGCCACGGCGGGTCAACGCGCCGTCGACCGGCTGCGGAACATGTTCCGGGCGGTCATTCCGCTCGGCGACCGATACAGTTTCCTCGGTACCAACTACACGGACGACCGGAGGGTTGACGAGGGCTACGGGACGCAACTGGAGTGGGCCGTGGCGTTGGTCGAGGACCTGAAGGAACAGGGAGATGTCGGCAGGGACGTCCCCTCGGCCTGGGTCGTCGCGCAGATCGATCAACTCGTCTGGACGGCGTGGAACGCCGTTGCGGAAGGCTACCTCAGCGCCGACGAAGCGACCGAACTGGCCGTGCGCACCCTGACTGTTGGGCTGCGATAGGGTTGTTGCATGGGCACCTCGAGCCGCCGTTGGCGGCCTTCACCGATACAGGATCCCGAGTAGACCGAACGAGAGCCAGGTCGCCACGATGATCCAGTACGTCACCGGCTGCTGTCGTCGGGTGATGCGCTGTATGAAGAGGCTCTCCCCCGTGCGGATGTCGTAGAGGGCCCACGCCACCAGGAGAAGCGAGAACACCCAAAGCTGATCCAGGACCGCGGCGCACCAGATCGCCGCCAGCGCGGCCCAGGTGAGCCACGGCCGGAACCGGCTTTGGGACGGCGTTCCGACTGGTTCCATGGAGTTCGGATCAGTCGCGAGCCAGGGGCGGCTCGACGTCGTTGAGCCGCCAGTTGAGATAGTCCCCGAAATCGCGCACGACCCGCTCGATGGGTACCAGGGTGCCCGGAAGGAAATCGCCGGTGACGCCGCGCTGTACGCGCTCGCAGATGGCCTTGTCCTCCCGCAGGAAGTCGGGTTGCGGGTACGCGGCTGCGGCCGCCCGACCAAGCCACTTGCCGATCCGTCCGAAAGGGCTGGCGGGTCGGTGGGATGCGTAGGCTCCCCCGGTGCGGACAGCACAACGGTCGCTGTCTACCGGGTGCACGGCCTGCCAGACGAAGCTCCCTCGGGTGAGCACCCCGACGAACCCGGGTGGCAGGCTGAGCAGCAGATAGTCGTCCTGGCCCTTGAACGCGCCGCCGGTGGCGGTCGCCCGGGCGGAACCCGCGACGTAGTAAGCATCCCTGGTGGGCGTGAAGGGTTCGAGGGTCTCGGGATGGACCTTGAAGAGGTGATAGCTCTCCATGGCATTGATGATCGCGACCTTCCAGTTGCAGGCCCACGTTTCCGCCGATTGCATGTCTGCCCGGTGATCCAGGGCATCGATTCCGGCGGCGGACACATGCCGTTCGATCAAGGCGAAGCGCCGGGCGAGCGACTCCACGCCGTCGTCGAGGCTGACGAACACGAGCCCGTGCCAGGACTCGACACGATACGTGGGGAGACGGTGGGCCGATCTGTCGATGACGCCGCTCGGCGCGAAAGGCGCGCCGACCAGTCGACCGGCGTCGTCGTAGGTCCAGGCATGGTAGGGGCACTGAATGCGCCTGGCGTTGGCTGGCTGCTCGACCAGCAGCGTCCCCCGGTGGGCGCACAGGTTCGACAGGGCCACCAGTTCGCCCGCCTGGTTGCGCAGGAGCAGAACAGGCTGATCGCCGATCGTCACGGGAACCTGGTCGCCCGGTTCCGCGAGCGCGTCCTCGGTGGTCGCGAAGACCCAGTCGCGGTGCCAGATGCGGTCCTTCTCGGCCGCGAGCCATCCTGGATCCCTGTACGCGGCCGCGGGCAGCGCCCGGGCCGGGTCGAAGGTCGATTGTCCGGCGTCAGCGGTCTTCACACGTTGCCCTTCGGCAACCTCCTCGCTTCGATTTCATTCCCCGCCATGATACATAGATGTCTCACGACGTACATCATGCAATCGCGCATGAGAAGATACGTAGCGCGGATCAGGCGTTTGCGCAGGTCGATTGCCCCGACGGAGGGGTGGTGACGTACGGTCCTTGTGGATGCCCTTGACCAGATGCCGACAACCCTGGATGCCCCGCTGCGCGGTGGCGGCCTTCTGCCTGGCGTCGGCACCGCCCGGGATGGCCGCGGACGAGCAACCGGCCACGCACGGCATCGAGGAGCTGGTCGTCGTGGTGGGCAGCCGGCGCGCGGGGCAGAGCGCGGCGGAGTCGAAGTCTCCCGTGCACGTGGTCGACGGCGCCACGTTGCGGGAACGCGGCGGCACGGACGTGCTCGATCTGCTGCGCGACAGCGTGCCGTCGTTCAACGTGAACATGCAGCCGATCGCCGATGGCGCGACCATCGTTCGCCCGCCCAACATCCGCAATCTCGCCGCCGACCACACCCTCGTGATGGTGAACGGCAAGCGGCGCCACCGCGGCGCGGTCATCGCCTGGCTCGTGCCGAAGGCCTCGGAAGGGGCGCAGGGGCCGGACCTGTCCGTGATTCCGTCCATGGCGCTGGAACGCGTCGAGGTGCTCCGCGATGGCGCGGCGGCGCAGTACGGGTCCGACGCCGTTGCCGGCGTGATGAACTTCGTGCTCAAGGACGCCGCCGCCGGCGGCGCCGCCGAGGTGCGCTACGGCCGCACCGCGGCGGGGGATGGCGAAGCGGTCACCGTCGCCGTCAATCGCGGCATCGCCCTCGGCGCCGCCGGCTTCGCGAACCTCACCGTGGAGTACGGCGAGTCCGGGGACACGGTGCGCAGCGTGCAGCGCGCCGACGCAGCGGCGCTCGCGGCCGCCGGCAACGCGGCCGTGCCCGATCCGGCGCAGCTCTGGGGGAGCCCCGAGGTCAGGGACAATCTGAAGACCTTCCTGAATCTGGGCTTCTGGCCGACGGAGCGCGTGGAGGCCTACGCGTTCGCGAGTTACGCAACCAAGGAAACGGACGGCGGCTTCTACTACCGCAATCCCAACGACCGCGAGGGCGTCTATACCCAAGGCGCACACCGCCTGGTGGGCGACCTGACGGGCGATAACTCCGGCGCGTGCCCGGCCGACCTCGCACCCGAGGGCGCCTACTACGCGAACGGCGTGTTTCAGTCGGACGCATTCCGCGAAGCGCATCCCAGCTGCTTCGTGATGAACGCGCTGTTTCCCGGCGGGTTCACGCCGCGTTTCGGGGGCCACACGACCGACTACTCGGCCTTCGCGGGCCTGCGGGGCGGGCGGGACGGCGGGCTCACGTGGGACCTGAGTGTCGGGACCGGCGTCAGCGACGTGGACTTCTTCATCTACAACACCGTCAACGCCGCGCTCGGACCCGCCAATCCCGCGGACTACCGCTTCGACCCGGGCGACTACGTCCAACGCGAAACGACCGTCAACGTGGACCTGGCCTATCCGCTCGACTGGGGTGTCCTGGCGGACGCTGCGAACCTTGCGTTCGGCGCCGAGTGGCGCGAGGAGGAGTTCGAGATCCGCGGCGGCGAGCCGGCGTCGTGGGAACGCCGCTTCGACTGGATGGGGGCCGCGGTCGATCTCCAGTCCCAGGGGTTCACCGCGGCCACCAATGGCTTCCCCGGATTCAGCCCGGACACGGCCGGGCGGTGGTCGCGCGCCAACCGGGCGCTGTACGCCGACATTGAGGCCGACCCGCGGCCCCATTGGACCGTGGGCCTGGCCGTACGGTGGGAGGACTACGAGGACTTCGGCGGCACCACGAACGGCAAGCTGGCCTCGCGCTTCGCCCTGAACGACCGGCTGGCGCTGCGGGGTACCGTGAGCACGGGCTTTCGCGCACCCACGCCCGGCCAGTCGAACGCCATCAATGCCACGTCGAAGATCGGCGGGGAGGGCGCCGAGCGCGCGCTGTCCATCGTCTCGACGATCGCCCCGACGAGCCCGGTCGGCGTGGTCCTGGGCGGCGCGCCGCTGAAGCCGGAGCGGTCCACCCACCTCTCGCTGGGACTGGTCCACGTCGGCGCATCGCTCACGGCGTCCCTGGACTGCTACCGTATCCGGGTCCGCGACCGGCTCGCGCTGTCTCGCGACATCGAGCTGAACCGGCCCGACCTCGGCCGCGACCGCGTGCGGGGCGACCTGCTCGCCATGCTCGAACGCGCGGGCCTCACGTCGGCGCGAAGCTGGAACTACATCAACTATTTCACCAACGACTTCACCACCGTCACCACGGGGTGCGAGGCGACCGGCAGCTACCGCCTGCAAACGGCGGCGGGCTTCACCGTCTTCACCGGGGCGTACAACCTTACGGACACCGAGGTAGACCGCTACACCCCGGGCGGCCCGCTCGACGACGCGCGCGAGATCCGCGACTACGAGGCCGGTCTGCCGAAGCGGCGCCTGCTCCTGTCGGCCAGCCACTCGCTCGGCCGGTTCGACGTCACGGCGCGCCTGAACCGCTACGGAGGGTGGTACGACTCGGAGGAAGGTCTCGACTTCGACGGCTACGGCATGGTGGATGTCCTGGTCCACTACGTCGCGACGGACTCCCTGACCGTGACGTTCGGTGCGGAGAACCTGTTCGACGAGACGCCGGAGGAGAATCCCAACGCCCGCACCGGCCTCGGCAACCGCTTCAGCCAGTACGCGCCGGGCGGATTCAACGGGCGGTTTGCCTACGTGAAGGTCGGCCTGGAGTGGTAGGGGCGGGCCGGTCGCGATGGATGCCAGTCGCTCGCCTTCCGCTTTGCGCCGCTATGGTGAAACCACTATAGTGCCGGGATCGACAACGACATGCTGAAACCGGTTCAATGGGTGGGATCGAGCAACACCGACCTGAAGCTGTTCCCGGATCCGGTGCGACGTCGCATCGGCTTTGCCATCCACCAGGCCCAGGTCGGTCTCCGGCACCGCGACGCCAAGCCTCTCAAGGGCTTCGGCTCCGGCGTCCTGGAGGTCGCCGCGCGCTACGACGGCGACACCTTTCGCGCGGTCTACACCGTCCGCTTCGAAGCTGCGATCTACGTGCTGCACGCCTTCCAGAAGAAGTCCAGCCGCGGGATCCGCACGCCGAAACGCGAACTCGATCTCATTGCGCGCCGGCTGCGCGCCGCCGAACGCCACCACCAGGAGACGCTTGATGACCGATGATGCCATGGACACCCGTGACACCGACGTAGAGCGCGGCAGCGGCAACGTCTTCGCTGATCTGGGTCTGCCGGATGCCGACGCCCATCTCCTGAAGGCCGGACTCGTTTCCCGGATCGACGCGATCATCCGCCAGCGTAGCCTTACCCAGACCGAGGCCGCACGGTTGCTCGGGCTCTCCCAGCCCGATGTCTCCCGGCTGCTTAGAGGTGACTTCCGCGAGTACTCACTGGAGCGTCTGCTGCGCCTCCTGACCGCGCTCGGCCCCGACATCGACATCGTCGTGCGACGGCCTCGTTCGGCTGGCGGTGGCAAGCTGCGGCTCGCCGGGTGAACGCTTGAGCCTTCAGCCGGGGAGCGCGAGGGGCCTGCCCCTCGCGATCGCCGTGTTGATGTCATGCAGGCAAATCGAGACGGGACGGGACAAGCCCGCCCCTACAGCGCAGCCGGAGCGCTCTCGAGTTCCTCGCGCTCGCGCCGGCGCACCATGCCCTCGATGCGGTCGAACATGACGATGTAGAACACGCCGCCCGCGGCGGCCAGGCACCCGGCGATGGGGAAGAAAACCGCCCAGCCGACTCCCGCCACCACGAAGCCGGACGCCGATCCCGCGGCCCAGACCCCGAAGTTCCACACGCTCGACTGCATGCTGTAGTCCGTCGCCGCCTGCGCCTTGGACGCCCAGCGGAAGCGGGAGTTGTTTACCACGAACGAGTAAATCGACGTGACGAAGCCGAGGATCGCGACGATGAGCGTCAGCAAGGGCAGGACGGGCAGCCCGGGGAACAGCGCGAGGGCGGAGAAGATGAAGCCCTCGACGGGCAGGGCGGCGACGCCGATGATCGCGGTCCGGCTCATGCCGATGCGTTCGACGAGCCACGGGGTGGCCAGGGCGCCGAGCCCGGCGCCGGCGATGGCCGCGATCGGGGACAGGATGCCGAACTCGGTGAGCGTCAGGCCCTTGTCCGCGAAGAAGGGGCCGATCATCGACCCGAAGAAGGTGCCGCCGAACCCGAACACGAACAGGTACGGCAGGATGACTCGCGACTCGCGGCGCCGCAGGGCCTTCCACAGGTTGGGGCGTTCGCCTCGGGCGCGGCGCTGGCGCGTCGCCTCGGGCGGCGGCGGTTCCCGGCGGATGATGGCCGGTGCGGCCGCCGCGAGCATGAGGGCGGATGCGGCCAGCATCGTCTGCGGCCAGCCGAACGTCTCCACGAGGGCTACCACGCCCGAGCCCATCACGCCCGCGAGCACCGCCAGGAAGACGATGATCGAGGTGCCCGTGGCGCGCTCGGCGTCGGTCATCGACTCCGCCGCGTAACCGTCCACGGCGATGTCCTGTGCGGCCATGATGAAGGACTTGGCGAGCAGGATGCCCACGATCAGGTAGACCGCCGTGACCGAGGGCGGGATCCAGGCCAGCATCGCGTAGGCGGCGGCCCCGATCGCGGTGCACGGAATGATCCACGTCTTGCGGTAGCCGATGCGGGCGTTGCCGTAGTTGTCGACCAGCAGGGCGATGAGCCACTTCAGCCAGCGGGGAATGCCCGGCAGCGCGAGCAGCCAGAACATCTCGAGCGGCAGTCCTTCCTTGCGGAACAGGAATGGCAGGGCGACGCCGGTGAAGGCGGCCGGGAAGTACTGGGCCATGTGCAGCATGCCGAGCATGACCAGCTTGGCATGGTCCTTCTTCGGCGGGTTGGCCATCGCGTCGGGTTCGGGTGCGTACTGGTGCGTGCGGGAGTCGCGCCGGAGACGCCCGGCCGCTCAGTCCGCCACGGCCTCGAAGTACCGCCGCGCCGATGCTAGGTGGGCGTCCACGTTCGTGCCGTGTCCGACGTAGTGCGTCACGATCGCGAGGTGCGTGCAGCCGAGTTCCCGCCACTGGTCGTGGTGGGTCTTCCACCGTTCCGGATCGCCGCCCCGGGTCTGCGCCTGGGCCTGGACGCCGAAGCCGTCCCACGGCAGTCCTGCCGCCTCGCGCGCTTCCCGGATGGTCGCCAGCGCCTGCCGGGACTTCTCGTTCGGCACCCCGACGGGCACCCAGCCGTCGCCGAGCCGGCCGCAGCGCCGCAGCACGGACGGCGCGCCGCCCCCGAACCAGATGGGGATCGGGCGGGTCGGCCGGGGCAGGATGCTTGCCTGCGTAACCGTGTGGTAGTCCCCCTCGAAGGTGAGGCTGTCCTCGGTCCACAGCCGGCGCATCAGTTCGACCTGCTCGGCCTGGCGCGCGCCGCGGTGCTCGAACGGGACGTCGAGCGCCTCGAACTCCACCGTGTTCCAGCCGACGCCGATGCCCATCCGGAAGCGGTTGCCGGAAAGGATCGCCAGTTGCGCCGCCTGCTTGGCCACGAGTGCGGTCTGCCGCTGCGGCAGGACCAGCACGCACGTGCCGAACTCGATGCGCTCGGTGACGGCGGCCATGTACGAGAAGAGCGTGAAGGGCTCGTGAAAGGCCACGTCCTTGTCGTACGGGCCGTCCCAGCCGCCCGGCCGGTCGGGATCGGCCCCGAGCACGTGGTCGTAGATCATCATGTGGTCCGCGCCGAGCGCCTCCGCGCCCTGGGCGTAGTCGCGGATGGCGATCGGGTCCGTGCCGATCTCGTCGTGGGGGAAGACGATGCCGAGTTTCATTGCGGCGCTCCTGGCGGACGGCGCGACCGATGATATACGGGCCGAGGTCCGCCGGCCGTCTCCGGCAGGCGTCAGACGGAACCGCGCGGGTTCGGCGCAACGAGGAAACCCTGCCGCGTAAAGTCGCGATCCAGGGTCAGGGCTTCCCCGAGTCCGTGGCGGCGCATGATCTCGAAGCTCGTGCAGTCGACGAACGAGAGGCTCCGGCTATCGGCCGCGAACACGGCTGCCAGGGCGGTCTCGTGGAGGGCTTCGTCCACCCACAAGGGACTCAGGAGCGGAACGAGTGTGGTCGAGACCTCCCTGCACGCCGCCAACCCGAGACGGCGCTGCACCAGGGCGAACGTCTCGACGAGCACGTAGTTCGACGTGTACAGCGCGCGGCCGGATTCGAGGGCGGCCTCCCACGCTGCTGCGGCGTCCGCGTGCCGATCCTGGCCGGCGTCGACGATGGCCACGATCGCGGACGTGTCGACGAACAGGCTCACGTGTCGAACGCGTCGTCGAGGTAGCGGTCGTGATTCTCGGCCAGATCGGGAATTCCGGACCGGTACCGGCCGATCAGGCCGCGGGCGCGTCGGACCAGCTCGGCGCGGTCCACCGTGGGTCGGCGCACCAGGTACTCGGCAACGCTCTGGCGGACGAGGTCGGCAACGGAACGTTCCTCCTCGCGGGCGAGGGCCTTGAGGCTTCTGAGTTGCTCCTCGGTGAGCTGAATCTGGGTGCGTATCATGTCGTCATATCCGCCAACATGATGGCATTTTAGGCCCGCAAGGCTTCGCGTCAATCCCGCGCGAGCCGAAAGAACTCGACGAAGAAGCGCACCGGCCCCTGCGGCTCCACGTGGTGGGGGACCTCGGGGACGACGATGCCAGTGGCCGGGGCTCCCAAGCGCACGCAGCGGTCCACGGGAGCTTCCACCCGATACAGGATCGTGCCCTCAAGCACGTGGATGCGTGCCCAGACACCGGTCCTGGTGGTGTGAGAGGAGACGAGCCCACGCGGCACCGTGTCCTGGTCGAACTCCGGAGTGCGAGCGTAGGCGGCCAGGCCGTCGGGCCACTCCATGCGGTCGCAAAGCGCGCAGTCGAGTCGGGTGCCCAGGTGCGACTCGCGCCCTGCGGCGTCTTCCACCCAGGGCCGCAAGATGAACGGCGGGCGATGGCGTACGTGCTGGCGGTGGCCGCAGTCGAGGTCGGCCACCCAGTCTTCGTGTTCGTCCTGACGGAAGCCGACGATAGCGCGTCTCATGCAGGACTACTTGACCTCCCGACTCCTGTGGCTACGTTACTCGATGCCGGCTGTTCGCCGCCCCCGGCCCCCGCTAAAATGCGCGCCCTCCCCGAGAGCGGTCCCTGATACCCATGGCGGAACCGGCGGAATCGACCCGGTCCTTCTCCTTCGTGGCGATGGAGCACGATGTCCTCGCCTTTTGGGACGAGCACGACATCTTCAGGCAGTCCCTCGAGGCCACGAAGGACAAGCAGCCGTACATCTTCTACGACGGCCCGCCGTTCGCGACGGGGCTGCCGCACCACGGCAACCTGCTCGCGTCGATCATCAAGGACATCGTGCCGCGCTACTGGACCATGCGCGGGCGCCACGTGCTGCGGCGCTTCGGTTGGGACTGCCACGGCCTCCCGATCGAGCACGAGATCGACAAGCAGCTCGGCATGTCGGCGCAGCACGCCGTGCAGAAGCTGGGCGTCGCCGGCTACAACGCCGAGTGCCGCCAGATCGTCGAGCGCTACGTCGACGAGTGGCGCGCGATCGTGCGCCGCATCGGTCGCTGGGTCGACTTCGACGACGACTACAAGACCATGGACCCCTGGTACATGGAGTCGGTCTGGTGGGTCCTGAAACAGCTCTGGGACAAGGGGCTGGTCTACCGCGGCTTCAAGGTGATGGCGGTGTCGGTGGCGCTCGAGACGCCGCTGTCGAACTTCGAAGCGAACATGAACTACCGGGACGTGCAGGACCCGGCGATCACGGTGACGTTCAGGCTCGCGGACGAAGACGCCTACCTGACCGCCTGGACCACCACGCCGTGGACGCTGCCGTCGAACCTCGCCGTCTGCGTCGGCGCGGACATCGACTACGCCCGGGTGCGCGACACGGACACCGGTAGGGTCCTCTACATGGCCCGGGAGCGCGTGTCCGCGTACGCGAAGCGACATGCCCTGGAAGTGCTGGAAGAGGTAAGGGGCGCGGACCTCGTCGGGCGTCCCTACGAACCGCTATTTCCCTACTTCCGCGACGCCGTGGAGCAGGGGGCGTTCGTCGTGGTGGCGGACGACTACGTCACCACGGACGAGGGCACCGGACTCGTGCACCAGGCCCCGGCCTTCGGCGAGGACGACTACCGGGTGCTGCGCGCGCACGGCATCGAGGCGTTCGTCTGCCCGGTCGGCATGGACGGGGTCTTCACGAAGGAGGTGACGGATTTCGCGGGCCAGTTCGTCAAGGACGCCGACGCGGACATCATGGCCTACCTGAGGGACTCCGGCGCGCTCTACGACAGGGACGTCATCGAACACGCCTATCCGTTCTGCTACCGGTCGGACACGCCCCTCGTCTATCGCGCCGTGCCTTCGTGGTACGTGCGCGTGACGGACCTCATCGACGATCTCGTGGCGGCGAACGCGGAAATCCTCTGGGTGCCGGACCACATCAAGGAAGGCCGCTTCGGCAACTGGCTCGAGGGCGCCGTGGACTGGGCCATCTCGCGGAACCGGGTATGGGGCACGCCGCTGCCGATCTGGGAGAACGGCGTCACCGGCAACCGGATCTGCATGGGTTCCATCGAGGAGCTCGAGCGCTACACGGGGCAGCGCGTCGAGGACCTGCACCGGGAGTTCGTCGATCCCCTCACCTTCGAGATCGACGGGGAGGAGGGCACCTACTACCGGGTGGAGGAAGTGCTCGACTGCTGGTTCGAGTCCGGCTCCATGCCCTACGCGCAGCTCCACTACCCGTTCGAGAACCGGCGTGTCTTCGAGCAGGGTTTCCCGGCCGAGTTCATCGCGGAGGGGCTCGACCAGACGCGGGGATGGTTCTACACGCTCACCGTTCTTGCGGCCGCCCTCTACGCCCGACCGGCGTTCCGCAACGTCATCGTCAACGGCCTGGTCATGGCCGAAGACGGCAAGAAGATGTCGAAGAGCCTGCGCAACTACACGCCGCCCGACGAACTGATGGAGACGTTCGGCGCCGACGCGCTGCGGCTCTACCTCATCAACTCAGGGCTGGTCCGGGGCGAGGACCAGCGCTTCGCCGACCGCGGCGTGCGCGACATGGTGCGCCGGGCGCTCCTGCCCTGGTACAACGCCTTCGCCTTCCTGCGGACCTATGCCCGCATCGACGGCTGGGCGCCGGACCGGGGTTTTCACCAGGGAACGAACATTCTCGACCGCTGGGTGCTGTCGAAGCTGCAGACCATGAAGGCGGAGATCGCCCGCGAGATGGCGGGCTACCGGCTCTACAACGTCGTGCCGAAGCTCTTCGAGTTCATCGAGGACCTGACCAACTGGTACATCCGCCTGAACCGCCCGCGCTTCTGGGGGCCGGACATCACGGCGGACAAGATCGCCGCGTACAGCACGCTCCACACGGCGGTGCACGAACTCTCGGTGGCGATGGCGCCCTTCGCGCCGTTCCTCTCGGAGCACGTCTACCACGAGCTGGCCAGGCTCGGCGGCGACGTGGACCCGAAGCCGCTCTCGGTGCACCTCTGCGGCTATCCGGAGCCCGAGGAGGGCCTCGTGCAGCCCGGGCTCGAGGACGCGGTGGCGCGCATGCAGCAGGTGGTGCTGCTCGGCCGCCGCAAGCGCGAGGAGGCGAAGGTCAACCTGCGCACGCCGCTGCGGTCCCTCACGATCATCCACCGGGACGCCGCGCCGCTCGAGGCGATCGCCGATCTCGAGGACTACGTGAAGGCGGAGCTCAACGTCAAGGAAGTGCGCTACGAGCGGGACGAGAGCCGCTACATCGATCTCTACGCGAAGCCCAACTTCCCGGTGCTCGGCAAGCGGCTGGGCAAGCGGATGCGGGACTTCCAGCGCCGCATCGGCGCGCTGACGCCGGCGGAGATCGCGGACTTCCAGGAGGCGGGGAGCGTCGAACTCGACGGCGAGACCTTCACGACCGAGGAGATCCAGGTGTTCCGCGAACCGAAGGCGGGCGCCAACGCGGTCTCCGACCGCCTGATCTCCATCGACCTGGTCTGCGACCTGGACGAGGCCCTGATCCGCGAAGGGTTCGCCCGGGAGGCGGTCAACCGCATCCAGCGCTCGCGCAAGGAACTGGGGCTCGACGTGTCCGACCGGATCCGGGTGGTGTACGGCGGGGCGCCGGAAGTGGTGGAGGCCGTGGGGGCCCACCGGGAGTACGTGGCGGGCGAGGTGCTCGCGGTCGAGTTCGGACAGGGCGAGGCGGACGGGTTCTCCGCCGAGATCGACGGCAAGGCGTTCACCTACGGCATCGAGAAGGCCTGACGTGTCGTCGCCGGGCTGGCTGGCCGCCGCGGCGACCGCATGGGCGCTCGCCTGGTGCGCGGCGGCCGAGACGACGGTGATCGTGCTGTCCTGGGACGGCGTGCGCCACGACTATCCCGAGCGCGGGGACTTCCCGGGCCTTGCACGCCTCGAACGCGAGGGCGTACGGGCCCGGCTCGTGGGCGTCTATCCCTCCAACACCTTCCCTTCGCACGTGTCGATGGCCACCGGGACCTATCCCGACGTCCACGGCATCGTGGACAACGTCTTCTTCGACGACGGCGCACGCTACGACGTGGGCGACGCGGACTGGATCCAGGCGGAGCCCGTGTGGATCTCGACGCAGCGCCAGGGCATCGACGTGGCGACCTACTTCTGGGTCGGGTCCGAGAGCGACTGGCGCGGGCGGGGAACCCGCTACCGGGTCGCGCCGTTCGACGGCCGCAGGCCGGAAGGCGTGAAGGTGAACAGGATCCTCGAGTGGTTCGACCTCCCCGACGACGAGCGTCCCCAGCTCATCATGAGCTACTGGGCCGGCGCCGACACCGTCGGACACGAGCGCGGGCCGGACCATCCGGCGGTGGTGCGCCAGCTCGGGCGGCAGGACGCGCAGTTGCAGCGCCTGCTGGCGGGCCTGGACCAGCGGGAGGCGTGGCCCGAGACCACGTTGATCCTGGTGAGCGACCACGGCATGACGGCGGTCGGAGAGCTCATCGACATCGAGTCGATCCTGGATGACGGCGGCGTGGACGCCATGGTGATCGGGGGCGCGGTAGCGCGCGTGTATCTCGACGAACGGGAGGATCTCGGGAAGGCGGAGGCCATCCTGAGCGAGGTGCGGGACATCGGCGTCCACCGGCTCGACGCCTTGCCCGAGGACTTCCGGCTGGCGCGGCCCGGCCGCAATGGAGACCTGCTCGTCACCACGGTGCCGCCGTACGTGCTCACGGAACGCTACGCCCGCCTGGGTGGAACGCACGGCTATCCGCCGGAGCTACCCGACATGCAGGCGGTGTTCTTCGCGTTGGGACGGGGCGTCGACGCGGATGCGGAGCCGACCGAACTGCGCCATGTCGACCTCGCAGCCACGATCGCGGCGTTGCTCGATGTCGAGCCGCCGGCACAGTCGGAGGGGCGACCGATGGAGTGGCTGCGCCTCTTTCCGTCGGACGAGTAGGCGTTACGCCCTCCGCCGCAGCCCCGGCGGCGACAGCGCCTGCGGCGTATCGACATGCGTCGGCACGCCTTCCTCCTCGAAGACGCGGTCGATGTCCGCCCGGATCGCGTCCGTGAGCCGCCAGTCCGCCGCCGCCACGTTTTCCTGGAGTTCGTGCTCGTTGCGCATGCCGACGAGGGCGACGCTCACCGCGGGATGGCCGACCACCCACGCGAGCGCGAGCTGCGCCACGGACCGCCCGTGGTCGGCGGCGAGTTCCTTGAGGCGGTTACACACCCGGATCTCGGCCAGGAACGGCTCCCGCTCGAAGAGCGGCAGGTCGAAGGCGTTGCCGCGACGGCGCCAGTCGTGCTCGGCGAACGTGGTCTCCGGGGTGAAAGCTCCCGTGAGGAGACCGAACCCGAGTGAGCCGTACGCCATGTAGCCCACGTCGTTCGCGTCGCACCACGGCAGCACTTCGGCCTCCATGCGCCGGTCGAACAGGTGGTAGCCGACCTGGTTGACGGCCAGCGCACCGTGCCGCTGGCATTCGTCCAGCATCGCCACGTCGAAGTTCGAGACGCCGTAGTAGCGGATCTTCCCGTCCCGCTTGAGCTGCTCGAGCGCGCCGACGGTCTCTTCGAGGGCCGTGTCATGGTCCGGCCAGTGGATCATCATCAGGTCGATGACGTCCGTGTCGAGCCGCCGCAGACAACCCTCGGTGCGGGCGATGACGTTTTCCCGCTTCGAGTCCAGGCCGTTCACGCGCTGCGTCTCCGGGTCGTAGCGGAAGCCGACCTTGGTGGCGAGCACGATGTCCTTGCGCCGCGCGCCCAGGGCCTTCGCGAGCAGTTCCTCCGAGTGGAAGGGCCCGTAGACCTCCGCCGTGTCGAAGAGCGTGATGCCGTGGTCGATCGCGAGGTTGACCGCGCGGTCCGCCTCGTCCACGTCGATGTCGCCGTACATCGTCGTGCTCATCTCCCAGGTGCCGAACCCAATGACGGAGGTCACGAGGTCCGTGTTGCCGATGCGTCGCTGTTCCATGGCGTACTCCGTTGTGACGCTATCCCGGATGCCCGAACCGCGGCGCCCGTTTCTCGAGGAACGCCCGCACCGCCTCCCGGTGGTCCTCGTGCTGCGCGCTGCGCGACATGCGGTCGGCCTCCATGGCGAGACAGGTGCGGAAGTCCGCCGAGAGGGCGCGGTTCAGGTTCTCCTTCATGTACCGGAGCGCCGTGCGTGGGCCGTTCGCGATCTGTGCGGCGAGGGTGCGCGCCTCGTCCTGCAGGTCGTCGAAGGGCACGACGCGGTTGGCGAGGCCGAGGGCGAGGCACTCGTCGGCCCCGACGCGGCGTGCCGTCAGGTACAGATCCTTGGCTACGGCGGGCCCCACGAGCTGCGTCAGGAGCCAGCTCCCGCCGTAGTCGCCGGAGAGCCCGATGTTCGCGAACGCCGTGGTGATGAAGGCGGAGTCCGCCATGACGCGCAGGTCGCACGCGAGGGCGATCGAGAGTCCGGCGCCGGCGGCCGGTCCGGGCAGGGCGGCGATGGTCGGCTTCGCGAGTTCGTGGAGGCGCAGGGTCAGCGTCTCCTGCTTGCGGATCAGGGTGCGCACGCCGTCCTCGAACGAGGGCCTGGGGGCGTCCGGATCCGGTGCGGACCGCCCACCCATGCCCGACACGTCCCCGCCGGCGCAGAACGCGGTGCCCGCACCGGTGATCACGACGGCGCCGCAGCGGGCGTCCTCCTCGAGCGTGAGCAGGGTCGCGCGCAGGGCCGGGGTCAGGATGTCGCCGAGGGCGTTGCGCTTGTGCGGCTTGTTGAGGGTGATCGTGGCGACACCCTCCTCGAGGTCGCAGAGCAGCTCGTTCGTGCCGGTGTCGATGGCGGTCATCGGTGGTGTGTCTCCGGGTGATGTTCGGGATGATAAGAGCGCGTTCAGTTGCCCGTGCGTTCAGTTGCCCGTGAAAGTGGGCTTCGTCTTGTCGAGGTAGGCCTGGATGGCCGCGCGCCGGTCCTCCGTCATCGCCGTGAGCAGGTTCTGGTCGACGTCCATGTGCATCACCGCCGTGTCGAGGGAGGACACGATCGCGTTGACGCTGCGCTTGATCATCTGTGCCGCGATGGGCGGCTTGGCGGCATAGAAGGCCGCGACTTCCAGCGCCCGGTCGAGGAGCTGCGGCCGCGGGACGAGTTCGTCGAGTACGCCCCAGGCCAGGAGCGTCTCCGCGTGGACCCGCTCTCCGCCGACGACCAGGCGCTTGGCGCGGGACGGCCCGGCGATGTGCGTGATGAGGGGCAGGCTCTTCCACATCAGGTTCACGCCGATGTCGATCTCCGGATACTGCATGAAGCAGTCGTCCGCCCCGATGCGCAGGTCGAGCGCGGTGGCGAGACAGGCGCCGCCGCCCATCGCGGCGCCGTTCCACGCGGCGACGGTGATCTGGTCGATGTCCTGCAACGCCTGCACGGCGCGTTCGCCCATGCGTGCCGTGCGGCGCCGGCGGACCAGGTCGCCGTCGGGCGGCCTCGAGTCCAGGTCGTGCCCGGAGGAGAAGTGCTTGCCGGCGCCGGTGAAGACGATCGCGCGGGTGTCGGCGTCCTCGCGAAAGGACAGGGCGGCCGCCTCGATGTCGACCAGGTGCGCGTGGTCGAGGGCGTTCGCCCTGCTGGGCCGGTTGAACGTGACGACGGCGACGTGTCCGTCCCGTTCGACGGTGAGGTTCTCGTAGTGCTCGGCCATGCCCTTCCCGGTCGCGACGGCAGGAGCCTTATCGTCGCCCGAATGGCGGGCACAAAAAAAGTAGGCTGGAGAACCCGGGGGGCGGGTTCTACGCAGCCTACTAGGGGAGGGGTTCGTTGCGTTGATGCGTATGTTACCTGTGGTAACGCCGCGTGCAATATGGTAACAACGCAACGTAGCGTTGCGTCATTGAGGATATCGAACGATGCGTGACCTGGATTGGGACGACCTGCGGATGTTCGCGGTGCTCGCCAAGGCCGGTTCGGTCCGGCAGGCCGCCGAACTGCTGCGGGTACACGCTTCCACCGTAACGAGGCGACTGGAACACTTCGAGCGGCGGCTCGAGGTCAAGCTCTTCAACCGCGGGCCCCGCGGGCTGCTGATCACCCCCGCCGGCCAGGATGTCCTGGAGCGGGTGGAGGGCGTGGCCGAGCGTATCGGGGACATTGAACGCGCCGTGAGCGGCAGCGACCGGCGCATGGCGGGCTGCGTGCGGCTGTGGGTGCCGGACGCGCTGGCGAGTGTCGCGATGCCGGCGGTCGCGGAGTTCGGGGAGCGCTTCCCGGAGGTCGACATCGAGTTCGCGCCGCTGGCGGCGCGGCCCGACGTGGGACGCCGGGAGGCGGACTGCGGCCTGTTCATCACCGACCAGCCGCCGGGACATTTGGTTGGCCGGTCGCTGGGCCGGCTCATGCTCGCGGCGTACGGGACCCTCGAGTGGTCCCGCCGACGGGCCTCGGGAGAGGCGTGTCGCTGGATCGAGCTGGAGGGTCCGCCCGAGCTGCGCAGCGACCTCCGCCAGAGGGATTTCCCGGGCGTGCCCGTAGGCGGCCGCTGCCACGACCTCGCGTCACAGTCGGCGGCGCTGCGTTCGGGTGTCGGCATCGGTCCGCTGCCCTGTTCGTTGGGCGACGCCGACCCGTTGCTGGTCCGCATCGGCGCAGCACCGCCGCTCGCGGGGTGCGAGATCTGGGTCCTGATGCACCCCGACCTGCGCTCCTGCACGCGGGTTCGCGAGATGACCCGGGCCCTTACGGACGCGTTTGCGCGCTCCGCGGCGGCGGCGCTGGGCGAGGGAGCGGCCGAAGCCGCCGCCTGATGCAAGGACGCCGGGAGTTGAAGCCCCTGGGACCGCGCATGGAATAATCCGCGCCGGTCGCGCTGGCGCGGTGGGCGTTACTCCATGGATTACGGCAACCCGACCTCCCACAGCTATTTCTCGCAGCGGTTGCGGCTGCACTACCTGGATTGGGGCAACCCCGGAGCTCCACACCTGCTGCTCCTGCACGGCATCCACGACCAGTGTCATAGCTGGGACTGGGTAGCCCGGAGCCTGCGGGGACGCTTCCACGTCATTGCTCCGGACCTGCGCGGCCATGGCGACTCGCAATGGACCCGCGGGAGCAGCTACGCGTGGCTGGAGTACGTCCAGGACATCGCGCAGCTCGTGCGGCAGGCTGAGCTCGAGCCGGTGACGCTGGTCGCCCACTCCATGGGGGGCACGATCGCGGCGCTCTATGCGGGCATCTTCCCCGAGGCCGTCGCGAAGCTCGTGATCGTCGAGGGAGTCGGCCTCCACCCGGACCGGGCCAGCGCACCGCCGCACGAACGCCTCCGGAACTGGATCTCCTCCAACTACGCGCTCGCCGGGCGCACCCCGCGTCGCTATCCGTCCCTCGACGCCGCCGACCGGCGCATGCAGGAGACCAATCCGCACCTGAGCCCGGAGCAGGCCCGGCACCTCACCGTGCACGGCGCGGACCAGAACGAGGACGGCACGTTCACCTGGAAGTTCGACAACTACACGCGCACCCGGTATCCCTACGACGTGCCGCGCGAGGACACGGTGCGCCTCTGGGAACGCATCGCCTGTCCCGTGCTGATCGTGAACTCGAAGGGGGGCTACGGTCACCGCATCGGCCAGCACGACACTTTGCGGCACTTCCGGGACGTCCGGCTCGTCGAAATCGGCGACGCCGGGCACTGGACGCATCACGACCAGCTCGACGCGTTCCTGGAGACCGTCGAAGCGTTCCTGTGAGGGGTCGCCCTATCGGTTTACCTCGTCGTACAGGGGCATCACCGCACCGTGCTCGTCGATCCAGGCCTCGTATCGGGCGACGAGTTCCTCGAGCAGCGCAGGCTCCGAGGCGGCGCGGTCATCGAGTTCGGTCGGGTCGCTCGGGAGGTGGTAGAGCTGCCAGGATTCGGCGTTGACCCGCACGATCTTCCAGTCGCCCATCCGCACCATGCGGAACCGCTCGGTGAAGCCGGAGATCATCAACTCCGGCTGCGGACGCGAGCCGCCGTCGAGGACGGGCAGCAGGCTGGCGCCGTCGAGGGTAGGGGTCGGATTGCCCGCCGCCGTGGCGGGATACTCGGTCCCGGCGACGTCCAGCAGGGTCGGCAGCAGGTCGGCGACGTGCGCGGGCGCGTCCGTCGTGCCGGGCTGGATTCTCGCGGGCCAGCGCGCCAGGAGCGGGGTGTGTGACCCGCCCTCGTGGCCGTACTGCTTGAAGTAGCGCCAGGGCGTGTTGCCGACGTTCGCCCACGCCGCGCTCAGCGTGCGGAACGAGCCGGGGCCGCCCGGCGGGATCGCGAAATCCTCGTTGCTGTCGTACGGGCAGGAGCCGTTGTCGGCCAGGAACAGAACGAGCGTGTCGTCCTCCACCCCGAGGGTCCGGAGCCTGTCGAGCACGCGCCCGATGTTGCGGTCGAGCCGGTCGACCATCCCGGCGAACACGGCCATCTCGAGGGCCAGCGCGTCCTGCTCCGCCGGCTCGACCTCGTCCCAGGGGCGGTAGCGGTAGATGTCTCCGCGGTAGGGGGCGCGAAAGCGGTTGATGTTGTCCTCGGGGGGGCTGAGGCGCGCGTTCGCCGGCACGGCGCGGAGCTCCCGTTGGCGGCGGAACCGCTCGGCGCGGATGGCGTCCCAGCCGGCGCGGTACGTGTCCCGATACCGCGCGATGTCCTCCTCGCGCGCCTGCAGCGGATAGTGCGGAGCGTGGTAGGGCAGGTAGAGAAAGAACGGCTTGCCGGTCGCGTGGGCCTGGTCCAGGAACCGGAGCGCGTAGTCGGTGAACGCGTCCGTCTGGTAGAACGGCTCGCGCTCGACGTCCATCTGCTCCGGGAGCAGCTCCTCGCCGTTGAGGAGGAAGGGCCTGTGCCACTCTCCGTCCCACGTGCCGTCCGGGCTCTCGAAGTAGGGCGCGAGGCCGTAAAAGGTCAGCGCATCGTCGAACGGGCGGCGTTCGAGCAGGAGGTCCGACGCCCAGTCCCGGAAGTGTTTCTTCCCGACCATGACCGTGTGGTACCCCGCGCCCCGCAGGAGTTCGGGGAGGGTCTGCGCGTTTGCGGCGTGGCGTTTCTCCGTGACCAGCCCCGTGTATATGGCGGCCCGCGTGGTCTCGCACTTGGACATGTTGTAGAAGCTGGTGAAACGCATGCCCTCGGCGGCGAGGCTGTCGATGTGGGGCGTGTGGATCTCCGACCCGTGCGCGCCGATGTCCGCAAAGCCCAGGTCGTCGGCGAGGATGAGGACGACGTTGGGTGGCCGGGCGTGGGCGACGGCGGCCGCGAGCAGGGTGCAGCAGAGGGCGAGCCGTGCGGCCCGTCGCAGATGTTGTGGTGCGATGTTCCCTGACCCGTCTGCCGCGCGAGGTCGGCACCTTGCACGAATTCAGGACGGGACGCCACAAGCGCGTCCCCTGTGAGCGAGCGGTATCATCGCCCGGATGCTCACCCTGCACGGAATCCGTGTCGTCGACCTCGGCACGCGTGCCGCGACGGCCTGGTGCTCGCGGCTGCTCGCCGACTTCGGTGCGGAGGTCCTGGCGGTAGAGCCTCCGGGTGGACACCCGTTGCGCCGCCATCCCCCGTTCGACGCCGCGGGACGGTCAGTCGCGGCCCGGTACTTCCTCGCCAACAAGGCGTCGGTCCCGTCCGGCGAAGCGGCGCTCCTGGAAACGGCGGACGTTATCGTCACCTGCAGTCTCGATGCGTCGGACCTCGCTACGGCGCACCCGCGCGCGATCGTCTGCGCCATCACGCCCCACGGACTCACGGGCCGCTACCGCGACCTCCCGGGGAACGACCTGACGGCCGCGGCGCGCTCGGGATGGGCTTCCGTCAACGGCCTCGCGGGCCGGCCGCCGCTCAAGGGCAGCGGCTACCAGGCGTCCTTCCAGGCCGGGACCGTGGCCTGGGGCACGGTCGTGTGCGCCCTGATCGAGCGGCTCGCCAACGACTCCCCTGGACAGCTCGTCGACGTTTCCGAGTTCGAGACCCTCGTGTCCACCTTCGCGCCGGCCCCGCTGCGCGTCCAGACCGCCGGTTTCATATGGTCGCGGCGCGAGCACGTGGACATGAACGAAGGCCCGGTCCCCGTCGGCGACGGGTACTTCGCCCTGCCGATCTCGCGTCCCCACTTCTGGAAGCGGGCGATGGAGGTGCTCGGTCTGCCGGATCTCGCGGACGACGAGGAACTGCAGCAGGCCGGACTGCGCCACAAGTTCAAGGACCGGTTCGTGGACCGGGTCGAGGAACGGATGGCCGGGTGGAGCCGCCAGGCGCTGTTCGATGCCCTGGCGCGGGAACGCGTCATCGCTGGCCCCGTGTTCCGCATGGACGAGATGGGGCGCAATCCGCAGTTCGAAGGCCGGCGCTTCTTCGTCGAGTCGCCCCGGGGCGCCCGCTTCCCCGGGCCTCCCGCACGCATGGGAAGGAGCGGCTGGACGCTGTCACGGGAGATGGGCGAGGTCGGGGCGGACGCCTCGGAGTTCGAGGCCGGCGGCGTGGGGCCGGTGACGCCGGTGCGCGCCGGTCAGGGTGCGGTCGCCGCGTCGGGCAAGGGTCCGCTCAGCGGTTTCCGGGGCCTCGTCCTCACCCAGGCGTGGGCCGGGACGTACGCGACCGAACTCCTGGCGCTCCTCGGGGCGGAGGTCATCCAGGTCGAGGGCCGCACGCGCATCGACGGGTGGCGGGGAAGCTCTCGCAATCCCGTGCCGAAGCTGCTCCGGGACGTCCCCACGGCGCGCCGTCCGTGGAACTGCAGCCCGATGTACAACTCGGTCAACCTCAACAAGCAGGGCATCACCCTGGACCTGTCGGAGCCCGACGGCGTAGCGCTGTTCAGGGGCCTCGTCGCCCACGTCGACTTCGTGGCGGAGAATTTCTCGCCCCGCGTCACTGGGAACCTCGGCATCGACTACGCGTCCCTGACCCGGATCCGCCCGGACCTCGTCATGGCGAGCCTGTCGGCGTACGGCGCGACGGGGCCCTGGGCGAACGTGCCCGGCATCGGCGGGACCATCGAGCCTTCCTCCGGCATGTCGTCCCTGCTCGGCTACGAAGGCGGGCCGCCGCAGAACTCGGGGCAGATGTACCCGGACCCGGTGGCCGGCATGTACGGCTTCGGCGCCATCGCGACGGCGCTGCTGCACCGGGACCGGACGGGAGAAGGGCAGTACATCGACCTGTCCATGCAGGAGGCGAACTTCACCTTCGTCGGCGATGCCTGGCTCGAGTTCGAGACGACCGGGGCCGTGCGCGGTCCGCGGGGGAACCGGCACCCGCTCCACGCGCCGCACGGCATCTATCGCGCCGCCGGCGAGGACCAGTGGATCGCGATCTCCGCCGAGACCGACGCGCAGTGGGCAGCATGCTGCCGCGTGCTGGGGCTACCCGGGGACGCGTGGCCCGAGGCGGCCGGGCGCAAGGCGGACGAGGCCGCCGTGGACGCCGCGGTGTCGGCGGCCGCGGCGCCTTGGGACAAGAATGAGCTCGAGCGCGCGCTTTGCGAGGCGGGAGTTCCGGCGGCGGCGGTTCAGGGCGCCGACGAACTCGTGCGCGACCGAACCCTCCGCGAACGCGGCCATCTCGTGCAGGTCACGCACCCGGAGACCGGACCCCTGTGGCAGAGTGGCCTGCCGGCCGTGCTCAGCCGCACGCCGGGCGGCGTCACGCGCGCGGCGCCGTGCCTCGGGGAGCACTCTTTCGAGGTGTTCGAGCGCGTCCTGGGCATGACGCGTCCGGAGTACGAGGCGCTGGTGGAGCGCGGTATCACCGGCGAGGGGGAGTACCGCAAGGCTTGAGCCCCCCGGGTCGAGGTGCTCAGCCCGGTTGTCTGCGACGGGTCGCGCGTTTCACGCCGAGGCCGTCCAGGGGTTCACTAACTCGACCCCCGTGTCCTCGAAATCCTCCACGTTCCGGGTGGCCACCGCCATCCCGCGCGAACGGGCGATCGCGGCGATTTGGCCGTCTGCAAACGGGAGCGGACGACCAGTCGACCGTCGGTACGGAACGATCTCCGCGTACGCGCGGGCAGCCGAACTGTCGAACGGAAGCACCCGCCCGGCGAAAAGACCTCCGAACGTGCGCTCCGCCGCCTCGGCAAGACCGCGCCGCCTCGCGCCTCCCGGCAAGATCGCCACGCCAGCGCGGACTTCCGCTTCGGTCACGCTGGTGACGAAGAGGTCCCTCGTCCGCTGGCTGTCCATCCACTCAAGCACGCCAGCGCGCGGGCTCCCGCGCATCAGCTCCGAGACGACGTTCGTGTCGAGCACGACCATGCGGCACTAGTCCAGTCGTGGCGGTTCGCGCATCGGCTCGCGCGGCGGAAGTTCCAGGTCCACGCCGCCGAGCGGCTTGAACAGCTCGTGAATGGCGGAGCCCAGACCCTTCTCCGGCGCAGCTTCGCGATCGACGGCCTCCGCCAGGATCCGGCGCGCCTCTTCCTCCATCGATCGCCCATGGCCGGCCGCGCGGCGGCGCAGCCTCGTCTTTACGTCGTCTTCGAGATTGCGGATAGTGATACTAGCCACGCCCGTCTCCTGCATCGATGGTGGGCAACCTTACGCCGTGATTGCGTTGCCATCAACCAGCGAACCACTACGCCACGCCGCGGCACTTGCCCACCGGGTCGCCCGTCCGACAAACTCCCGGACATGAGCGACGTTCTCTACGAAGTTTCCGACCATGTCGCGCGCATCACGGTCAACCGGCCGCGCTACCGCAACGCGCAGAGCCGGCGACTGCTCGAGGCGCTCGACGACGCCTTCGCCGATGCGGCGCGGGACCGCGACGTGCACGTCATCGCGCTCTTCGGGGCCGGCGAGCACTTCTCCGGCGGCCACGACCTCGGCACGCCCGAGGAGACGGCGGACCGGGAGGAGCGGCCCCTGCAGGAGGGCGTGCGCGGACTGTTCGACCACTCCCGCGAGCAGTTCGTGGAGAAGTCGATGCGCTGGCGCAACGTGCCGAAGCCGACGATCGCCGGCGTGCAGGGCTACTGCATCTTCGGCGGCTGGATCGTGGCGTCCGCCATGGACATCGTCTACGCGGCCGAGTCGGCGATGTTCCTCGCGTCCAACTTCCAGTTCTTCACCGTTCCCTGGGACGTGCATCCGCGCAAGGCCAAGGAGTTCCTGTTCGAGTCGCGTTTCATCGACGCGGAAGAAGCCCGCCGGCTCGATCTCGTGAACCGGGTCGTGCCGGCGGACCGTCTCGAGGCGGGGGTCCTGGAGTACGCCGAACGCATCGCGCGCAACGACCCGTTCCAGCTCCGCATGATCAAGCTCGCCGTGAACCAGATGCAGGACGGCCAGGGCTTCCACGCCCACATCACGAGCGCGCACGCCATGCACCTCCTCTCGGCCCAGGGGGAGCGGGATCCGGACTATGCGCTCCGCGTGCCCGGGGCGCGCCGTCGGCCGATGGTGCAGAGAGCCCTTGAACACTACGAAGCCGCCAGGCGCAGGGATGACTAGCGCATCCCGCGGGCGCGGGCTCGCTAGCCCGCATATTGCGTCAGGGGCCGTGATGATCGCCGAGGATTTTCGTCCCTGTGTACGCACAGGGCGAAAAGCGCCCCGGAGCCGTCCCGGCGTTTCGCTGTCGCTCAACGCCAAGCCGCCTCCGGCCCAACCCCACCGTGCTTGGCGAGGGCGCGGCCAGCGTTCTGTGATTCGGCGATCATGCTTGGATGGGGCGATAACCGACCCGAAACCAAGGTCTTACGGTCCGTGCACAAGCGGCCTGACGCGATATGCGGGCTAGGCTGCGGACCGAGCTGCCGGACGAGGAGGTCCGGGCGCTGCTGGACCTGCCCGTCTCCGCCGTGATCGCGTTCGTGGACGGGAAGGGCTTCCCGCGGCTCGTGCCCTGCTGGTTCGTGTGGTGGGAGGGCGCTTTCTACACGACGAGCGGGTCCGACAAGTTCCACGTCCGCTGTATTCGCGACAACCCGCGCGGGTCCTTCTGCGTCGAGCGCCAGGAGCTGACGGCGGAGCGGATGTCGAACCGCCAGGTCAAGGGCGTCGGCACGTTCGAGGTGCTGGAGGCGGACGTCGGCGAATGGGGCGCGCGCATTCGGCGCAAGTACCTCGGGTCGACGCCCTGGCCGGTGACGGGGGACAGCGACGGACGCGTGGTGCTGCGGCTTGCCCCGGAACGCCTGACCGCGCACGGCGGAGACTTCACGCTGTCGCGCGCGCAAGGTACTCCGCGACGTCCGCGCGACCGCCGCGAAAGGTAATGCGATCCGTCTTCTGCCCGAGCTGGTAGTCGTACATCGGGTCGTAGTACCAGTCGAGCAGAAGACCGATCCAGGCGCGGTGGCCTTCCGGCGCGCCGGTCTCGAAGGCCCGCTGCATTTCCCGCCGGACGGCGAGATGGCGCTCGCCGCCCAGCCTCCGCTGGATGTTGTCGAGCGCCTGCTCGAGCCGGGAACGCGCGCCCTCGTCCTTGGCCACGTAGCCCCGGTAGATGTGCTCGATGCGGTCCTCGCGGGGCGCCTCGACCACGACCACCGGGGCCCGCTGCATGCCCGCGAACACCTCGCGGGGAACGGCCAGCCGCCCGATCGTGCGGCTCTCGTCCTCGACGGCGACCGGAGTGTCCGGGGAGGCCCCGAACTCCGCGGGCGCGACGTCGCTCGTCAGTTGCAGCACGCGGACCGCGAGCGCGTTCTCGAACGCGATGGGCGGGGGCTGCGGCGTGCCGCGCTTGCCGAACGCCGAGCCGCGGTGATTCGCCAGGCCCTCGAGGTCCACGCTGCGCGGGATCCGCTCGAGGATGCCCGTCTTGTCCGAGCCGGCCAGGCCCGCGAGCACCACCCAGGGGACGTCCCGGTCCAGGGCGTTCAGGCAGAAGCCGCGCAGCGCCTTGAAGCCGCCGGCGATCCGCGCCGGGGCGTCACCCTCGGCGGCGAGCCACTCATGGACGATTTGCGAACGCAGTCCGCCGCGCCAGCAGTAGAGCGCGCCCTCCGGGTGCCTGGATGTCCATACGCGCCAGGCCGCCACGCGCGCGTCCCGCGTGCTCCCGGACACGAGACGTTCGCCGAGCGCCACCGCGGCGTCGCCGCCGGCCTCCCGGTAACGGAGGCCGACCTGGTGACGCTCGTCGTCGGTGAGCAGCGGCAGGTTGACGGCCCCCGGAAAGGCGCCCCGGGCGAACTCCCCGGGAGCACGCACGTCCAGCAGCGGTATGCCGCGCGCCAGGAGTCGCTCGTACTCGGACGTCAGGTTGGCCAAGCGTCCGGCCCGGCCGGGTCAGGGGACGAGGGGATCCGTGATGGTCTCCCCGGCCTGGAACGACGCGAGGTGCCGCTCCAGTTCGTCGATCACCTCGGTCATCTCGGCGTCGTTCGCCTCCTTGAGCGCCTCCTCCTGCAGGACGACGGCACGGCCGAAATTCCCGTTGGCGGCGTGCGCGGCCGCCCAGGTGTCCAGGTAGGCCGGATTGCGCCGCGCAACGTCGTCCCGGGTCATCATGCGCTCCATGATGGCCAGCGCGTACCGCTCGTCGCGCAGCCGCTCGATCTGGGTAACGGTGAGCCACCACGCGACCTCGTTGACGATGCGGGCGTTTTCGGGCGAGGCCTTGACGGCGGACTTGAACCAGTTGCGCGCGCGCCGGTGACTCGCCTTCACGTGAACGCCGCGGGCGTGCATGTCCCCAAGCAGGAGCCGCGCCTCCGCCGCCGGGCACGGACGCCGCGTGAAAGTCTCGCCGCGGCAGGGGCCGACGTCGGCCGCGAGTTCCCTGAGCCAGTCGAAGGCCTGGTTGGTGAACTCCTTCCCGACCGTCTCGCTCATCAGGAAGCGCGCGTACTGGATCTTCGCCGTCTCGCTCTCGAGTCCGGCGGCGCGCAGGAAGTACGTCTCGCTCAGGTCGTAGTCCGCCTCGACGCCGTGCCCGGCGACGTAGATCTGCGCGAGGAGCAGGGTGGCGTCGATGTTGTCGAGGTCGGCGGCCTGCTCCAGCAACGGGATGCCGAGTGCCGACTCCTCCGGCCCGTAGTATTCCGCGATGTACAGTTCGGCAAGCTGGTACATCGCCTCGTCGGAGCCCACGGCCACGGCGTGCACGTAGTTCTGCATGACCAGTTCCAGGGCCTCTTCGCGGTCCGGCCCCTCGGGGAGGCGCTGCGCCTTGGCGAGATGCACGCGGGCGAGCATCAGGTTGGCGACGAGGTTGCCCCGCCGGCTCGCGGCGGACAGCCAGTCGACCGCCTCGTCCAGCCGGTCCTCGGAGAACAGGAAGCCGCCGATGTACACCTGGGCGGCCGGGTCGTCGCGGCGCGCCAGGATCCCGATCAGGGCGCCGGGCCGGAACTCTCGCCCGGGGGCTTCGCCGGCGACGGAATCGCGCACCGAGGCGTAGGCCGCCCCGAGGTCGAAGAAGAGGTTCTGCATCGGGCCTTCCGCCGGCTTGGCCGTTACCGCCAGGACGAACGGGAACGCGTCGGACGTCTGGTAGATGGAACCCACCGGCTGGCGGCCGGTGGCCACCAGGTAGGCGTTGGCCTCCGCGGCGGACAGCACCACGTAGGGCTCCTCCCGGGTACCGCTGCCTTCCATGGCGGCCACGATCCGGGCCACCCATTCCCGGTGCTCCTGTGCCACTTCCTCCCGCTCGACGAACTCGTAGAACCGGACGAGGGCGAAATGACCCGCGACGCTGCCCTGGTAGCGGTCGAGAATCGCGGCCCCCAGGGGGCCGAGCCGCAGCGGCTCCTCGTCCACGACCTGCATGGCCTGTTGCTCGAGGGACCCGAGGGTGTCGATGCGCTCCGCGAAGTCCGGCGCGGCGGCGAAGGCACGGCGCAGCTCCGCGACGTCCACGGTTTCGCCGGCCGCGACGGCGGCGGCGAGTTCCTCGTAGGTGGCGAGCGGACGTGTGACGCAGCCGACGCAGGTGAGCAGGATCAGTGCGACGGGGAGGGCGCGCATCGCCGGAGTGTAGCGCATCGTGTGGGAGCGTGGTCAGCCGCTCGCCGGCACGCGCCGCCAGTGCCTTTCGCTGCTAAGATGGCGGCCGGGAGGACCTGCAAGATGCGTCTGAGATACCAGCCTCGAATGCCCCGCCCGGAGGAGGCGCTCCCCGGCCGCGCCATGGAGGTGCCGGTGCCGCCGGAGCACTTCGTCAACGGCCACCGGATGCAGGCGCCCTTCCCGGAGGGCATGGAGCGCATCGTCGTTGCCATGGGCTGCTTCTGGGGCGCCGAGCGGAAGTTCTGGCAGACCCCGGGCGTGTACACGACGGCGGTTGGCTATGCCGGGGGCTCGACGCCCAACCCGATGTACGAGGAGGTCTGCTCCGGGCTGACCGGACACACGGAAGTCGTGCTCGCGGTGTTCGACCCTGAGGCGGTGTCCTATCCCGAGCTCATGAAGGTGTTCTGGGAGGGCCACGATCCGACCCAGGGCATGCGCCAGGGCAACGACATCGGCACGCAGTACCGCTCGGCGATCCACGTGTTCGACGCGGCCCAGCGCCGGGCGGCGGAAGAGACGCGGGACGCCTTTCAGCAGGCGCTGACCGCGGCGGGTTACGGCCCCATCACCACCGAGATCGAGGATGCGCCGCCCTTCTACTACGCCGAGCACTATCACCAGCAGTACCTCGCCAAGGTGCCCAACGGTTACTGCGGGCTCGGGGGCACGGGTGTCGGCTGCGACATCGAACCGCTGGTCGCCCTGGGCTAACGCCACGCCTCTCTCCCGCCGGCCCCGCGCGCTCGCCGCGCGCGGACCGGAGGGCGCCGTCCGTGGGGCCGGAAACCGCGGTGGCCCTCCAGTTCCGTGAGCCGCAGGGGCATTGGCATCGACTTCGGCACAACGAACTCCGCGGCGGCGGTGTTCGACGGTGCGGCCCTGCGCCTGGTGGACCTCGAGGAAGCGTCACCGATCATGCCGTCGGCCACGTACATCGATCGGGACCTGCAGACACGTACGGGCCTTGACGCCGTCGAACGGTACGTCGCGGACAACACGGGCCGCCAGGTGGAACTCGTCCCGGAGGTGATCGGCGAGGCCGCGCTGGCGCTGACCGGAGACCCGGGCGGGCGCGCCGCGCCACAGTTGCTCGTACAGAAGGTGTATGGCGCTCCGGCCCTGGACAGCGGGCTGCGCGGTCGGCTGTTCCACGGCACGAAGCGGCTGCTCGGCAACGCGGACATTCGCCGGCTGTCGGTGTTCGATCACCCGTTTCGGCTGGTCGCGCTGATCACCCCGATCCTGCTCCGGATCGTCCGCGCGTTCGGGGTGGGCGGGGAGGACGCGAACGCGGCGTGCGTCGGCCACCCGGTGCACTTCGAGGGCCGCGGGGCGCACCGGGACGCCCTCGCACTGGCGCGGCTCGGAGAGGCGTGCCACTACGCCGGCATCGGTCGCTGCCGCATGGTGCCGGAGCCCATCGCGGCGGCGGTCGGCTTCCTCCACGAACGGCCGGACGCGGGCGACCGCGTGCTGACGGTCGATTTCGGCGGGGGCACGCTGGACTTCTCGATCCTCGGCCGCGTGGACGCCGGCAGCGGGTTCCGCGTCATGTCCACCCACGGGGTCGCCCTCGGCGGCGACCACATCGACCGGTGCATCTTTCGCGAACTGCTGTTTCCCCTCCTGGGCGAGGGCGAACGGTGGCGCCGGCGCGGCGCCGCCCGCGAGATCGAGACGCGGTTCCCGTTCGAGGACTACGAGGAGTTCCTCCTCAACTGGCCGGTGACCTATCTCCTCAACCAGAACCGGTACACGACCCCGGTCCAGTCGTGCATCGAGACGGGCGGTCCCGCGCGGCACAAGTTCCGCCGCCTGCGGGAACTCATCCAGCAGAACCTCGGTTACCTCGTGTTCCAGGCCATCAAGGGCTTCAAGGCCGAGCTGTCGGCGGAGCCCGAGGCCGTGCTCGACATTCCGGAGATCGACGTCGAGGTGCGCATGACGCGCCCCGAGTTCGAACGACTGATCGCCGCACCGCTGCGCGACGTGGAACGCGCGGTGGACGCGACCCTCGAAGGGGCCGGCATGACCGCGGCGGACTTCGACATCGTGCTGCGTACGGGGGGATCCTCGCAGATTCCGGCGGTGCGGCGGATCCTGGACGAGCGGTTCCCGGGCCGGGTCGTCGAACACGACCCGTTCACGAGCGTCGCCGCCGGGCTCGCTATCGCCGATTACTACGACCTGCCCGAACTCTCCGAGGACAGCGCCCACGGCATCTTCGGCTGACGCCTCCGCGGGTCGCCCTACGCGGTCGGCCGTCAGTCGCTGCGCTCGAACGCGGGGTCCAGCACCTCGAACAGCGTCTGCACCATCCGGTAGGTCAGTCCCCACACGAAGTGGCGCGCCCCCAGGCGGTAGCCGGGGAACGGGATGGGCCGGCCTCCGACGGACTTGTGTTCGGTCGCCCGGTTGTCCCCGGCGTGCATCGGCGCGAGCCGGGTCCATACCACGTCGGCCACCTCGTAGCTCAACTCGAACGCGGGGTCCCCGTCGATGGCGAAGACGTAGGGCGCGACCAGCATGTCGATCCTGCCGGCCTGCCGGACCGGGCGCTGCTGGGAGAGTTCCCCGATCATGTCGGAGGGCTCGATGACGAGCCCGATCTCCTCGGCGGTCTCGCGGATCGCCGCCGCCGCCAGGCTGGCGTCCGCCGGCTCCCGATGCCCGCCGGGAAAGGCCATGTCTCCGGACCACGGGTCGCCCTCCTTCACGGCGCGCTGGATGAAGAGCACTTCCGTGTGGCCGTCGCGTTCCCGCAGCACCACGGCGACCGCGGCTTGCCGCGTCTCCGGCCGGGCGGAGAAGCGCAGGGGTTCGTGCACGGAAAGCCGCGCCTGGATGTCGGCGATGGGGAGCACCGCGCTATGATAGCCCGCGCATGTCCCTCGAATCCCCCGCCAACCGGTGCTTCGTCTGCGGGCCCGGCAATCCGGACGGTCTGCACGTCAGGTTTCGGCTGGAAGACGACGTGTGCCGCGCGGAGTTCGTCCCGGCCCCGAACCATGGCGGTTACGACGGCGTCACCCACGGCGGCATCCTCTTCAGCCTGCTCGACGACGTCATGGCCAACTGGGTGTACCTGCGGGGCGAGCAGTGCTTCACGGCGCGCGCCGAGGTGCGCTACCGCCAGGCGCTGCCCATCGGCACGCCCATCCGCCTCGAAGGCCGCCTCCGCAGGCGCAAGGGGCGGCTGGCCATCGTGGACGGGCTCGTGCTGCGGCAGGACGACGGGTCCGTGGTGGCCGAAGCGACGGGCAGCTTCATGATCGCGGACCGTCCCGGCCAGGTCTGACCTCGCCGCACCGGCGAGGCCCCGCCCGGTTCCCATCGCCTCTTGCACGAGCACTCGAATAGTCCGATATTTCTGTTGCGACAGAAACATCGGAAGCTTGCGGGAGAACTGGCGTGGAAACGAACGAGCAGCGCACGACCGGGACGGCGGCGGGGGGCATCGCGGGCGAGGCCGGAGCACTGGCGCCGCTGCCGGAACCGGTGGAGCGGTTCATCCTGCATTGGGGCGACATGGGCAGCCACTGGGGCGTGAATCGCTCCATCGCGCAGATCTACGCGCTCCTCTACCTCTCGGATCGGCCGCTGGCCGCCGACGAGATCTCCGAGCGGCTCGGCATTGCCCGGTCGGGCGTGAGCAACTCCCTGCGGGAACTGGTCGGCTGGAAGCTGATCTGGCGGGCGCCGGTGCGCGGCGACCGGCGCGACCACTTCGAGGCCGAAACCGATCTCTGGGAGATCGTCAAGCGGATCGCGGAGGGCCGCAAGGCGCGCGAGATCGACCCGGCCCAGCGGGCGCTCCGCGAGTGCGTGGCGGCCGCGGAGGCGGACCCGAGCGTCAACGGCACGGCGATGACCCGGCTGGCGGACATGATGGCCTTCGTCGAGACCATGAACAGCTGGTACGAGCAGATGCTGACGATGCCGAAGTCGAGCCTCATCGCGCTGATCAGCATGGGTTCGCGCGTGGTGCGGGCGCTGCGGCCGGGGACGGGCGGCGCCAGGGGCTGATGCCGGCCCCTGCGATCCCGGTCCCGCCCGGAAGCCGTTGGCTCGTCGCCGGCGGCACCGGCTTCGTCGGCCGGCGCCTGGTGGAAGCCCTCGGCGCCGCCTCGGTCACGGTGCTGACCCGCGATACGGGCAAGGCCGGGTTCGGGCCGCCGGTGCGAGTCGTCACGGACCTCGAAGCGCTCGCCGCCGACGAACGCTTCGACGTGGTCGTCCACCTGGCGGGAGAGCCCATCGCGAGCGGCCTGTGGACCGAGACGCGGCGCCGCCGGATTCTCGAGTCGCGGCCTTCGGTCGCGGAGCGCATCGTCGCCTGCGTCGAGCGCCTCGAGCCGAAGCCACGTGTCTGGATCAATGCCTCGGCCGTCGGCTGGTACGGTGTGCGCGGCGACGAACCGCTCGACGAGGGGTCGGAGCCGCGGGACTGTTTCGGCCACCGGGTCTGCGCCGCGGCGGAGTCGGCCGCGGTGCCCGTGGAGTCTCAGGGCGTACGCGTCGTGCAGATGCGGATCGGCCTGGTGCTGGCGCGCGAAGGGGGCCTCCTCCGGCAACTCCTGCTGCCGTTCAGGCTTGGGCTGGGCGGACGGTTCGGCGACGGCGCCCACTGGATGTCCTGGATCGAACGCGACGATCTCGTGCGCCTGATCGCCCATGCCGCGGTGGAGGAGTCGCTGCGGGGTCCGGTCAATGCCACGGCCCCGAACCCCGTCACGAACACCGAGTTCGTCCGGGCCTTCGGGCGCGCACTGCGGCGTCCGGTGTTCCAGAGGGTGCCCCGCGCGCCGCTCGTCTGGGCGCTCGGCGACCTGGCGCGGGAGTTGCTCTTCGGCGGCCAGCGGGTGCTGCCGGCCAGGGCCCTCGACAGCGGGTTCGAGTTCCGCTACCCGGAGCTGGACGAAGCGCTGCGGTACGCGCTGACCTCACCCGTCGCGATGTCGTAGCGCGCGCTTTTCTGCGCGTAGTGGAAGCGGTCGATGCCGACGGCGGCGCGCATGTCCTCGGTCGCGGCCCGCGCCCGGTCGTCCAGGGGAATGCCCGTGGCGTCCGCGACGCGGGTGATCCCGTTGAAACCGGCGGCGACCGTCAGGACATCGACCATCGCCTGTTCGCCCAGGATCGCGGTCGCCCGGTCGCGCAGGGCCGCCAGCTCGTCCCAGCGGTTGCCCACCGCCGCTTCGGTCAGGGCTCTGATGGTGTCCGAATGAGCTACCCCGGAGTCCCCCTGATCGTCAGTGACCGCGGAGAGGTCGTACGTCCTGTCGTCCCGCTCGCCGCTCGCCCGGAGCAGCATGGTGTGCGCGGTGGTTCAGTAGAAGCATTCGTTGATGGCGGAGACCCGCGACGCGATGAACTCGGCCTGCGCCTGGCTGATGTCGAGCGGCACGTCACGCAACGCGTAGTGCGCCCGGAACGCCAGGAAGAAGAGCGCCACGGCGCCGGGGACCAGCCCCATGGCGCGGGCGATGTTCGGCGACCGCGGCAGCCCGAAGACGCCGTCCTCGACCGCCACGTCCGTCAGCGGCACCCAGGCGTCCGCATCCACGACGCGCGGCGGTTCCTGACCCGTCGGCGGGCCTGGCTCCGGCGGGAGCGTGTCCGGCACGGGAAGGCCCAGCGCGTTGTGGAAGGTGTCCACGATCACCGACGTGCACACCACCGACACCGCCTCGATGTAGTGCTCCGCGGGGATCCCGGCGGCGAGCACGCCCTCGAACACCGATTTCGTCATCCGCGCCGGGTCCGTCCGGACGCGGTGAATCATGTCGACCAGGGCCGGGTGCAGGTCGCTGACGGCATCGTGCACGCCCGCCACCGCGTTCGGCGACAGGGCTTCCAGGCGCCGGCGGCAGAGGTCGCAGGAGAGCGCCGCGCGGGCCTCGTGCACGATCTGCACGCGCTCGCGGGCGTCGAGGAACGGCCCGGGACTGGCGATCAGGCGCCAGGCCTCGAGGTGCTTCCGCTTGAGTTCCGGTCGAACGGGGTAGGGGGTGTCGTACATGTGACCGAGAATACCAGAGCCGCGGGGACCGGGACTGTGGCGCCATGCCCGGTCACGTGCCGTCGGGTACCATCGCGGCACCGCAGCCGACACGGTCTCGCATGAGCGACAAGGTACACCGGGCGCCGCGGCGCACCGGCTTCGACACGCTGACCCTGCACGCGGGGCAGGCGGCGGATCCCGCGACCGGCGCGCGCGCGACGCCGATCTACCAGAGCGCGTCATTCGTGTTCCCCGACACGGATCACGCGGTGGGGCTGTTCAACATCGAGCGGGCCGGTCACGTCTACTCGCGCCTCTCGAACCCCACCAACGCCGTCCTCGAAGAACGCATCAGCGCGCTCGAGGGCGGGGTGGGCGCCATCGCCACGGCGAGCGGCCAGGCGGCGATGCACCTGGCCATCGCCACGGTCTGTTCGGCGGGGGACCACATCGTCGCCTCCCGCTCGCTCTACGGCGGCTCGCACAACCTGCTCGAGTACACGCTGCCGCGTTTCGGCATCGAGACGACGTTCGTCGACCCGCGCTCGCCGGAGGCTTTCGCGGACGCGATCCGCGCGAACACGAAGCTGCTGTTCAGCGAGACCCTCGGCAACCCGGGACTCGAGGTCCTGAACATCCCCGCGGTCGCGGACATCGGCCACGAGGCAGGCATCGCGCTCATGATCGACTCCACGTTCACCACCCCGTGGCTCTGCCGGCCCTTCGACCATGGCGCGGACATCGTGTTCCACTCGGCGACCAAGTTCCTGAGCGGCCACGGCATCGTGATCGGGGGCCTGGTGGTGGACGGCGGCACCTTCGACTGGGAGGCCTCGGACCGCTACCCGACGCTGACGGAGACGTACGAAGGCTTCCACGACCTCGTGTTCGCGGAGGAGTTCGGCCCGCAGGCGTTCATCACGCGCGCACGCAAGGAGGGCATCCGGGACTTCGGCGCGTGCATGGCCCCGACGACGGCGTTCCACATCCTGCAGGGGCTGGAGACGCTGCCGCTGCGCATGGAACGTCACGTGGCGAACGCGCGGCAGGTGGCGGCGTTCCTGGAAGAGCACGCCGCGGTCGAGTCCGTCGGCTACCCGGAACTGGAAAGCCATCCCGATCGCGAGCTTGCGCGGGAGCTGCTGCCGCGCGGGGCGGGAGCGGTGTTCGGCTTCGACATCAAGGGGGGCCGGCCCGCGGGGCGGAAGTTCATCGAGGGGCTGAGCCTGTTCTCGCACCTCGCGAACGTGGGCGATGCGAAGTCGCTCGTCATCCACCCCGCGAGCACGACGCATCACCGCATGGACGCCGAGGCGCTTGCGGCCGCAGGGATCGGCGAGGGGCTGGTCAGGCTGTCCGTGGGGCTGGAGGATCCGGCGGACCTGCTCGAAGACCTGGACCGGGCCCTGCGGAGGTCGCAGCGATGAGGTTCGAGGTCGCAGGCAGGACGGCCTTTGCAGGTACCGGGACGGGCCGCGCGGGCGCCGAGGCGCCGACGGTCGTCTTCGTGCACGGCGCCGGCATGGACCACACGGTCTGGGTGTTGCCGAGCCGCTACTTCGCCCGCCAGGGGTGCCGCGTGCTCGCGGTGGACCTGCCGGGGCACGGGCGCTCCGAAGGACCGCCCCTCGACAGCATCGAGGCCATGAGCGACTGGCTGGACGCGGCGTGCGACGCCCTCGGCGTCGAGACGGCCGCGATCGTCGGGCACAGCATGGGGTCCCTCGTGGCGTATCGGTTCGCGGTGGATCACGCCGAACGGTGCCGGGCGCTGGCGCTGCTCGGTACGTCGGTGCCCATGCCCGTCACCAACGTCCTGCTCGATGCGGCGGCGGACGACCACCACGCGGCCTTCGAGATGACCAACGCGTGGAGCCACAGTCCGCGCGGCACGCTCGGCGGCAACCGGAACCCCGGGGTGTGGATGCTGGCGGCGGGGGAACGGCTCCTCGAGCGCTCGGGCCCCGGCGTGCTCCATGCGGACCTGGCCGCCTGCAACGCATTCGACCCCGCCGCGGTCTCCGGCCCGGTCGACGTACCGGCGCTCGTGATCGCGGGCGACGCGGACCGCATGACGCCCATGCGTGCCGGCCTCGACGTGGCCCGCGCGCTGCCGGACGCCCGCGTGCTGCCCCTCGAGGGCTGCGGGCACGCGATGCTGAGCGAACGCCCGAACGAGGTCCTCGACGCGCTGATCGGGATCTGTCAGTAGGGGAGGGCCTTGTCTCCCCTCCCGTCTCGACTCGATCAAGCCGTCGGGCAGGGCGACATCCTCGACGACCCTGGCCCATGGACTGGGGTTGAAATGGGGCTTCGTCGCCGGGTCACAGGCGCTTTCGCATGTAGACGCGCGGGAATCCGTGCTCGGTACGGTGGTCGACCTCCACGTAGCCGATGCGCTCGTACATGGCGATGTTCTCGGTCATCCGCTCGTGGGTGTAGAGATCGAGGTGCCCGTACCCGAGCCGGCGTCCCTCCGATTCCGCGTGCTCCAGCAGGCGGCGACCGATCCCCTCGCCATGCCGGGAGGGCAGGACGGCCACGTTGTCAAGGAGAAGCCCCCCGTCCTTCTCGATGAGGACGAGCACACCGAGAGTTTCTCCATCCTCCTCGATGACGTGGACCCGGTGGTCGCGGACCACCTGACGGTAGTCGTCGAGCATTGGGCCGGGCGGCTGGCCGATGCGCTCGATGTAGGGAGAATAGGCGGTACGCACGCACGCCGCGATGCCGGCCGCATCATCGGCCCCGGCCGCGCGCCGGACTTCGCGAATGGTCATCGATGTCCCCTGCCAGCACGGTCGCGAGGGCCGCCGCTGCGCGGCCGTGGTCGATGACGTCGTCCGTTTCGAGGTCGTGGGTGACGCTGAGCCCGCCGTTGCCCGTCCGCGTCACCCGCCCTCCAACCGACGCAGGGCCTCCTCCCGCTCGACGACCGCACGTTCCCGGTCTGCGTCCGACAGGCCCGGAACCCAGTCGTCGAGCAGCACGGCGTCCTCGTAGGCTGTGGCCCCGTCCCCCCGTACGCTCACATAGGCCGGCGACGTGACGTAGATCACGTGCACATCCGTGTCCGTGTCGTTGGCGAACTGCACGGGAACGCCCGCGTCGGTGCGGACGGCCTCGCCGTACTCGACCGGGAACTGGCGGGGTGCGTCTTCGCCAGGCTCCCGCGTCCGCACCGTCAGCCGGCCTCCCGCAACGTACGTGTACTGCGTCACCACGGGATGGACGTGGATGGCGGAGGTCACGCCCGGCCGGATCTTCCCCGCCGCGAGGCCGAAACCGTCCGGCATCCCGGGGAGCCGGCGGCCGCGCGCGTCGGCGGGATTCCCGAACGGGTCGATCTCGGTCCCGTCCGCCGCCGGGACATACCTGTCCGGGTGGAAGAGGGGTCTCAAATCCGGTGCTCCTCGCGATAGCGCCGCCATCGCTCGAAGGCGTCGACGATGTCCTCGTGGCGCCTGTCTGTCATGGATTCGAGCTGCGGGTGCGTGAAGATGAATGCCTCGTCCTCCTGGATGCCTCGGAGCACCACGGGCCCGACCGCCTCGGGATCGAGGGCCGTGGCGAGGAGCCGCTCCATCCGGGGCTCGCGCTCCGCTTCGGGCAGGTGCCGCACCATGGGATGGACATCGCTGTCCGTGTCCGACCGGAGGGTGGCCGGCCGATTGCGTCCGGAGCCGAAGATGTTCGTGTCCACCACTCCCGGACACAGGATCGACACGCCGATGCCGCGGTCGGCGAGATCCGCCCGCAGGGCTTCGGACAGCCCCACCACGGCGAACTTCGAAGCCGTGTAGACGCTCATGTTGCGCGCCGTGCTCAATCCCGCCAGGGAAGCGGTGTTGACGATTTGGCCGCCCTCGCCGTGCGCCAGGATGCGCGGCAGGAACGTCTGCACGCCGTTGACGACGCCGCCCACGTTGACGCCGAGAACCCAGTCCCAGTCGGCGTAGGCCATGTCCCCGATCGCGCCGCCGACCAGCACGCCGGCGTTGTTGCACAGGACGTGCACCTTGCCGAACGCGTCCTCGACCCGGTCCGCGGCCGCTGCTACCGCCGCGCGGTCCGTCACGTCGACCCGTACGGGGAGGATGTCGCCGCCGCTGGACGCGAGGGACTCCCGCGCGCGCTCGAGCGCCGCCTCCTCGACATCGGCGATCACGACCCGCATCCCGGCGCCGGCGAGGGCCCGGGCGATGGACAGCCCGATCCCGCTGGCGGCGCCGGTGACGACGGCGACCTTTCCGGCGACGTCCTTCACGTGTGGCGTCCCATTCCGGCGACCGGCAATCAGACGCCCTGCTCCTCGCGATACGCCCGCCACCGCGCGAAGGAGGAGGAGACGTCCTCCTGACGCGCGTTCACCTCCGTGACGTACTCCGGATGCGTGAAGATGTAGGCCTCGTTCTCCTGGATGCCGTGCAGGACCATGTCGCCGACGACGTCCGGGTCCAGGGCGCTGGCGCGGGCAGCCTCGAGCCGGAGCTGGCGCTCCTCGTCGTCCTCCTCGTCCGCGAGGCCGATCGTCGCCGTGTCCGTGTCGGACTGGAGCTCCGCCGGCCGGTTGCGGCCGGAGTCGAAGATGTTGGTGTTGACGAGCCCGGGGCACAGGACGGAGACGCCTATGTCCTGATCCGCGAGGTCCGCGCGCATGGCTTCCGACATGCCGACCACGGCGAACTTGGTGGTGTTGTAGACGCCGAGCCCCGCGAAGGGCAGGAGCCCCGCCAGCGAGGCGGTCGTGACGATGTGGCCGCCCTCGCCGTGAGCGAGAATGCGCGGCAGGAACGTCTGCACGCCGTTCACGACGCCGTCCAGGTTCACGCCGACGACCCAGTCCCAGTCCGTGTAGGCCATGTCCGCAATGGACCCGCCCACGGCGACCCCGGCGTTGTTGACCAGCACGTGGACCTTGCCGAAGGCCTCTTCGGTCCGGTCCGCGGCGGCGGCCATGGCGTCCCGGTCGGTGACGTCCACCCGGATCGCGATGACATCGGCGTTCGTGGGGCCGAACGAGGCGCGGGCCTGTTCCAGCGCCTCCTCCTCGACATCCGCGAGCACGACCTTCATGCCGGCGGCCGCGAAGGAGCGCGCCATGGCGAGCCCCATGCCGCTCGCGGCCCCCGTGACGAACGCGACCTTGCCTGCTACGTCTTCCATGTCTTCCGTCCTGTCCTCTCTCAGATTCCGTCAGATGCCGTGTTTCTCGCGATACGCGCGCCAGCGCTCGAAGGAGGCGACCATCTCGGCGTGGCGCATGTCGACGAACGGTTCGAAGTCCGGGTGGCTGAATATGAACGCCTCGTTCCGGCGTACCGCGTGCAGCACCATGTCGCCGACGACGCCCGGCTCGATCATGCCCGCGAGCATCGCTTCCCGGGTCTCCGGGTCCACCTGTGTGTCGCTCGGGTCGTCGAGGTCCATGCTGGAGTTGTCCGTCCCCACCGAGAGGGCGTCCGGCCGGTTGCGGCCGGACTGGAAGATGTTGGTGTTGACGAAGCCGGGGCACAGCACGGAGACGCCGATGTCCTGGTCCGCCAGGTCGGCGCGCATGGCCTCGGACATGCCGAGCACGGCGAACTTCGTCGTGTTGTAGACGCCGGCGGTTCCGAACGCCAGGAACCCGGCCATCGAGGCCGTGTTCACGACGTGGCCGCCCTCGCCGTGCGCCGCGATGCGCGGCACGAAGGTCGTCACGCCGTTGATCACGCCCCGCAGGTTGACGCCGAGCACCCAGTCCCAGTCCTCGTAGGCGTGGTCGCTGAAGGACGCGGCGATGCCGACACCCGCGTTGTTGCAGAGGACGTGGACCTTGCCGAACGCCGCCTCCGTGCGGTCGGCGGCCTCCGCCATGGCGTCGCGGTCGGTGACGTCGAGGGGCAGGGCGATGGTGTCGGCGTTGTCCGCTTCGAACGAGGCGTGCGCACGTTCGAGGGCGTCCTCCTCGATGTCGGCCAGGGCGACCTTCATACCGGCCCCCGCGAAGGAACGCGCCATGGCCAGGCCCAGCCCACTCGCGGCGCCCGTGACGAAAGCGACCTTGCCGGCTACCTGCTCCATGGCGCTCTCCCGCGATTCCCGCAAAAGTGCGCGATGGTATCACCGCGCGACCCGTGGTCGCGGCGCGAGCTGACGCTCTGACGCTCGCGTTGGGAGTTTCGCTGGCGCAAAACTCCGACCTCACCGGCCCCGGGGACTTCGATGGTCGTGCTGGCGGACTAAGCCCGGAGCGCGCCGGCCAGCGCTTCCCAGCGTCCGGCGAAGAAGTGGTCCGCACCGTCTACCGTGCGGACCTCGCAGCGTCCCGCCGCCCACTGCCGGACGGCGTCCAGGTCGACGAACGGGTCCGCCGTACCCGCCACGATGGTGACCTCCGCCGCGAGCGCAGCGTCGGGTGCGGCGAAGTCCATCGCGCCGACCGGCGGAGCGACGAGGACGATCCGTCGCGCCTCCGGCACTCTCGACGCCGCGCGCCACACCACGCTCGAGCCGAAGGAATAGCCGCCGAGCCACAGTTCATCGGGCGCGTGCTCGGCGGCGAGCCAGTCGCGCACGGCGACCAGGTCGTCCGCCTCGCCGCGTCCCTCGTCGTACTGCCCGTCGCTCGCGCCGACGCCGCGGAAGTTGAACCGGACCTGGCCTACGTCCCGTTCGGTCAGGACGGTCGCGACCGTGTCGAGGACCGCGTCGTGCATGCTGCCGCCGTAGAGGGGATGCGGGTGGCAGAGGATCGCCCAGCGGCCCCCGCCGCCCGCCTCGACGCGGGCCTCGAGCGCGCCGGCGGGGCCGGGGATCGTGGTGGCGTTTTGCATCGGTCCACGATGCCCGTTCGCGCACGGCGTCGCAACCGGGGGACTGGCGGGCCTGGGATAACATCCGGCGCAAACCGCGAGGGGAACGGTCATGGCGCAGCAGGTCGAGAGGGACTGGTCCGCGGCCGCTCCGGCCGACATGGAAGGGCTGTTCGAGTCGGTGAGGAACTGGGGCCGGTGGGGCGCGGACGACGAGCGGGGCGCCCTCAACTACATCACCCCCGAGAGGGTGGCATCCGCGGCGCGCCTCGTGGAATCCGGCGTCGCGGTGAGCTGCGCGCTCGAGTTCCCGACACGGCCGGCGCCGGACAACCCGCGCCCGGCCCAGCACATGATGGTCGTGGCGGGCGATGCGTGCACGGAAACCGGTATCCCGGGGATGGAGTCCGCCATGGACTTCATCGGCGTCGCCTTCCACGGGATGGCTGTGTCGCACATGGATGCGCTGTGTCACGTGTTCGTCCGGGAAACGATGTACAACGGCTTCAAGGCGGCCGACGTGAAGAGCACGGGCGCCCGCCGCAACAGCATCATGGCGGCCAAGGACGGCATCTCCGGGCGGGGCGTCCTGCTCGACATCCCCCGCCTGAAGGGGCTCCTGCACCTGCTGGACAAACTGCGCCTCGACGCGCTTGCGGGGGCCTGCGCGGAACACGGTCGCTGGGAGTTCTTCTTCACGCTCGCGCCGCTGCGCGTAAAGCGGGGCACGGGGTCGCCGGTCAATCCGGTGGCGCTGTTCTGACCCGCCCGCGGAGCCTCGAGCGCCTGCGCGAGCTCTTCCATCGCTTCGCGCGGGTGGAGGCGATGGAACTCGCCTCGCCGCTCTATGCGGAACTGGCGTACGCGGTGTCGGAGAGTTCCGAACTCCTGGAGCTCGCGGCGCACGCGCGCCCCCGCCAGCCTCCGCCCAACATGCTGTTCGGGGCGGTGCAGTACCTGTTGCTGCGCGGCGTCGAGCATCCGCTCGCCGCCCACTACCCGATCGTGTCCGGCGAGCCCCGGCCCATGGCGCCGGCGGCGGACGACTTCCGTGACTTCTGCCGGGCGCACGCCGCCGAGGTGGTCGAACTGGTGCGCACACGCCGCACGCAGACGAACGTCGTGCGCCGCTGCACGTGTCTCGTCCCCGCGTTCTCCGTTGTCGCGGCGGAGGCAGGCCGTCCCCTGCACCTGATCGACCTCGGCGCCAGCGCGGGACTCAACCTGAACTTCGACCGCTACGGCGTCCGCTACACGCGCGCCGGCCGCGAGGTCCTGCGCTGGGGCGACGCCGGCGCGGTCGTGCAGCTCGAAGCCGAACTGCGCGGCGAAGGGGTCCCGGCGCTTCAGCCGCGCATCGCGGTCGGCGGGCGGGTCGGAGTGGACCTCGACCCGGTCGACGCGCTCGACCCCGACGCGCTGCTGTGGTTGCGGGCGCTCATCTGGCCGGAGCACCTCGAGCGCCACCAGCGCCTGGTGGACGCGGCCGAGGAGTTGCGCGTGCACCCGGTCCGGCTGCTCGGGGGCGACGCCGCCGAGGCGCTTCCGGGGCTGCTCTCAGAGGCGCCGAGGGACGAAGCGCTGACCGTCTACACGACCGTTGCCCTCTACCAGTTCCCCCGTGCGGCGCGCGAGCGCGTGGAAGCGGCCCTGGTCGACGCCAGCCGCAGCCGCCCGGTCTGGCGCGTGGCGCTCGAGGGGATGGACGCGATGGAACTCACGCTGACCCGCTATCGCGACGGCTCGGCCACGCCCACGGAACTGCTGGCCACGGCCTCTCCGCACGGCTGGTGGCTCGAGTGGGTGGGCTCCTGATCCCGCGACGCAGCGCCCAGCCCCCGTACGGCCACGACCAGCGGCACGAGCAGGCCTAGGCAGATACCCAGGCTCGCAACGGCGAGCAGCAGGAACGTCGCGGCCATGTCCCACATGTCGAGCGCGATGCCGACGACCGGGGCCGTGAGCGCGAACCCGCCCCGGAAGCCGAGGCTCGCGAACGAATTGGCCGTCGCCCGGAACGTGCTCGGCACGCGCCGGTTCAGCGCCTGGCGCAGGACGACCGTCCCGAGTCCCCGGCAGGCGAAAAACACCGCGCTGACCAGGACGCCTCCGACCGCTCCGAGCACGCCGAGGCCGAGGTAACCGCCGACCGGCGCGAGCCCGACCACGAGCAGCATCGTCACGGCTCCCAGACGGTCCTCGAGCTGCAGGGCGTACTTCCCGGCGGCCGCGGAGACGAGGGTGAGGGCGCCCCAGAGGCAGCCGAACCAGACCACGTCGATGCCCTGGCCCTGCCAGTGCTTCTGCAGCAGCCAGACGGCGAACATCGTCGTCAGCGGCCAGACGCAGAGCGCGAGGAACGTCAGGCGCAGGAGCCGGTCGTCGGCGACGAGGTGCCGGAACACGGACCAGAGGTTGCGCGCGTGGCTGTCGCGTTCCATGCGCTCCCGGGGTGGTTCGACGAGGCCGAACGTCAGCGCGAAGGCGAGCCACGCGGCAGCGACCTGGGCGTACATCGCCCAGTCCATGGACCACAGCAGCAGGAAGCTGCACAGGAACGCCGCGAGCGCCTCCGAGAGGTTGCTGGCGAAGAACAGCCGACCGACGGCCGTGGGGCGGCTGCCAACGCCTCCGCCCGCTGCCCGCAGCGCGAGTTCCGTGTCGTAGAGCAACGCGAGGTTGGCCCCGACATGAGGCTGAAGGCGACGGCCAGGCATGCCTCGAACACCGCGAGTTGCCAGAACCCGTGGGCGAACAGCAGGACGACGTGCCCGATACCCCCGAAGAGGCTGCCGACGACCAGCGTGCGCTTGCGCCCGAGCAGGTCCGCCAGGTAGCCCGATGGCACTTCCATCACCAGCACCAGGCCGGCGAACCAGGCCTGCAGCAGCAGGACCTCGGAAAGCCGGAGGCCGCGGCTCTCGAAGAAGAGCACGATCACCGGCATCAGCACCATGAACACCTGCAGGAACGAGAACGCGAGCGTCCTGCGAATGTTGCGTTGCAGTTGTCGGATCGTGGGCGGTGACATCATCTTTTGCCGGCTTTGCCGGTCCATGAAAACGAAAAACCCCGAAGGCTCGGGGCGCTTCGGGGTTCTCGCGAACGAAAGGACTTCGCGGAACTACCCCGGGTCGGCGCCTCCGTTCCGACCTTGCATGGCGGCCACGCACGCCACCGCCGTCGACGGCTGTGCGTCGGCGGTCGTGCGGACAATCAGTACGTGTTCGAACATGCGGAGGTGGCGGTCTCGAACCATCGAGGGCGGCGCATTGTAGGGATGCGGTGCGACTCCGGCAAGGCTTTAGTGCGTATAGTGGCGCCTTCCCATCCGAGGAGGCCCCGCATGCCCGTCACCCTGAGCGATCTGACCACCACCCACCACGTTCCGAACCGCACGATCCGGGAGTCCCTCGGCATCGTCAGCGCGGAGTGCGTGCTGGGCATCAACGTGTTCCGCGACTTCCTCGGCGGCATCCGGGATGTCGTCGGAGGACGCAGCGGGACCCATCAGAGGGCGCTCCGGGAAGCCAAGCAGTCCTGCCTGCAGGAGCTCGCGGACGAGGCGACGGGACTGGGCGCCGACGCCGTGGTCGGCGTCGACCTCGACTACAGCGAGATCAGCGGCGGGGGGAAGGGGATGGTGTTCCTGGTGGCGAGCGGCACCGCGGTCAGGGTCGGCTGATCGTCGGCAGCCTGGCGTGCGGTGGTACCATCGCTGCTTCGTCCCGTTCAAGGAAACGCATGTCCGAACCGCGTCTTGGCTACGTCAACGTCACCGTCTCGGATTTCGACCGGGCCGTCGCGTTCTTCCGGGACACGATCGGTTTGCCGCTCAACTTCGCTGACGCGGAGTTCGGCTATGCGTCCTTCGCGACACGGGGCGCGGCGTTCGCGGTCGTCCAGGCCCCCGACGGCGAGGAGGTCGGTCGCCACACCGGCGTCGGATTTGTCGTCGACGATCTCGACACGGCCCACGCCGCACTTGCCGAGAAGGGCGTCGCGTTCCCGCGCCCGCCGACGCGCGAACCGTGGGGCGGCTACATGGCGGTATTCGCCGACCCGGACGGCAACACCTACTACCTGGACCAGGTGTCCGCGGCGCACGGTTGACCCGTCAGCCGCGTTCGAGGAACTCCCGCAGGACCCGGTTGAAGACCTCCGGGTTCTCGAAGTACGGCGAGTGTCCGGAGTCGATCTCGAAGCACTCGGCATTGGGCAGGAGCCCGGCGAGTTCGCGTAACACGTACGGCGGCCACAGGACGTCGTGCGTCCCCGCGAAGACCAGGATCGGCAGGGACAGGGTCTTCGCGCGGTCGATGGGCACGAGCACGGACTCGTCGAACAGCGATCCCCCCACCGCGCCCTGGGGCAGCCGGTTGAAGTCGGAGATCTGGGCGTAGAGGAACGCGAGCGCGGGCTGCCGCTCGGGGAAGTCCGCGGCGATCGCGGCGCTGGCGAGGCGGGTGTCGCTGACCCGTTCGCCTAGCGTCCGGATGCTGTCGATGCCCGACTGCACGGCGATGCCGCCGATCGTGTCCGACAGCACGAGCTTGCGCACGCGTTCGGGATGCTCCAGGGCCACCTGCACGCCGGTCCAGCCTCCCATCGACTGGCACACTAGGTCGGCCGCCGCGATCCCGAGGTGGTCGAGCAACGCGATCGCGTCCGTACCGAACCGGGTCCCGTCGAACTCCTCCTCGGTGCACGTCGAGCGCCCGAAGCCCCGGCAGTCGTAGGCCACGCAGCGGTAGTCGCGCGCGAACTCGCCGAACTGGTTGTACCAGCTCGCCGCGTTGCCCCCGGCGCCGTGGCAGAACAGGATGGCGTCGCCGCTGCCGGCGTCCGTGTAGTAGAGGTCTACTTCGTGTTCGAAGACCGGCATCGTGACGCCTCGGCTAAGGTGGGGTTCGTGGGCTTGACCACGGCGGAGGGGATGTTGGGGCTCTCGGGGTTCACCGTGACGGTCTGCAGCCGCGGGTTGATCACGAGATCCATGTCCTCGAGCGGGATGGACCCCAGCAGCACGCCGTCGCCGAGGACGAGGGCCCCGGTATAGCACGAGCGGTTCGCGAAGCTGACCCGGACCGGGCCCGCGTACGGTACCAGGACGTGCTTACCGTCGGCGGTAGTGACTTCGCGCTTCTCCAGTTCGTCGAGCCCAAGCTGCACCGCGACATGCTCCGGCACGCAGAGCGCAACCGACCCAGTATCCACGAGCGCTTGTGTCGCGAACGGCGACAGCGCCTGGTCGCGCGGGTTGGAAAGCTCGATGTCCGCGTAGATCAAGCCCACACCGTCATCCCAAGGTGGTTAGTCGACGCGAAGAGCGCGGGACCCTCGCTCAACGCGCCGCCTCCCGCTGCTGGTGCTGGAAGATCGACTTGTATCCCTGCCGGGACCAGTCGGGCGGCATCAGGCACGGCCGCGGGTCGAAGCGGGCCCACCGCGCCGGTTCGCCGCGCACCATCTCGTTGCCGTGCGGCGCGCGCGAGACGAGGTTCGTGATGGCGATGGCGTCGGCCGCGGCGTAGGCGCACAGGAGCAGGGGACGGGGCCGGTCGCTCCAGTTCGGCGGTGAGCCGTGGATCGAGCGGCAGTTGTGGACGGTCACCGTGCCGGCCGGTCCGGCGATGTAGCCGGCGCTGGCGGCGTCGATGCGCGGCACGTCCTCCTCGCGGATGTTCCCGGTCCAGTTGCGGTCGTGATCGTAGAGATCGTAGAGCGGCCCCTGGTGACTCCTCGGGATCACGCCCATGGGCGCCATGCGGTCGTCCACGTCCTCGAGGTACACGCCGATCGTCAGCACGTCGTAGTTGGTGTGCGGCCAGAACTGGATGTCCTGGTGCCACTTGACCTCCTCGCCGCCGCCGCTCCACTTGAAGTTGAGCTTGGAGTGATGGAACTTGAGGTCCGGTCCGAGCAGGTCCTCGGCGACATCGACGAACGGGCCGGTGGACGCGAACTCCCAGTACAGTTCGTCCGCGTCGACGGGCGAATTGAGGCGCCGGATGCGGGGCGCGTCGGGGCGGTGGTCCGGCTCCAGGTCGAAGCGCTTGTCGCCGTTGGCGTGACGGCTCTCTTCGACGTAACGTGCGGTGCACTCGTTCAGCCGCGCGAGCCAGTCGGCGCCGATCAGCGCCGGGGCGCCCAGGTAGCCGTACTTGAAGTAGTGTTCGCGTTGCTCTTGCGTGAGCGCCTTCGCCGGACGGGCAAGGATCTCCTCAGGGGTCATGGCGTGGCCTCCGTAGTTGGCGCGAGTGTACTCCACTGGGGCTCACGACAGCCCCAGCACGGCCCGGTTCGCCGCCTGATCGGTCCCCGCCGCCGCGAAGTCGTCGAACGCCCGGTCGGTCACCCGGATGATGTGGTCGCGGATGAATGCCGCGCCTTCCCGCGCGCCGTCCTCCTGGTGCTTCAGGCAGCACTCCCACTCGAGTACGGCCCAGCCGTCGAAGTCGTACGCGGCGAGCTTCGAGAAGATACCGCGGAAATCCACGGACCCGTCGCCCAGGGACCGGAACCGCCCGGGGCGGTCGATCCAGTCCTGGTAGCCGCCGTAGACGCCGCTGCGCCCGGTGGGGCGGAACTCGGCGTCCTTCACGTGGAACATCCGGATGCGCTCTCGGTAGATGTCGAGGAACGCCAGGTAGTCGAGCTGCTGCAGGACGAAGTGGCTCGGGTCGTACAGGATGTTCGCGCGCGGATGGTCGTCGACGGCCGCCAGGAAGCGCTCGAAGGTGACGCCGTCGTGCAGGTCCTCGCCCGGGTGAATCTCGAAACAGCAGTCCACGCCGTGTTCGTCGAACGCGTCCAGGATCGGGCGCCAGCGGCGCGCGAGTTCCCCGAAACCGGTGTCGACCAGCCCGGCCGGCCGCTGCGGCCACGGATACATCATCGGCCAGAGCAGCGCGCCGGAGAACGTGGCGTGCGCGTCGAGCCCCAGGTTGCGGCTCGCGGCCGCGGCAAGCTTCACCTGCTGGATGGCCCACTCCGTGCGGGCCGCGGGCCGGCCGCGCAGGGCTTCGGGCGCGAATCCGTCGAACAGCGCGTCGTAGGCGGGGTGGACGGCCACGAGCTGGCCTTCGAGGTGGGTCGAGAGCTCGGTGATCTCGATGCCGTGCGCGCCGACGCGTCCGCGCAGTTCGTCGCAGTAGTCCCGGCTCTCCGCGGCGCGCGCCACGTCGATGAAGGCGGGGTTGCCGATGGGGACCTGAATGCCGACGAAACCCAGCGCGGATGCCCAACGCGCCATGGACTCGATGTTGTCGAAGGGTTCTTCGTCCGCCATGAACTGGGCCAGGAAGACGGCCGGTCCCTTGAGTGTCTTCACCGTTTCGCCTCCTCGGGCGCGCTTCCAAACTCGACCCAGCCTCCGCGCCGGGAGCTCTCCACGACGGTCTGAACGAACGCCATGCCGCGAACGCCGTCGGCGATGGTGGGGAAGTCCTCGGCCTCTTCCGGGGGCTCGCGGCCCTCCAGGCGGGCGCCGAGCGCCGCGGCGAAGTTGCGGTAAATCACCGCGAACGCTTCGAGGAACCCTTCGGGATGGCCGGCCGGCAGCCGTGTCGCCGCACCGGCCGCGGCGCCGACCCCGGGTGCGCCGGTGCGCCTGATCTCCGCCGGCCGGTCGGGCCAGCGGACGACGAGGGAGTTGGGCTCCATCTGCGACCATTCGAGGCCGCCGCGTTCGCCGTACACCCGCAGCTTGAGCCCGTTCTCCTCGCCGACCGCGATCTGGCTTGCGAACAGCACGCCACGCGCCCCGTTGTCGAAGCGCAGCAGGACGTTGCCGTCGTCGTCGAGGGGCCGGCCCGGCACGAAGGCCGTGAGGTCGGCGCAGAGTTCGCTGATGGCGAGGCCCGTGACGTAGGCCGCGAGATTCTCCCCGTGCGTGCCGATGTCGCCGATGCAGCCCGCGGCCCCGGAGCGCGCGGGATCGGTGCGCCACTCGGCCTGCCGGTTCCCCGCGCGTTCCATCGGCTCCGCGAGCCAGCCCTGGATGTACTCCACGATCACCCGCCGGACGTCGCCGAACGCACCGGAACGGACGAGGTGCCGGGCTTCCTTCACCATCGGATAGCCCGTGTAGTTGTAGGTGAGGCCGAACAGGAGGCCGGTCTCGGAGACGAGCTTCTCAAGCGTCCTCGCCTCGTCGAGATCGAACGTCACCGGCTTGTCGGACACGACGTGGAATCCGGCCTCGAGTGCGCCCCGGGCGACCGGGAAATGCAGGTGGTTCGGCACCGCGACCGTGACGAAGTGCATGCGCTCCTGCTCGTCGAGCGCGGCCTCGGCGTGGAACATCTCCTCGAAGGTGGCGTAGCACCGCTCGGGCGGCAGTCCGTAAAGCGCGCCCCCCGAGCGCTTCGACCGCGCCGCGTCGGAGGAGAACGCTCCGCAGACGAGTTCGATCCGTCCGTCGAGTTCGGCGGCCATGCGGTGGACGGGACCGATGAAGGACCCCTCGCCGCCGCCGACCAGCCCCATGCGGAGCCGGGCTGCGCCCTGCGTCATGCGCCGTGTTCCATCGCCGGGTTTCGGCCACAGATTAGCAGCGGACCCTGCGATACGATAGCCGCGGCGGCGGCGCGGGAGGAGGCATGGGCGGTTCCGGTACGGTGACGAGGTTTGGCGTGATCGGGGCCGGCGCCATCGCCCACATCGCGTGCCGCGAGCTCGCCCGCCTGCCGGAAGCGGACATCGTCGCGGTCGCGGATCCACACGAGGGGCGCGCAAGGGATTTCGCGGAGCAGTTCGACGTCGAACGGACGTTCGGCGACGCCGAGGGGCTGCTGGCGCTGGATGCGGTCGACGCGGTGTACATCGCGGTCCCGAACCGGTGGCACGCGCCGGTCGCGCGCGCGGCGCTCGAGGCCGGCAAGCACACGCTGCTGGACAAGCCCTTCGCCCTCAACGGCGCGGAGGCGCGCGAGGTCGTCGCCGCCGCGGAAGCCAGTGGCCGCTGCTTCATGCTGGGCATGAACCAGCGTTTCTCGCGGGAGGTGCAGACGGCGCGGGCGCTGGTGGCGGCGGGCGCGCTGGGAGAGGTCTACCACGTCAAGGCGTACTGGCGCCGCCGGGCGGGGATCCCCCGCATCGGCAGCTGGTTCACCCGCCGCTCGGAGGCCGGCGGCGGCAGCCTGCTGGACATCGGTGTCCACATGCTCGACGCGGCGCTGTTCGCGCTGGACGACTTCGATGCGGTATCCGTGTCCGGCGCCACGCACGCGAAGTTTGGCGTCCGGGGGCTCGCGGAGATCGACTGGGGGCGCTCGGAGGCGGAGGGCGGCGTGTTCGACGTCGAGGATTTCGCGACGGCCCTGGTCCGGCTCGGCGGAGGAGCGACGCTGTCCCTCGACGCGGCATGGGCCATGCACCAGGAGGTCCCCCACACGATGAACGTCGAACTCTTCGGCACCGAGGCGGCCTACAGCGCCTACGAGTCGAAGCTCTACCGGGAGGGCGGGGACGGATACGTCACCGTGGAGACGCCTGTGCCGGACGATCTGGAGTATCCGCACATGAGCCGCATGCAGCATTTCCTGGACGTCGTCGCGGGCCGCGAACCGCCGGCGGTAACGCACGCCCAGGCACTGGCGGTCCAGGACATCCTGGACGCGGTGTACGCGTCGGCCGCCGGCGGCGCGGAGGTGACCCCGTGACCGCGCCGCTGTCCGTCCAGCTCTACTCGCTGCGGGAGGCGTCCGAGTCGGACTTCGACGGCGTCCTTACCCGCCTGGCCGAGATCGGCTACGCCGGCGTCGAGCCGTTCGCCCTCTTCGGCATGTCCCCGGGCGCGTTCCGGCGGCGGGTGGAGGAGCTCGGCATGCGCGTCTCGTCGAGTCACTACCCGTGGGCGAACCGAACGGAGGTTGCGAGGGTCTGCGACGTCGTCGGCGAGCTGGGACTCACGCGCGCGGCCGGCGGGTTCGCTCCGGACGACTTCCGTGACCTGGACGCCGTCCGGCGCACGGCCGACACCGTCAACGGTCTCGTCGAGGCGTTGGGGCGCGCGGGCATCGGCCTGTTCCTGCACAACCACTGGTGGGAGTTCACGGAACTCGACGGCGTGCCGGCGTACCACCTGTTCCAGGAACTCTGCCCCGGGGTGCAGTTCGAGATCGACACCTACTGGGCCGCCAACTTCGGCGCCTGCGACCCGGCCGCGGAAGTCGCCCGCGTCCGGGACCGGACGCCGCTGCTGCACATCAAGGACGGGCCGCTCGAGAAGGGACGGGCGCACGTGGCCGTGGGCGACGGGCGGATGGACATTCCGGCGACCGTCGGCGCGGCGGACCCCGACGTCCTCGAGTGGGTGATCGTCGAACTCGATGCCTGCGACACGGACATGATGACCGCCGTCGAGCGCAGCCACGCATACCTGACCGGGGCGGGGCTGGCCCGCGGGAGGAACTAGGAAAGCCAGGACACCTGGAGGGGGGCGCCGTGCTCAGGTTCTACGGACTCATGTGCGTGCTGGGAACGGTGCTTCCGTACAGCGCCCTCGTGGCCTGGGGGTTCGAGCACGGCGGCCTGGACATCGTCGCCATGGCGGCGGAGGTCGCGCGCTCGCGGATGTCCACCTTCGCGTGGCTCGACGTGCTGGTTTCGGCGGTGGTCCTGATCTGGTTCGTGCTCCACGAGGGACGCCGGCTGTCGCTGTCCGGTCTGTGGATGCCGATCGCCGGGACTTGCGTCGTGGGCGTGTCGCTCGGGCTGCCGCTGTTCCTGCTGATGCGGGAGCGGGAACTGCGCCGCGCTGCGTTGTAGGCGACCCTCACAAGCGATCGGGCCGCCGAATGCGCCCGCCGTTGGCGTTGGCGTGAGTCGCGGGCACGGGCGAGTGCCTCGCGACCGAACATCGCCCTAATCGAAGCACGCGACCGCGCGGCGCCGCGTTTTCCACCGCCCGCCCACCGGCGCTCTGTTGCTTTGGGGGACCGCGTCCGTGGACGGCCCGTGGAAACCGCTCCCTGCTCTTGGTAGGGGTTGGGGGCTGAGCCCAGGAGATGGGCTGGGAGGTAGCCAGGCGTCGCGAACGGCATCCGCCGCAACGGAACATCGCCGGCGCGCCTCAGCGTGGCCGTTCCCCTGTCGCCGTCACCCGGTACATACGCCGGCGCTGCGGAAAGTAGTCGTTCACGGGCTTGTGCTGCGTGGTCCGGTTGTCCCAGATGGCGATGGTGCCTGGGCGCCAGGAGAGCCGCACGGTGTACTCGTCCGTGGTGATCTCGCGGCACAGGAACGCGAGCAGGGCGTCGCTCTCGCGCCTCGTCAGCGCTTCCAGCCGTGTCGTGAAGAGCGGATTGACGTAGAGCGACTTCGCGCCGGATGCCGGGTGCGTGCGCACCACCGGGTGCGTAACGGGCGGGTTCTCGGCCACGGCGGTCCGCAGGCGTTCGTATCCGCCGGGGGCCTCCAGGCTCTCGCGGAAGCCGTGGGCGAAGTCGTGCACGGCACGCAGCCCGTCGACGAGGGTGCGAAAGGCCGGGGACAGTCCCTCGTACGCCGCGTGCGCGCTGGCCCACAGCGTGTCCCCGCCCACCTCCGGCACGACCCGCGCGTAGAGCAGCGTGACCGCCGGCGGCGTCTCGCGGAAGGTCATGTCCGAGTGCCAGGTCTCGATGCGGGACGGTTCCTCCGGCGTGCTCTCGAGGACCTGCACCCCCGCCGCCCCGGGTACCGTCGGGTAGGCGGGGTGGGTCTCCAGGGTTCCGAACCGCTCTCCGAGTTCCTGGAACTCGCGGGCGGTGAGCCTCTGGTCGCGCACGAAGAGGACGTGATGCGCGAGCAGGGCGTCCTGCAGCGCGCCCGTGACCTCGCGCGAGCGCAGCGCCTCGCGCAGGTCCAGTGCGACCTGGGCGCCGAGTGCCGGGCCGGATGGAGCGACCTGCATGCTGCCTCCGGGTCCGTTAACGGAACACCACCGTGCGGGCGCCGTTGAGGAGGATGCGGTGCTCCGCCTGGTAACGCACGGCCCGCGCGAGCACCTGCGTCTCGATGTTGCGCCCCGCGGCTTCGAGGTCGGCCGGGGTGTGCCGGTGATCGACCCGCGCCGTGCCCTGCTCGATGATCGGACCCTCGTCCAGGTCCGGCGTCACGTAGTGGGCGGTGGCGCCGATGATCTTCACGCCGCGCTCGTGCGCCTGCGGGTAGGGCCTGGCGCCCTTGAAACTCGGCAGATAGGAGTGGTGGATGTTGATGGCCCGGCCCGCGAGCGTCGAGCAGGTCCCCTCCGTCAGGATCTGCATGTAGCGCGCCAGCACCACGAAGTCGATGCCGCGCGCGCGCACCTCCGCGAGCATCTTCCGTTCCTGGAGCGCCTTGTTCTCCGGCGTGATGGGCAGGTGCAGGAAGTCGACGTCGAAGGCCGTCGCCAGGTAGCCCGCGTCGGGATGGTTCGAGAGCACGAGGTCGACATCGATGGGAAGGTCGCCGACGCGGGCGCGGTGCAGGAGGTCCGCGAGGCAGTGTTCGTACTTCGACACCATGATCAGGACCCGGGGCCGTTCGCCGGCGGGCCATAGTCCCCAGCTCATCCCGTAGCGGTCGGCGACGGCGACGAACGAGTCCATGAGCGCGCCGAGCGTGGCCTCGCCGACGAAGGCGAGCCGCAGGAAGAAGCGGCCGCTGTGCGGGTCGCCGAACTGGTCGCTCGCGACGATGTTGCAGCCATGGCCGACCAGCCACTTGCTGACGGCGAACACGAGGCCGGGCCGGTCCGGGCAGTGCAGGGTCAGGATGTACTCGTTGTGGGCCATCGCCGCTCCTGCCGCCGGGCCGTGCGAGTCCTTGGGACGGTGCCGGCGCGCGAGCCTATCGCGGGGCCGATGCCGGTGTCATCCCGATTGGCCGTGCCGCGGCCGCCTTCCGTCCGGGTGCTATGATCGAACGGCATTCGTTTCCTGCGGCCATCCCCACTCGCCAACACGATGAAGGTCCCTCCGTCGATCCGCTGGCAGGAGGGGCGGCTGTGGCTGCTCGACCAGCGGCGGTTGCCGGCGGAGGTTGTCTACGTCGAGCGGAAGGACGCCGCGGAGGTCGCCGAAGCGATCGCCTGCATGCAGGTGCGAGGCGCTCCGGCCATCGGCGTGGCGGCGGCCTACGGCATGGCGCTTGCGGAGCGGGGCGGGCACGATCTCGAAGCGGCGGCGGCGACCCTGGTTGCGGCGCGCCCGACGGCCTCCAATCTCGCCTGGGCGGTCAACCGTGTCCTGGCCGCCGCCGACCCGGTCCGGGAGGCGGAGGCGATCCACCGGGAAGACGCCGCGATGTGCCGCGCGATCGGCGCGCACGGGGTGGGCCTCCTGCGGGACGGCATGGGCGTGCTGACGCACTGCAACGCGGGGGCCCTGGCCGTGTCCGCCCTCGGCACGGCGACCGCGCCGATGTACCTCGCCCACGAGGCGGGCGCGCACCTGCGCGTGTTCGTGGACGAGACCCGGCCGGTCCTCCAGGGGGCGCGCCTGACGGCCTGGGAGCTTTCCGAGGCCGGGCTCGACGTGACCCTGATCTGCGACGGGATGGCGGCGCACCTGATGGCGGAGGGCGCCGTCGACCTCGTCATCACGGGCGCGGACCGCGTGACGGCGAACGGCGACGTCGTGAACAAGATCGGCACACGGGGCCTCGCGATCGCGGCTGGCTACCACGGGGTCCCTTTCTACGTCGCGTTCCCGTCGTCCACCTTCGACCCGGACACCGCCGTCGGGGCGGACGTCGAGATCGAGGAACGCGACCCGGACGAGGTCACCGGTCCCATCCCGGCCGCGCCGGGCGTCAGGGTGCGCAATCCCGCCTTCGACGTCACGCCCGCGGAACTGGTGGCCGGGTGGATCACCGATCGCGGATTGCTCTCGAAGCCGCCGGAGCTCGGCGTGCTGGCGCCTGGATGAGGCGACGGATTCGGGCGGTTGGTCCGTACAGGGAGGCGAACGAGTTTCAACGCAGGGAAACCCCGACATGACGATTCGCACGCTCTCTCTCGCGCCCCGCAACCGTCGCCTTCGGCGCCGCTCGCGGCCCAGCCCCACCGGCCCACGAGCCCGCGCCGTCCTACGGCGCGGCCTCCTCGGTGTCGCCATCGCCGCGTTCTCCGCGGCCGGGGCGACGGACGCGCCTGACGCCGACGCCGACGAGGGCGCCAAGGCCGAGCGCGGCGTCTCCATCGAGACGCTCGAGTCCCGCGCCGCCCGGCGTTTCGCCCGAGTCGACGCAGACGGCGACGGTCGCGTCACCCCGGAGGAGTTCGCGGCAGCTGGGATGGATCGGCGCGGTCGCGGGGGTGAAGAGGCCAGGCGCGGGCACCGGCGCGGCGACGGGCCGCGCGACCGCCGGCGACCGCGCGACCGGTTCGGCGAGGAGGCCTTCGATGCCGCCGACGCGGACGGTGACGGCAACGTGTCCCGCGAAGAGTGGCGGGAGCTGCCCCGGGCCGCGCGCAGTGCCGCCCGCGAGCGTAGGTTCGCCCGCATGGACGAGAACGGTGACGGCGCGCTGGAGGCCGGTGAGTGGGCGCCGGATGTCGAGCGGCTGCGCGCCCTCGATGCCGACGGTGACGGTCGCCTGACCCGGCGCGAAATGCGCGAGGGGCGCGGGCGGGACCGGCACGCGAAGGCGCCGGGCGACGCCGCCGAAGGGTAGTGGCGGTTGCCGGAGCCATCGGACGAGGAACTCCTGGGCAGGATCCGCTCCCGGGACCGCGCCGCGTTCGGCGTGTTGCTGGACCGGCACCTCGGCGGGGTCCAGGCCTACGTGTTCCGGATGACGGACAACCGGGCCGACGCCGAGGACATTGCGCAGGAGACCTTCCTGCGGGTGTGGGACCGCGCCGGGACGTTCCAGGAAGGCCGGGTGCGCGTGTCGACGTGGCTCTACCGGATCGCGCACAACCTGTGCGTGGATGCCTTCCGCCGGCGCCGCGAGGTCGTCGAGGACGGACTCGAGACGCTGGCGGACGAACGGTACTCCGGCCTGCCCGGCAGCATCGCGGAGGAGCGCCGCGCGGCGGTCCGGGCCGCCGTCGCCGAGCTGCCCGAGCGGCAGCGCGCGGCGCTCGTCCTGTGCCAGTTGCAGGGCTGGTCGAACCGCGACGCCGCGGTCGTGCTGGAGGTTTCGGTGGATGCGCTGGAGTCGCTTGTGGCGCGCGCGCGGCGCACGCTCAGGAAGCGGCTCCTGGCGTTTCGTGAAGACGCCGGTGAGGCGCGGGAAAGTGCAACATGACCGTTGAAGAGTTCATCCGGTACCTGGACGCGCACGGCGCCGATCTCGAGCGGTGGCCGGCGGACCTGCGCGATGCGGCCCGCGGGGTCGCCGGGACGGCGGCGGGCCGTGCGGAGCTTCAGGCCGCGCAGGCGCTGGAGGCTCTCCTCGAGGACAGCCTCCCGGCGCCGCCGGAACTGGGGCTGAAGGCGCGCATCCTGGGCCGGTTGCCCCCGGCGGCGGGCACGGTGTTGCCGGACTGGCTCACGCCCGGGCGCTGGCGTCCGCTGGCGGCCACGGCAGTGGCGCCGCTTGCCCTGGGTTTCGTGCTCGGGTTCGCATGGCCGAATGCGGAGGACGGGGTCGAGGACGCCGTGTCCGCGCTGGCATTCTCCCCGGTCTTCGAGGAAGAACTGGCGGCCGAAGAGGCCGCACGGGAGACGGCTCCGGGAACGTTGGGAACGGTTGGGAACGCGGTCGGGAACGCGAGAGAGGAACGCGATGCGGAATAGATGGCTGATTGCGGCGCTCGTGGTCTCGATCGTGGTCAACCTGGCCCTGGCCGGATTCATCGTGGGCCGGATGACGCGGGACTTCTCGCCGATGCCGGGACTGGACCCGCTGGTCGGCGTGGTGCGCCTGGTGCGGTTCCTCGACGACGACCGCCGGCGCGAGGTGGTGGGAGACCTCTGGGACAGGCGCCGGGAG